>JBDTRB010000030.1:0-34064 GCA_039931865.1 Acidobacteriota bacterium | reverse complement strand
GCGGACGTGGTGATCATCCCGGGCGGGTTCGCGTACGGTGATTACCTGCGCGCCGGCGCGCTCGCCCGGTTCTCTCCCGTGATGGAGAGCGTCGGCCGTTTCGCGAAGGCGGGGGGGCCGGTCCTCGGGATCTGCAACGGCTTCCAGGTGCTTCTCGAAGCCGGGCTTCTGCCGGGGGCCATGCGCGTGAACCGCGGCCTTCGCTATGTCTGCCGTGACGTGCACATGCGCGTCGAGAGCCGCGACACCCCGTTTACGCGGCTGTACGAGGAGGGGTCCGTCGTCCGGATGCCGATCGGGCACATGGAAGGGAATTACACCGCGCCGCCCTCCGTGCTCGACGAGCTCGAGCGGGAAGGCCGGGTGATCTTCCGGTACAGCGACGAGCTGGGCGGGATCAGCGATGCCGCGAATCCGAATGGCGCGGATCGCGGGATCGCCGGCATCTGCAACCGGGAACGCAACGTCCTCGGCCTGATGCCGCACCCTGACCGCTGCGCGGAGGCGCTCCTCGGCAACGACACGGGCCTGAAGATGTTCCAGTCCGCCGTCGAGGTACTCGCTTCGCGGTAGCCCCGCCTGGCTCGATGCCCGCGCGACGCGCGGTAGATCCGACCGCCCGGGTGCGATAGCATCCCGTCCACCGGTCCCGGGTGCGATAGCATCCGAGTTCACCGGCATTGATGACCCCAGTTTTTTTCGCGCTCGCCCTCCTCGCGGCCATCTCTCCGGCGGGCTCGACCGCCGGTGCCGCGGGCGGCCCCTCCTATTCCTCGCACCTCATGGTCGACCAGGAGGTCATGGTGTCGTCCCGGATCACCGGGATCATCGAGACGATCTCGGTCGACCGCGGGAGCCCGGTCGTCAAAGGCCAGCCGCTCGCGACACTCGACCAGCGGGAGGCGGTGAGCGAGGTCCGGCAGGCGAAGGAGGACATGGAGCTTCGCCGGGCCGAGTTCGAGCGGCAGAAGACTCTCTCCGGGTTGAACCTCGGGTCCGTCGCGGACCTGGACACGGCGCGGGCGCGGCACGCGGTGGCGTCCGCCGCTTTTGACAAGGCCAGGACGCTGCGGGACTACACGGTGATCCGCGCCCCGTTCAAAGGCGTCGTGACGGACAAGCTGGCGCGCGTCGGGCAGAAGGTGGTCGACATCCAGAACCAGCCGCTCTTTAAAGTGACAGCCCTCGAACCGCTGCTCGCGCGGATCTACGTGCCCGACAGGGACCTTGCGGGCCTGAAGCGGGGCGACTCAGTCGAGGTCGTGGCTGCCAATGCGCCCTCGGTGCGCGCCTCCGCGCGCGTCGAGTACATCAGCCCGACGGTCGACGCCGGCAGCGCCACGGTCGAGGTGATCGTGCGGGTGGGGCGCAATCCGGCGCCGGCGATGTTCCGGCCGGGGGTCGCCGTCGAAGTCCGTCTGCCGGCTTCGCGCCGCCCGTGACGTCCGGGTCGAGAAGATCTGCGACGCCGTTGAGGTCCGCGCTCGACCGCGTCCTCATCCACGACATCCGGAACCTCGGTTTCCGGCTGGAAATGCTGAGGTCGAACCTGGACGAGCACTACGGCAATCCCGACTTCAAGCAGTCGATCGAGGAGCTCCTGAGCTCGACCATCGGGCGGCTGGACGGGATCGTCCGGCGCTGGTCCGGCGAGGAAACCGAGCTTCTGATCAAGGTCGAGCTCGACTTGAACGCGATCCTGCGCGAGATCGCGGGCGGCGCCACCCGGCGCGGCGGCCGGCTGCCCCCGGGGGAATCGTCGCGCCTTCCGGTTCTTTCCCTCGCGCTTTCCGAGATACCGCCCGTCTGGGGGGACCTGTACTTCCTCCGCGATGCGCTTGCGAGCCTGGTCGAGAACGCGCTCGAAGCGGCGGCGCCGGCGGGCAAGGTGCTCATCCGGAGCTTTCCCGGGCGCTCGGGCGGCGGAGAACGGGCGATCCTCGAGATCATCGACAACGGCGAGGGTATGTCGCGCGAGTTCGTGACGGACCGCCTTTTCCGGCCCTTCCAGACCACCAAGCCGGACGGTGTGGGGCTCGGCGTCTTCACGGCGTCGCAGATCGTCAAGCACCACGGCGGAAAAATCCGCGTGCGCAGCCAGCCCGGCGAGGGCACGGTCGTGCGTCTCTCGTTTTCGGCCGCGTCCCCCGCGTCGTGAGCGCCGCGAACCGTCCGCTCGGGCGTCTGCTGGTTGTCGAGGACGACCCGATCCTGCTGGACCAGCTCACCTGGGCGCTCAAGGGGTCCTTCGACGTGATTTCGGCGTCGGATGCGGACGCCGGACGCGCGCTTTTCAATTCCGAGCCGGATCTCTTCCTCTTCGACCTGCGGCTCCCGCCGAGCGGTCGCGTTGAGGAGGGGTTCGCGCTGCTCCAGGAGGCGCGGCGCCGGAATCCGGACGCGACGGTCGTCGTGATGTCCGGAGAGGCGGATCGCAGCGCCGCTCTGCACGCGATCGAGCTCGGTGCCTTCGACTTTTTCCGGAAGCCGCTCGATCCGGCGGAGGTGAAAGTGATCCTGAGGCGGGCTCTGGAGCGCCGCCGCCTGGTCGTCGAGAATCGGGAGCTGCGCGAGCAGGCTCGGGACCAGAAGTCATTCGACCGCCTGATCGGCGAGAGCCCGGAAATGAAGCGGCTGTTCCGCAAGATCGAGCAGGTTGCGCCGTCGGACGCGACCGTCATGATCCAGGGCGAGAGCGGCACCGGCAAGGAGCTCGTCGCCCACTCGATCCACGAGCGAAGCCCGAGAGCGGCGCGGGCGTTCGTCGCGATTAACGCCTCCGGTTTTCCAGACACGCTCGCGGAGTCTGAGCTCTTTGGATACGAGCGGGGCGCCTTCACGGGCGCCGTCACGTCGCGGCCCGGCCGGTTCGAGCTCGCGCACGGCGGCACGCTGTTCTTGGACGAAATCGGGACGCTGTCGCCCGCAGTTCAGGCGAAGCTGCTCCGGGTGCTCGAAACGCGGGAGCTCGAGCGCGTGGGCGGGCGCCGCACCGTGCCGGTTGATTTCCGCCTCGTCACGGCGACCAACGAAGACCTCGAGGCGCGGGTGGCGTCCGGCGCGTTTCGCGAGGACCTTTTCTACAGGATCAACACGGTCCCCATCCGCATCCCTCCGCTGCGCGATCGGGGCAGCGACCTCCGGCTCCTCTCGGAGCACTTTCTCGGGCGGTTCTCCGCGAAACACGGCCGGGGTCAGAAGACGCTCTCCGCCTCCGCGCTCGAAAAGCTCCAGCGTCACCCGTGGAAGGGGAACGTGCGGGAGCTCGAGCACGTGATCGAGATGCTGGTTCTCTTTTCGGGGTCCGACGCGATCGAGGAAGATGACCTGCCTCGCGTCTTCCGGTCCGACCCGGCAAGGGCCGGTGCCGGGCCGACGCTCCGGTTTTCAGACGCGGTCCGGGACCACGAACGGCGGCTCCTCGCGGACGCGATCGAGCGCGCGGGGGGCGTGAAGGCGGAGGCGGCCAGGCAGCTCGGACTCGACGCGAACCAGATCAAATACCTCTGCCGCAAGCATGGGCTCTGAACCATCTCCGAGGTTGAAAAATTCATCCCAGGTTGACAAATTCGCCCCTCCGGGCCTTCCTGCCGAAGTCACATAACGTTCGTTATCAACGGTTTACGGGACTTATGTTCTGGCCCCGCCCTTGCGAACCAGAGAGGGAAAGAGGAGGCCACCATGGCAAACGAAGTCAGGATCAAGCTCACAGACGCTCAGAAGGCAAAGATCAAGTCAGCGACCGGCAGGGAGATGAACGAGATCCGCCTCGGCAACCTGAGCAGCGGCAATTCCGCGACGCCCGCCAAGAAAACGATGACCGCTCGCGCCCAGACCGCGCGCGCCCAGACTGCCCGGGCGGAAACCGCCCGCGCGCAGACCGCTCGCTCGGAGACGGCCCGCGCACAGACGGCTCGCGCCGAAACCGCCCGGTCCCAGACGGCCCGCGCGGAGACCGCTCGTTCCCAGACCGCCCGCGCACAGACGGCTCGCGCCGAGACGGCTCGGTCGCAGACGGCTCGCGCCGAGACCGCTCGTTCCCAGACTGCCCGCGCTCAGACGGCTCGCGCCGAGACGGCCCGGTCACAGACTGCCCGCGCCGAGACCGCGCGCTCCCAGACCGCGCGCGCGCAGACGGCTCGGGCCGAGACCGCCCGTGCTCAGACGGCCAGGGCCGAGACCGCCCGCGCTCAGACGTCCAGGGCGGAGACCGCCCGCGCGCAGACTTCGAGGGCGCAGACCTCCCGTGCGGATTCCGAGAACCTGTAAGACACGGCCCCGTTTAAGACACCAGCCCCGTTCCTTTTCACGCCCCGCGCGAGCGGGGCTTTTTTATTGCGGAAAGGGCCGCTTCCCGACCCTCACCAGACGAGCGTGCGGACCCAGCGCGTCAGGACAACGACGGCGCGGCTCGCATAGGAGGACCGTCGCGAGTAGATCCGGGCCCGCACGACCGACCCGGGACGCAGACGGCCGTCCGCGTTGTCGAACATCGCGACCGCCACGAACCGCTCCGGAGTGCCGGAGGGAAGCGGTGGCTCTGTGAGTCCGGCCCCGGTCACGGGCTGATCGACCGTCGCCGCGGAGATGCTGACGATCTTTCCGATGACCGGCTCGAGCGGCCGCTGGGGGGACAACGCCTTCACGCGCGCGCCCGTCTCGAGAGAGTCGAGCAGCCTCTCGGAAACGGGGAGCTCGGCGATGAGACGCGTGCAGTCTCCGACCTCCGCGAGCACGGTCCCTGCCGCGACCATCCGAGCCGCGAGGTCCTGCACATCCGGCGTCAGAACCCTTCCGGCGATCGGAGAACGGACGTCGAGGCGTTCTTCGGTGGCGCGGGCGCCGCGCAGCCCTTCCTGCGAGGCGTCCGACCGGCGCTCCGCCTCGTAGACCGCGCTCGCGCCGCCTTTCTCGCGGGCGACGTTCGCGGCAAATCGGAGACGGCCGGTTTGTTCCGCGAAATGAGAGACACGAGCCTGAGCCGCCATGTTTGTGAGCCGGAAGAGCTCGCGCCCCGCGGGCACGCGGTCGCCCTCTCGCGCCAGAACTTCCGCCACGACGGCGTCCTCGGGAGCCTGAAGGCGCACCACCCTGGCGGGCCGCAGCACCGCTTCGGCGGAGATCGTCCGCCGGCTCCAGGGCACGAGAAGGACGAGCAGCAGGATGGCTCCGGCGATCGCGAGAGGCCTGCGGCTTCGGGAGGACATGAGGAACTCCTTCTTGTCGAGGTAGAAGAGCCTCGCCGTGCGGGTGACGAGACGAACCCGCTTGCGAAAGACGCGATAGAGGGTCAGGAGCAGAAGAACGACGGCGACCCCGGGGAAATACTTCGAATAGAAGTTGTAGAAGAGACCGGCGATGAATCGCATGATCACCGTCGTGTAGGCGAGCGCGAGAGTTCCGTAGATCCAGTAGATCCGCCGCTTTCGGCGGGACACCGCCGGGCGCGGGACCGGGAGTCTCAGGATCCGGCTCTGAAACTGCGCGCCGAGGTACTGGAACGACTCCTCCCGAAGCTCCGGCATCTCGACCAGGCTCGTCAACGCGTAGTAGCCGTCGATCTTGATGAGCGGGTTGATGTTGAAGAAGATCGTCGAGACCCCTGTGAAGAGCATCGTCTTGTAGGCGAGCTCGTGGAGAAGGGTATCGGGATAGGACGCCACCCACATGGCCGTCGCGCCCGCGCAGATGAAACCCTCCACGTAGATCCCGGCCGTGGTCGTCCACAGGCGATGCCACTTGTTCTGAAACATGATCGCGTCGGTCGTGTCGCAGTAAAACGCGGGGGTGAAATACAGGAGCGCCAGGCCGATGTCGTGGACTTCTCCTCCATAAACTTTCGTCGCGAACGCGTGGCCGAATTCGTGGATGCCGCCGATCACGCACAGGATGATGAAGAACTGCAGCACGTCGATGAGCGGCTTGTGCAGAAACGCGTAGAGCTCGTACGTTCCGGTCCAGATCGGCGCCCAGTGAAGAACGAAGACCCCGATCGTCCAGGCGACGGCGACGATCCAGAGCACGACGACGGGCGGCGTCCAGAGCCACCGCACGTAGCGAACCGTGCGCTCCAGGAACCGGTTGGGGTCGAAGACGTGGAACTTCATGAAAAATGGGTTGAAGCCTTCGGCCTTCGCGTCGGCGGCGCGCTTGCGGTCCGTCCTCGATCGGCTCAAAAGGAGGAGGCTGCGTTCGGCAGAGGAGCGCTCGAGAAGCTCGGTGTTGCGGAGCATCTCTTCGTACTCGAGCGCAAACACCGTGTCGATGTTCGCCCTGGGGAAAACCCGGTTGTACTCCGCCGCGATCTCCTCGGTCGTGCGGGTCCCGTCGAAGAGCTCGATGATTCCCCATTCGGAGTCGCTGAACGTGTAGTACGCGTCGCGCTCCGGGTTCTTGACCACCCACGTGACCTCGCTCATCCGGACGACGCGGCGAATGACCAGCTGTTTCGCGAGCGCGGGTCGGTCGGACGCTTGCCCGTGCCGCGCGGCGAGGAGCTCGGCGCCCCGCTCCGGGGCGGTCGCCGAAAGGAGGGGGGCCGCCGGTGTCCGTGCGCCCGGCGAGGTCACGGGAGCAGCGGCCAGAGCTTCGCGTAGAGCCATCGCGACGGCTTCCGCAGAAGCAACGTCGCGATCCTGCGGTCTCCGGCGCTGATCTTCCCGCGACCGAGCATCCCGGTCTTCAGAGAACCGTCAGGGTTCGGCAGGGTCAGCTCGGCGACCACGAAGCGTTCCTTCCCTTCTTCGCGGATCCGGGCGCCGACGCGGGAGATCTCTCCCCGGAAGGTGCGGGTCGGATAAGGGTTCAGCTTGACGTCCACCCGCTGCCCCGCCTTCAACAGGGAAGAGTCCTCCTCCGGCACGGCGATTTCGACGGTGACCGTGCCCACGTCCGCGATCACGCAGAACTCGGCGCCGCGGGGAAGGTTCTGCCCGATTCGCTCCTCGAGGCGCGGTGTCACGATGACTCCGGCGGCGGGCGCCCGCAGCCGGGTCGCGTCGAACCGCTCCTGTTCCATGGCGATCCGGGCCTTGAGCTCGTCGACGCGGGACTGAGCGTCGAAAAGTCCGGCGGCGTTGCCGGTGCCTTGCTGCGTCGCGACGTCTCTCGCCGCGATGGCCTCGGCCGACTGCGCCTCCGCGAGCGCGGACCGGTAGCTCTCGTCGTTCACCGTCGCGATGATTTCTCCCTTCGGGACGACCTCGCCCTCGCGGTGCATCACCGCGGCGACGATGCCCTCCGCTCCCGCCGTCACCACGCTGCGGCGGCCGGGCAGCACGCGGGCCGCTCCGCCGACCCGCAGCCGCCATGGGACGAGGAAGAGGATGGCGGCGAGGGCGATCGCTCCCGCGGCCCACGCGAGCCTGCGCCGCCGCGGGATCGCCATCAGGCGGCTGCGGCGGGCCAGGAGCGGCTTCCAGAAGCCCGCGAGAGGGACCTGCTGGTACAGCTGGGCGTTGCGAACCGCCACCGTCGCCTGATTGACCAGGATCTGCAGGAGGTCGCGTGTTTCCGCGTCGAAGACGATCGGTTCGCGGGACTCGAACGCCAGGACGCCGAGTTTTCCCTCGTCGTCCTTCAGGGTGACGGCATAGAACGCCTTGAGCCCCTGCTCGTTGAACAGTGTCCGGAACTTCTCCTCGGTCTCGGGGCGATCGGAGGTCAGGGTTCCGTCTTCCCGCTCGGTGACGTTGACCTCGGACCCCGAAAGGAACACCCACTGGAGGAACTCCTCCGTGCGCCGGATCTCCGGGCTGCGCCGGTCGATCTCCGTGGTGCCCGACACCGCGCCGAGCCGCAGCCGTCCGCCGTGCTGTATCGCCATGGCGCAACGGTCGTACCGGATGAGCGCGGCCGAGGCGTTGACGACGGTCTGCATCACGCGGTCGAGGTCGAGCGTGGCGGTGATCTCGCGGCTGACCGCGAGAAGCGCGTCGAGCTCTTCGACTTTCTTTTCGGCTTCGAACTGGCGCGCGTTGCGGAGGGCGCGCACGGCCTGCCGGGCGAGGTCTTCGAGAAGCTCCTGATCTTCTTCCGAGAAATCCGGAACCCGGCCGCGTTTGTTGACGAGAACGAGCGCGCCAAGCGGGACGTCCTGCTCGACGAGCGCGACCCCTAGGGCCGACCGCACGGGAAACTCCGGATCCGACATCGGGTCCTCGGGGGAGATGCGATTCCGCCGGAGCGCCACGCCTTCGGCGAGCAGATCGCCCACCAGGCCGCCGCCGACCGAGGGCGGCGGGTTGACGACGTCGTAGCTCTCGTTGATGGCGGTGGCGGCGAGCTCGGCCGAATCCGCGTGCGAGTCGAGCAGCCAGAGAGAACCGGCCTCCGCGCCGGCGAAGTCGACCGCCTTGCGGACGATGATTCCATTCAGCTCGGACCACTCGAGGGTCGACCCGAACGCTTTCGAAAGATCGTAGAGAGCGGTCAGGCGCTCGATGGCCTGGCGCATGCCCGACGTTTTCCGCTCGGACTTGACCGCGCGCCCGAGTGCCTTCGCGGCCTGGACGAGGAGCCCTCTCAGCCGTTCGGCCACGGCGTGCGCCTGCGGGCGCTCGGTGAAGAGAAGCGTCAGGATCGCGGGGACCGCGCCCTCCGTCTCCGCCGCCACAAACATCACCCATTCGACGTCGGCGGGCGGGGCCGGCAACCAGGCCGCGCCTCGCGATGCCATGTCCGCGCGGGACAGCAGCAGGGGAGCGCGGTCGCGGTCCCGCAGGAGCTCGGCAGCGATCGGGTCCTCGCGCGGGACGCTTCGCTTGAGCGAAGGCCGCGCGCCTTCGCCCGACCCGCCGGTGCACACGAAGAGGGGGTGGGTCGGGTCCGGTGTCCAGACGAGAACCGTCGGGGCGCCGCTCGCCCGAGACCCCCAGCGCGCGGCCCACGACGAGGTCTGCGCCAGGTTTTCGCATTCCGCGAGCTCGGAAACCGCCGACGCGATCGGCTCCCCGGCGGTGCTCCCCGGCTCTTCCGCCATTTTTCCTAGAAGCTCGCCGCCGCCGTCTCCAGGTCTTCGTAGATCTCGAATACGGAATCGAGCCGGGTCATCTCCAGCAGCTTCTTGACCTGCGGGCCGACGCCAACCAGCTTGGTCTGACCGCCTTCGTTCTGCGACGTGGTCATCGCGCGAACGAGGGCGCCGAGCCCCGAGCTGTCGAGAAACCGGACGGCGGAGAGGTCGACGACGATTCTGGAGCGCCCCTGCTCGAGCAGGCGCGCGACGGTCTTCTTGAAGAGGGTCTCGGGGTCGCCGATTACGAGATCTCCGTCGACGATCAGGATCGTGACCGGCCCGTCTTCGCGTGTCGAGAGCTGCATGTTGAAGGGCGATTATGTCAAAAAGTCACGCCGCGTCGAGTGCGTATCGGAGCCGTATACTCCAGCGCCGAACCGCCGCATGACGATCACCCCCGAGCTCGTCGCCGAGCACAACCTGTCTTCCGAGGAGTACGGGCGGATCCTCGAGATCCTGGGGCGCGAGCCGAACTACGTCGAGCTCGGCGTCTTTTCGGCCATGTGGAGCGAGCACTGCTCCTACAAGTCCTCCCGCGTGCACTTGAAGACCTTCCCGACGAAGGGTCCGCGCGTCATTCAGGGGCCCGGGGAGAACGCGGGCATCGTCGACATCGGCGACGGGCTGGCCGTGGCATTCAAGATGGAGTCGCACAATCACCCGTCGTTCATCGAGCCGTACCAGGGTGCCGCGACGGGGGTCGGGGGGATCCTTCGGGACATCTTTACGATGGGAGCGCGGCCGATCGCGTCCTTAAACTCGTTGCGGTTCGGTTCCCTGGACGCGCCCCGGATGAAGCACATCGTCGACGGGGTCGTCCGCGGAATCGCGGGATACGGAAACTGCATGGGCGTCCCGACGGTCGGCGGCGAGACGACGTTTCACCCGGCCTACAACGGCAACATCCTCGTGAACGTCTTCAACGCCGGGATCGTGCGCGCGGACCGGATCTTCCTGGGCCGGGCGGAGGGAGCCGGAAATCCGGTCGTGTACGTGGGCTCGAAGACGGGACGCGACGGGATCCACGGCGCGACGATGGCGTCCGAGGAGTTCGCGGGCGACGAGACGAAACAGAAGCGGCCGAACGTCCAGGTGGGCGATCCATTCACCGAGAAGCTGCTCCTCGAAGCGTGCCTCGAGCTTTTCGCCACCGACGCGGTCGTCGGCATCCAGGACATGGGAGCTGCGGGGCTGACGTCTTCCACCTTCGAGATGGCGGGGCGCGCCGGCAGCGGCGTCGAGATCGATCTGTCGAAGGTCCCAGTGCGCGAAACGGGGATGACGCCCTACGAGATCATGCTGTCGGAGTCGCAGGAACGGATGCTCCTCGTCTGCCACCGCGACCGCCTCCCGCAGGTCCTCGCGATCTTCCGCAAGTGGGAGCTCGACGCGGTCGAGATCGGCAAGGTGACGGACACCGGCAGGGTCGTCCTCTTCTTCGCGGGGGAGAAAGTCGCCGACCTTCCGGCGGCGCCTCTGGCCGACGAGGCCCCCGTCTACGATCGGCCGCGGCGTCCCGCCCCGGCGCCTCCGCCGCCCCTCTGGCCCGAGGAGCCGGAGCCGGCCGACTATGCGGTCTGTCTTCGCGCGATCCTCTCGTCGCCGAACGTCGCCGAGAAGTCGTGGATCTGGACGCAGTACGACCACATGGTCGGCACGAATACCGTCGAGCGGCCGGGCGGAGATGCCGCGGTGGTGCGCGTCAAGGGCACCCGCAAGGCGCTCGCGCTGAAGTCCGACGTGAATCCCTTCTTCTGCGCGCTCGACCCTTACCGCGGCGCCGCGATCGCCGTGGCGGAAGCGGCCCGGTCAATCGCGTGCGCCGGCGGACGGCCGCTCGCGATCACGGACTGCCTGAACTTCGGCAATCCCGAAAAGCCGGAGGTCATGGCGCAGTTCGAGGCCGCCGTGCGCGGCATCTCCGATGCCTGCCGCGCCTTCGACATCCCGGTCGTGTCCGGAAACGTCTCTTTCTACAACGAGACGGACGGGCGCGCGATCCCGCCGACGCCGACCGTCGGGATGGTCGGGCTTCTCGAAGACGTCGAGCGGCGCGTGCGGATGGGCTTCCGGTCGCCCGGCGACCGCGTGGCCCTCCTGGGCGTCACCCGCGACGAGCTCGGCGGCAGCGAGTTTCTCCGCGCCGTGCGGGGAAGGGACGAAGGGCCTTGCCCGACCCTCGATCTCGACGCCGAGCGGCAGCTGTCGTCTCTGCTCGCCGAGCTCGCGGAATCGGGGCGTCTGGCCTCCGCGCACGACCTCGCCGACGGGGGTCTGGCCGTCGCTGCCGCGGAGTGCGCGATGACCTCGGGCTTCGGAGCGGTTCTGGAGATCTCGGGCGGGCTTCGCATCTCCGCGCTGCTGTTCGGCGAGAGCACGGGCCGCGCTCTGATTTCCTTCCCCGCCGGCGAGGAGCCGGCGATCATTGATGCGGCAAGAAAAGCCTCCGTGCCGTTGGAATCGATCGGGACCGTCGGCGGCGCCGCCCTCGAGATCCGCCAGCAGGGACGCGTCCTTCTCGACGTCGACCTCGACGAAACAACCGGAATCTGGCGCCGCGCTTTTCGCCGGTCGATCGAGTCCGCCGACCTGCTCTGAACGTCGCCGATTCCGGGTTCTTCGAGCGCGGTCAGCCCGGCTTGCGCGGGCCTTTCGGCCGGCTCGGACTGCGCGGATCGCGGCGCGGCCGTGCCGATCCCGGCGGGCGCTTCGACGGAATGCCTCCCGGGTCGAGCCCGCCGGGAAACGCGGGGCGCCCGGCACGCCGCCCCATGGATCCGGGAAACACGCCCGGCCGCGCGGCGGGCGCGGCCGGGCCTCGCGGTCCGGGCGGTGCCGCGGGGCGCCCTTTTCCGACCGGCCCGGCGGGGCGCGGCCCTGCCGCCGGCCTTGACGGACGGGGCTGTGCCGCCGGCCCGGACGGACGGGCTTGGGCCCCCGGCCCGGACGAACGGATCTGTCCCGCGGGTCCGGCCGGGCGGGGCCGCAGCGCCGGTGCGTCGAGCCGCTCGCGCCGCGAGACGAGTGCGCCGGCGGTCTGCCGTCCGTAACGCACCTCTTCCAGAAAGAGACCGGAGGGAGGGGCGGTCCACACCGCGGTGGAGCCCGGCAGCCGCTCCTCGAGCAATCGCCCGGCTTCCTCGAGTGACAGGTTCCCGCGGCCCACTTCGACGAGCGTTCCCACGAGGCGGCGCACCATCTTCCAGAGAAAATGGGACGCCTCGACGCGGTAATGGATTTCTCGACCGACCTCGGTGATCTCGCTCGTCGCAACGACCACCTCCGTCGAGTCGAGACCCGCGGCGTTCTCGCAGAAGGCGGAGAAGTCGTGCCGGCCCGCGAAGAGCTGCGCCGCCTCGCGCATCGCGGCTGCGTCCAGCCGGTCCTTGACCCACCAGACGAGCCGCTTCTCGAAGGCGGTCCGGCGCCGGGAGATCCGGTACAGATACCGGCGAGACGCCGCGTCGTGCCGGGCGTGAAAATCGGAGGCGGCAACTTCGACGGTGACCACGTTGACGTCGAACGGGAGCCGGTCGTTCAAACCGTGCTCGAGCTCGACCGGCGACATGTCCCGGCGCGCTTTGACGTGCGCGATCTGCGCCAGCGCGTGGACGCCCGAGTCCGTGCGTCCCGCGCCTCCGACCGTGGCGTCCTCGCCGAGGAGCTCGCGGGCCGCGCGGCCGAGAACTCCCTGCACGGTGCGATCCGCGTTCTTCTGCGACTGCCACCCGTGGTACCGGGTGCCGTCGTACTCGATCGTGAGCTTCCAGGTCGGCACCGGGGGAGCTTAGCCCGTCCCGTCCCCGTCGATCCGTAAACAAAAAAAACCGGGTGCCCGCGGGAAGTCCCCGCAGGCCCCCGGCCGGATCGTCTTCGAAAAAGCCTCTTCGAAAAAGTTAGTGCGAGCTCTTGACCTGCAGGTTGTTGTTCACCCGCACGACGCCGTCCACGGAGCGCGCGACGTCCGCCGCCATCCGCTTCTGATCCGGGTTGTCAACCTGACCCGCGAGAGTGACGACGCCATTCGTCGAGTTCACCTCGATGTTCGTGAGAGTCGAGAGCTTCACGTCCGCCGCGAGCTTCGCCTTCACCGAAGTCTTGATCCCCGCGTCATCGACCTGAGTCCCGGCCGACGTGCTGGTCTTGCAACCGGCCACGAACGACGCGAGAACCACGATGGCGGCGACCCCCATCAATCCTCTGAAACGTTTCACCATGACGACTCCTCCTCTTTCTAATGGGCCGCTCGGCCCGGCTTTTCTACTGGGCCGCTTGGGCCCGGGCAACCATCGGAGCCCTCTGCGCCCGGGCGGATCCCGAACTCGTTGATGAGCCCCCCCTCAAGACCAGGTTGTTGACCCGAACCACGCCGGGAACGGAAAGCACCGCGCGCTGCGCGTCTCGCGACTCCTCTGGATCGGCCTCGCCGAGGAGCGCGACGACACCCCGGTACGAGCGCGCCTCGACTCGCTGTGTGTCGACGCCGGCCTCCGACAGAGCGGCATTGGCCCGCCGTGACAGCTCACGGTCGGCGGCGGTGGCTACTTTGTGGGTGGAACCGGCGCATCCAGCAGCGAACGCAGCGAACGCTGCGAAGAGGAGCGCCGTGCAGAACGTAGTCGTCCGTTTCGCCGGTCGTTTCGAAGACGCGTTCACCATTCCGATCGGATGAAAAGCACGGCGCGTGCCAACGAACGGAGAAGCCTGACAGTACAGCCGTACAGCCGTACAGCCGTAAACCGTACAATCGCCCGTCGTCTGCCGGGAATCTCCGGCGCACTGCGGGAGGTTGCCCTGGGCTGTCTCGTCCGGACCGTCGCCTCTCTGTTTCTGCTGCTCGCCCTCGCCATCGGATTGCGTCGCGCCACGGAACGGCCGGCGGCGATCCCCCCGGTCTCGAATGACACCCGCGACGTGGTCGTCGAAGGCGTGCGGTGGAGGTCCCGGGAAGCGGCCGGGGATCGACGCCCCGGAGATCCCGTGATCTTCGTGCATGGATTTCTGTCGAGCTCCACGACCTGGAGCCGCGTTCTCGTCGATTCTTCGGCGGGGCGTCCCGCCGTCGCCGTGGATCTTCCGGGAGCCGGTTTCTCCGACCGCCCGTGGCCGTTCGACTACACCGTGCAGGGCCAGGCCGAGCATCTGCGCCGGTATCTCGACGCCCGAGGGTTTTCGCGCGCCGTCCTCGTCGGGAATTCGCTCGGTGGAGCCGTGTGCGAGGCGCTGGCGGCGGCGCATCCCGAGCGCGTCGCCGCACTCGTGCTCGTCGACGCGGCGTTTCCGAAGATGGCGATCCCGACGGGCTTCCGACTCCTGCGCGCTCCGCTCGTCGGAGAGATCCAGATCGAGCTCCTCGTACGGCCCGTGATCGAGTATTCGCTGCGGCGGCGACTCTACGCCCGCGCGGACCGGGTCACGGAAGCGACGATCGACGAATGGTGGGATCCGATACGGGTGCCCGGGACGCGCCGCGCCGCTCTCGAAGCGGTTCGCAGCCGGTTCACCGCGACGGAGGCGCTCCTGGCCAGGATCCGTGCGCCGACTCTGGTCCTCTGGGGGAAGCAGGATCGTCTGATGGACCCGTCCGAAGGGCTCGCGCTCGCCACCGCGATCGAAGGCGCGCAATTCGTCGTCCTTCCCGGGGTGGGTCACCTGCCGCAGGAAGAGGATCCGATTCTCTTCTCGAAGACGGTGTCGGCGTTTCTCGAGCAGTTCCCGCGCGCGGCTATGCGATGACGGGTGGCGTTCTCCTGTACGGCGCGAACGGGTACACCGGGCGCCTCATCCTCGAAGCGGCCTCGCGCGCGGGGCTCTCGGCCGTCATCGCGGGGCGCCGGCGGGAAGCGATCGAGCCGCTCGCAAAATCGGCCGGTGTCGATTTTCGCGTCTTCTCCCTGGACGACCCGCGCGAGGCGGCGCGGGCACTCGAGCCGTTCGACGCGCTGCTTCTCGCTGCGGGGCCGTTTTCCCGCACCAGCGCGCCCGCCCTCGAAGCGTGCCTCGCGGCGCGGACTTCGTACCTGGACATCACCGGCGAGGTCGCCGTCTTCGAAGCGGTGTTCGCCGCGAGCGAACGGGCGAAGGCCGCCGGCATCGCGATCGTGCCCGGGGTCGGATTCGACGTGGTGCCCACGGACTGCCTCGCGGCCCTCCTGGCCGCCAGGCTCCCCGGCGCGGACCGGCTGACTCTGGCGTTCCGCGGATTTCGCCCGTCGCCGGGAACCGCGAAGACGATGCTCGAGGGCGCCGGTCGAGGAGGACTCGTCCGGATCGGCGGCGAGCTCGTGTCAGTTCCCTCCGCGTGGAAAAGGCGGGACGTTCCGTTCACGGACCGCACGCGCTCCGCGATGACAATTCCGTGGGGCGATCTTTCGACCGCGTGGCGGAGCACCGGGATTCCGAACATCGAAACCTATGCGGCCGCTTCGCCCCGCGCGATCACGTCCGCACGCCGCACCCGCCGGCTGGCGCCTCTTCTCTCGTGGGCACCCCTTCGCCGGCTCGCCGAAAAACTGATCGAGGCGCGGGTCTCGGGCCCCACCGCGGACGAGCGCCGGCGCGAGCGCTCCCAGATCTGGGGCCGCGTGGACGCTCCGGACGGACGCGCGGTCGAAGGCCGGATCACGACACTCGAGGGCTATGCGTTCACGGCGGAGTCCGCGGTCGCATGCGCCCGGCGGGTTCTGGCGGGAGACGTCGGACCGGGCACGTGGACACCCTCGCAGGCGTTCGGCGCGAGCTTCGTCGAGTCGATCCCCGGCACGGTTTGCGAGATCCCCTCGAGGGAGGAGGGCTGACGGCGCGGGACTGCGTTTCGCTTTCGCCTTTCGCCCTCTCTTCATGCGACTGGAGCGAAAACAGCCCGGGATGCCAGATCCCGTTCGTCCCATTCCGCGCGTCGCAACGTCCGTGACGGCGTTCGTCGGACCGGCGGTGGACGGTCCGATCGATGGCGCGCGCCGAGTCGCGAGCGTCGCCGCTTCTGGAGGGGGCGTTCCAGGGAAGGAGTCCCCGGGAGGCCTGGTTCGTCCGGTTCGGCCGAGACACGATGGCTCAGAGCGAATCGACGAAGGCGCCTCGACGTGGTGATCGGCGTTGCCCCCGTCAAGCCTTGAGCGCCGCCGAGTTCGTGATCCTGCGGCTCGGGCAAGCCGGCTGCCGGCTGGCTGCCGGGCGATGGACTGTTGATCGCAGCCTGTCAGCCCGCGATGACCCCCGGGCGCCTTTTCTCGTCAACGGGATAGCCCGGGAACACCGGCTTCAAGTCCGACACCCCGAGCCGGCGCGTCAGGATCTCCGCGAACACGTCGCGGAAATCCGTCGTGATCGCGACGTCGCGGTTCTCGTAAAGCTGGCCGGACTCGAGACCGGGCCATTTTCCGTAGACCTTTCCGCCCTTGACGCCGCCCCCGGCGACCAGCATCACGTTCGCGTGGCCGTGGTCGGTGCCGCGGTTGCCGTTCTCCCGCACCGTGCGGCCGAACTCGGACATCGTGACGAGCGTGACGTCCGCCATCCGTGAGCCGAGGTCCTTTACGAACGCGGCGATTCCCTGGCCGTAGTCACGGAGGCGGTTGGAGAGCTGTCCGTTGACTCCTCCCTCTCCGGCGTGCGTGTCCCACCCGCCGATGTCGGTGAACGCGACCTCCATCCCGACGTTCGCCTTGATGAGCTGCGCGATCTGCTTCAGGGAGTTTCCGAACCCGCCCTTCGGGTAGTCCGCGCCATTCTCCGGGCTGACCTTCGAGGGATCCGCGGATTTCAAGATCTTCACGGCCTCGAAGGAGTCCCGGGCCGTTCCCTGGAGAGTTCCGGCCACCGCGTCGGCATACATGGATTCGAAGGAGTCAGACGCCGCACCGCTCGAAGCTCCGCCGCGGATACCGAACTCCGAGACGTTCGTCATCGAAACCGCGCCAGCGGACCCGGACAGGATGCGGGGCAGCGACGGAGAGACCGCGAGCGCGCGAAGCGGAGAAGGCTTCGCCGATTTCTTTCCCGCGATCGCCCGGGACAGAAATCCGTCCGTCGTCGACTTCACCCCCGGGGTGCCCGACTCCATGAAGTCCTGAGCGTCGAAGTGCGAGCGCGTGGCGTCCGGGCTGCCCACGGCGTGCACGAACGCGGCGGAGCCGTCGCGGAAGAGCGGCAGGATCGGAGAGAGAGAAGGGTGGAGACCGAAGAAACCGTCGAGATCGAGCGCCGCGCCCTCGCCGGCGCCCGGCCGGGGGATGGAGATCGAGGGGCGGGCGTCGTAATACGCCTTCTCGGCATACGGGACCACGACATTCAAACCGTCCACGGCGCCCCGCTGAAAAATTGCGACCAGCACGCGGCGGCTGGCCGGCGTGCCGGCGGAGGCCATGCGGACGAAGACGTTCGGAAGAAATCCCCCGGCGACGACGGCGAGACCCGTAGTTTTCAGGAAGAGCCGGCGATTCAGCATGGGTACCCTTCTCCTGTTTTCAGGAAGAGCCGGCGATTCAACATGGGTACCCTTTTCCTGTTTTCAGGAAGAGCCTGCGATTCAGCATGGGTTTTCTTCTCCGGTCTCGAGGGCGGTCATTGTTTCTGGAACTCGGGGCTTCCAAGAATCAGTCCCGCGATCAGAGGAATCTGGGTGTCGGCCGTCGGGTCATCCGCCGGAGCGGTCCGGGCTTCGAGCTGTCTGGAAATCGTCGCCCGGGTCGCGGATGTCAGGTCTCCGGCGACCAGGATTCTCGCGAGCGCGTCGAGCGATCGGGCGGGGTCGGCGGCCTCCGCCGCCGGGATCAGCCGCGCCACGTCGACCGAGGTCCCTGGCAGCTTGTTCGCGGAAAGCATCAGGGCGAAATTCAGCCGCGACACGAGCGAGCCCGTGTTCACCCATGCGGAGGCAGCGTCCGAGTAGCCCGTCGGCGGCTGGCAGAGGTAGAGCGGCTCGCCCATCTGCGCGATCTGCTTCAGCACGGGGACGCGGCCGTTCGTCTCGGCGCCGGTCGCGCGGATCGCGGAAACCACGTACTCGAACGGGGACTTCACCTTCCCGCGATAGAAAGTTCGGTCGAAGAATTCGGGGCTCTCGATCAGCGCGCGGAGGGTCTGACGCAGGTCGCCGTCGGTGGCGAGGAACTTCTTCGCCACGCGGTCCACGACCGCAGCGGGGGGATCGTCCGACACGAACCTCTCAACGAGCTGCCGCGCGATGTGGTGCGCCGTCGCCGGGTGCCGTGCCAGGCGGCGGATCATCTCTTCGCCCTCTTCGATGCCGCCGCCGGCGGAGAACGTGTGCCCGAGGACGGTCTTCGCGCCGGTGTCGTGCACCCGCTCGCGGAAGACGAAGCCGCCGCCCTCCCGCTCGAGCGACCAGCCGGTCAGGACCCGTGCGAGGTCGGTGACGTCCTTCTGCGTGTATCCGCCGTCGACGCCGAGGGTGTGAAGCTCCATCAGCTCGCGGGCGTAGTTTTCGTTCAAGCCGCCCCTGCGAACCGCGCGCACCACCCTTCCCGATTCCTCGGACATCGCCTCGGCGGCGGCGCGTCGGGCGGCCGCCCGCGCCGGGACCGGCGGGCGATGCTCCGGGTCCGCGACGGACTGCGCGTTATCGAGAAAAAACAGCATCGCCGGCGATTTCGCGGTAGCAAGGAGCAGGTCCTCGAAGCGTCCCCAGATCCGGGGCCTCACGACGTCCCGTTCAAACGAGGTGGTGAAGACACGGTCGAGACCCTTTGCCGCGTACACGTTGAAGTGGTTCATCCAGAAATCGACGAGGACTTCGTTCAACTGGCGCTCGGAGTAGGCGGCGCGGAGGACCCGGGCGGAAGAGAGCTCCTCGATCACGCGACGCGGACGTTTCTCGGGCGCGATTTTTTCCTGAGCTTCGGCAGCCTCTTCCCGTGTCATCGGGATCTCGTTCGCGGATGCGCCGGAGGAGGCCAGCCGGCACTGCCGCCGGGCGTCGCGGACCGGTTTTTCGTAGACGTTGAAGATCTCTTCACTCGACATCGCAAGCGTCGGAAGATTCTGGAGCCGCGCCGGCAGAAGCGTGTCCGCTACCGTCTCGGGAGCGAGCTGCGAGTCGATCCATCGGGAGACCCCCATCTCGAGCACGCGGTCGACTTCGCCCGGGCGGGGGCCAAATGCCAGGCGGTTCAAGGCCTGCAGAGCCTGTTCGCGGCTCGACATCGACGCCGGCGCCGCGGTTCGCGGGGCGGCGGGGACCGCCAGGATCGGCGAGCCGGCCGAGGCCGACAGCGTCCCGGCGAGGAGAAGCGCCATGCCTCGACGCGTGCTGCGGACTGTTGCCATCAAAGATCTGACGAGTCCGGCGTCCGGAAGGTTACCGGTCCGGACCATCCCCGGTTCGGACCATCCAACCGGCCGTGCGTTCCGAATGCCCGCCACCTTCCCTCGATCCGCGCTCAAAGGATCCCCGACACGGCCCGAAGCGGAATCGCCGGCCTCCGCGAGTGTTAGAATTTTCTTCTTCATGGCCAGTCGAAACGGCTTCAAAGACGAATGCGGCGTTTTCGGAGTCTTTGACGCGGAAGACGCGGCCCGGCTCGCCTACCTGGGGCTCTACGCGCTGCAGCATCGAGGTCAGGAATCCGCCGGCATCGCCACCCTCGACGGCCAGGTGATCCATTTCGAGCGTGAAATGGGATACGTCGCCGACGTATTCAACGAGGCCCGGCTCGGGCGGCTTCCCGGCAGGACCGGGATCGGCCACGTCCGCTACTCGACCGCCGGCGCCTCCCTTCTGATCAACGCGCAACCGATCGTCTTCGCGACCGGCCGGGGACCGCTGGCGCTGGCCCACAACGGGAATCTCGTGAACGCCCGGGACATCCGGTCGGCGCTCGAGGCCTCGGGCGCGCTCTTCACGACCACGTCCGACTCCGAGGTGATCCTGCACCTGATCGCCCGCTCGAGGTCGCCGACGCTCATCGGTGCGATCGCGGAGGCGCTCGGGGAGGTCCGAGGCGCCTATTCCATTCTCATCCTCTCCCGCGAGGGCATCTTCGCGGCGAGGGATCCGAACGGGATCCGTCCGCTGTCGCTCGGAGTGCGCGAAGGCTCGCCGGTCGTCGCTTCGGAGACGTGCGCGTTCGACCTGATCGAGGCGAAATTCGAGCGCGACGTGGAGCCGGGCGAGATCGTGCGCCTCTCGTCCGAAGGCTTCACGTCGCACCGGTTCGCATTCCCCCAGGCGACCCCCTGCGTGTTCGAGCACGTTTATTTCGCCCGGCCGGACTCGAACGTTTTCGGTAAGAACGTCGCGAGCGTCCGAGAAGCCTTCGGCGCCCGGCTCGCCTTCGAACATCCCGTCGCCGCGGACGTCGTGATCCCGGTGCCGGACTCCGGGATGTATGCCGCACTCGGCTACGCGCGGGAGAGCGGGATCCCATTCGCCATGGGTCTCGTCCGCAATCACTACGTCGGCCGGACCTTCATCGAGCCGAAGCAGTCGATCCGCCACTTCGGCGTCAAGGTCAAGCTGAACCCGGTGCGCGACGTGGTCGCCGGCAAGCGCGTCGTGATGGTGGACGATTCGATCGTCCGGGGCACGACCTCGCGGAAGATCGTGAAGATGCTGCGCGACGCGGGCGCGAAGGAAGTCCATGTCCGGGTGTCATCCCCGCCCACCGTGAACTCCTGCCACTACGGGATCGACACGCCCACGAAGGGTGAGCTCATCGCGGCGAACCAGCCGATCGACGGGATCCGGCAGTTCATCGACGCGGACAGCCTCGGGTATCTCTCCCCGGAGGGGCTGCTCGAGGCGTTCGGACGGCCCTCCCACGCGGCGTGCACCGCCTGTTTCACGGGCATCTACCCGGTGGACATCGAGGAGCCGGAGCGGGAGAAAGAGTCCGCGATCTCGTCGTAACTCTTTTTTGAAAACTCTCCTCGCCGCCACCCTCGTCCTTCGCGGGGCGACTCTCGTGGACGGGACCGGCTCTCTGCCGCGCGCGAACTCCGTCGTCGTCGTGCGCGACGGCCGAATCGTTTCGACGGGAACCGCGGCGCCCGGAGACGCTCCACCGGCGCCGGGCGTGGAGGTGATCGACGTCTCCGGCAAGTGGATCGTCCCGGGCCTGATCGACGCCCACGTCCACGCGGAGTCGGATGCGGATCTCCAGGCGATGCTCCGCTGGGGAGTGACGTCCGTTCGTCTGATGGCCGAGGACACCGCCGCGGCCGCGGCGCTCGCGAAGGCGTCCCGGACGCGGCAGGACATTCCCGAGGTTTTCGCCGCGGCGCCGATCTTCACGGCGCCCGGCGGGTGGTGGGCGCAGGGGCAGCCGCCGGACGCCGGGCTCGACCGGTTTCCCGCGACGGCGGCGGCGGCCCGGGAGGCGGTCGGCCGCGCGAAGGCCCTCGGCTCCGCCGAAATCAAGATCATGCTGGATGACATGGCGTGGTGCCGGTCGCCTCTGCCGCCTTTTTCGAAGCTCGATCCCGACGTCTCCTCGGCGCTGATCGGCGAAGCGCGGCGGGCGGGGCTTCGGGTGATCGTCCATGCGCCGGGGCTTCCCGACGCAAGGAGGGCGATTCTGGAGGGCGCCACGGCGCTCGCTCACGGCGTCCTCGACCCGTTCGATGGCGGAACGATCGCGACGATGAAGTCGAGGCCCGTTTTCTACGTGCCAACCATGGACATCTTCGAGTTTCTCGCCGACACGCGAGCGTTCGTCGACGCCGTGCTCTCCGATCCTCGCGTGGGCGGGTCGAGCGGTCTTCCCGCCGCGACTGTCGCGCAGTATCGCTCGCCCGGTTACGCGGACGGCTACCGGCGGCGCTACCCGAACTTCGACAACGTGCGGCGGCACCTCCCGGCTCTGCGCGCGAACCTGCTGGCCCTGCACCGCGCCGGCGTCCCGATCGCGCTCGGAACCGACATGTGGGCTTTTCCGGGTGTCGGCGTCTCGATCGAGATGGACCTGTACGTCAAGGCGGGCCTTTCGCCGTCCGAGGCGCTTCAGGCCGCGACCCGGACTGCGGCGCGATCGCTCGGCGTCGATTCGGACCGCGGGACGCTCGAGCCGGGCCGGCGCGCGGACTTCCTCGTCTTGACCGCCGATCCGCTCGCTGACGTCCGGAACGTCCGCTCGATCGCCGCCGTGTACAAAGCCGGCGCACGGGTCAGCGGCCCGCGGGGGCGATGACGGGCACCCTGGCGGACGATCCGCTCCTGCGATTCCGCCCCGAGTTCCCGATCCTGGGCCGCTCGACCTATCTCATCTCGAATTCCCTCGGCGCGATGCCGCGCGGCGCAGCCGCCGCTCTCGCGGAGTACGCGGAGACCTGGGCCACGCGCGGCGTGCGCGCGTGGGGAGAGGGATGGTGGGACCTCTCGTCGACGCTCGGCGACGAGATCGCGCCTCTTCTCGGCGCGCCGGCCGGAAGCGTTTCGATGCTTCCGAACGTCACCTCGGCGTCGGCCGTTCTCCTCTCCTCTCTCCGTTACGAGGGTCCCCGCAATCGCATCGTCGTCATTGACGGCGAGTTCCCCTCCGTGCGTTACGTCTACGAGTCGCTCGCGACGAGGCTCGGCGCGGAGATCGTCACCGTGCCGTCTCCGCGCGGTGATGGCCTGACCGCGGACGAAGAGCGGATCGCCGCGGCGATCGACGACCGGACGGCTCTGGTCGCCGTGTCGCACGTGCTGTTCAAGAGCGCCTTCGTGCTCGACATGACCGCGATCGCGGAGAAATGCCGCCGGGTCGGCGCTCTGCTCGCTGTCGATGCGTATCAATCGGCGGGAACGCTGCCGGTCTCGGTCGACGCACTCGGCGCGGACGCCTTAGTCGGCGGAGTCCTCAAGTGGCTGTGCGGCGGGCCGGGCGGGGCGTTCCTTTACGTTTCCCCGGAGCTGCGTCCGCGGCTCCATCCCGCCCTGACGGGATGGATGGCGCATCCCGCGCCATTCGACTTCGAGCCTCCTCCGATCCGCCACCGCGACGACGCGTTCCGCTTTCTCCTGGGTACGCCCGCGATCCCGGCGCTGTACGCGGGCCGGGAGGGCCCCCGCCTGCTCCGTGCCGCAGGCGCCGGGCCGGTCCGCGAAAAGTCCCTGCGCCAGACGTCGAAACTGCTGGAGCTCTCCGATGCACGCGGGTTTCGGTCTGAAACGCCCCGGGACGCCGCGCGGCGGGGCGGCACCGTGGCGATCGACTTCGACCATGCGCTCGAAATCTCGCGCGAGTTAAACGCGCGCGACGTGGTCGTCGACTTCCGGCCCGGCGTCGGGATCCGGATCTCACCGCACTTTTACACCGAGGACGCGGAGCTCACCCGCGCGTTCGAAGCGATCGACGAGATCCGCGAGAGCGGCTCGTGGCGCCGCTGGATCTCCCGCCCGGCCCTCGTCACGTGACGGAGGCGCGCCCGAGGGTCCCGATCGTCTTCTGGATCGCCGTGGCGCTCGGGGTCTCCGTCCGGATCGCAGTGCTCGTCCTGTCGCCGGGGAACCCCGACACACGGTCGTTCGAGGACACGGTCCGTGCCGGGACGGGCGGGCTCTACAACGGAGTGACCCGATTCAACTACTCGCCGCTCTTCGCGTTCGTGCTCTACGGACTGGCGATCGTCGCGAAGGCGATCGGCAGCCCGCTTCGGATTGTCCTCGGCGCTTTCCTTTTCGCGGTGGACGCGGCAACCTCCGCCGTGCTTTTCCGCCGGGCGGGATGGGGCGCCGCCGTTCTCTTCTTTCTGAACCCGGTGTCGGTGCTGGTGTCCTCGTTCCATCTCCAGTTCGAGGGACTCGCGATCCTCTTCCTCGTGCTGGCCGTCGTCGCGGGGGCGGATCGAAAATTGGAGGATCGCCCGGGGGCCGTCTCCGCGTGGCTGTCTCTGTCCCTTCTCGCCAAGCACATCGCCTGGTTCCACCCGCTCCTTTTCATGACCCGCGCGCGGCGTGCTCGCGCCGTTCTACTCTCGCTCCTCCCGTACCTGATCTTCGCGCTTTCCTTTCTGCCGTTCGCCTCGTCATGGAAGGGCATCCGCGCGTCGGTCTTCGGTTATCGGAGCCTCAGCGAGTCGTACGGCATCCGCGCGTTTCTTCCCTCTGTCTCCGAGCGCGCCCTGACCGTGGTTTTCGCGGCGGCGCTCCTCGTCGCGGTGTGGCTCCTCCGGCGTGTCCCTCTTGACCGCGCGGCGCTGCTCCTCTTTCTGGTGACGCTTCTCTTCATCCCCGGGATCGCTCAGTACTACTTCGTCTGGCCGATCGCGCTCGGCGCTCTCTGCGGCGGAGGCGCCGGGTTCTTCGTGTACACGATCGTCGTGGCCCTGTTTCTCATCGGGTCGCCGGACGGGCTGCACTTCCAGGAGCGGTTCTCTCACCTGCCGGACTGGTCCGGGCCGTGGTGGGCGTGCGTCTTCTGGCTGCTCTGGGAGATCCGCCGGCTCTCCGCCGCGCGAACCCGGGGACTCCCGGCGCGGCTGGAGGAGCGGCCGGCGGCCGTCCGTTGATCGGCGTGGACTCGACCCGCCGCCCGACCACCGTCGGACCCGGGGCATCCGGGTCTCGTGCCGCCCTCGGATTTGCTCCCGAGATCCTGTTTCTCGCGGTGACGACGGCGGCGGGGCTCTGGGCAGCAGGGCGGTGGCTGGATCCGACTGGAGACCCGGGCGTGTGGTGGTCGCTCGCCGGCCGGATGGCGCGCGGAGAGCGCTGTTACAGGGATGTGTACCTGCAATACGGTCCGCTGGCCCCGCTCCTGTTTCTCGCGAGCGGGAAACCCTTCGGTTTTTCCGCATCATGGTTTCTACTCGCAAACTGGATCCCCGCGATCACGGCCGGTGTCCTCCTGCTGCGGCTGACACGGCAGTTCCTCCAGGCCATCGAGCGGATCGCGCTCGCCGGATTCCTGATTGGCGTCGCGATCTTCGCCGGATCGCCCGCGCGGCTGGTCCTCCCATACAGCCCCGCGGCCGTCCACGCCCTGTGCTTCGCTCTCGGGGCGATTCTCGTGCTGCAGTCGCGGGATCGAGAGAAGCCCTGGCGCGGCTATGCCGCTGGCATGCTGGCGGGACTTGCCCTCTGCGCGAAACAGGAGATCGGCGTGGCGGCGGTGCTGGCGGTGGTGGCTCCGCTCGCGACGGAGGGCCGGCGGGCGGCCGGCTGGCTGGCGAGATCTCTGGCGGGATTCACCGCGGTCGCCCTGCTCGGCGTCGTCGCGGTTCTGAGCACCGGCGCGTCGGTCGAATCCCTTCGGCTCGACAGCCATCTGTGGCCGCTCGCCTCGGTCCCGTCCGGGTGGGGCGGGCTGTTTCGGCGCGTGGCGGGCCTTTCGACGGTCGACCGTGTGAGCTCTCTGGCATCCGCCGCGTGGCAGATGGCCAAGCTGACGCTCGCGATCATGTTTCTCGCGATGCTTCTCGGCCGCGAGCGACGCCGCTGGCTCCCCTGGACCATCGCCGCGGTGCTCGCGCTTTTTCTCGCCGTCGATCTCGCGCAGGGGCACGACCTTGTGCCGCACGCGCTCCCCATGGCGTGGTCGATGAGCGTGGCGTTCCTGACCGCCCTGCTCGCCTGGCTCGATCGCGACCGGAGAGGGCGGGAGGTTCTGATCGCATTGGGCGGCTTCGCGGGACTCGTCTCCCTGAGAACCGCTTTCTCCTGGGACCCGTCCGGCCCCTATTCCGCGATCACACACCTCACCACCACGGCGACCTGGATGATTTTTCTGTCTTGCTTTCTTTCGGGCTGGCTCCCGGCGGCGGGGACCTCCCGCCGCTGGGCGAGGACGCTCTGGCTTGTCGTACTCCTTCCGGTCGCGTGGGCCGGCGCGATCCGGGCGGCGCAGGCGATGCGGGAGCCGGCGAAAGTCGCCGTGACGACACCGCGCGGGACGATCTTCTGCGCGCCGGGCGCCGCCGCGCGACTTCACGGAATTGCGAGCGAGGTCCGCGCGGGTGAGAGCGCGTTGCTAATTCCAGAGACACACGCCTTGGACGTTCTCTACGGAGTCAGAGACCTCTCTCCGCTCCTCGGTCATCTTCCGGGGTGGCTCGACGAGCGCGCCGAGCGGCAGCTTCTGACCCGTCTCGAAGCGAGCCCACCGGATTTCGTGGTTCTCTTCGAACGGCCGACGCGCGAGTTCGGCGTGGAGGCGTTCGGGCGCGGTTACGGAGAGAGTCTGGCTGCCTGGATCCAACGCCGATACGCCCTGAAAACCGGACTGACCGGCGCCGTGATCCTCCGCCCGCGGGAAAAGCCGCTATCATCATTGGAGATCCACTAACCACTCTCGCCCTGAGGAGTCGCATGGACGGAAACGTCACGGCGCGGCAGATCCGAAGGATTGTGCTCGAACAGTCGAAAAGAGCCAATGTCGGACACATTGGTTCCGCGCTCTCGATTGCCGAGATCATGGCCGCGCTCTACGGGCAGATCCTGCGCGCCAGAGATCCACGAGACTCTTCCCGTGACCGTTTCATTCTCTCGAAGGGACATGCCGCCCTCGCGCTTTACGCGGCGCTGCATTTGAAGAACTGGCTGGGCGCCGAGGCTCTCGCGACGTTCTGCGCCGACGGGAGCCTTCTCGGTGTTCACCCGGAGCACGCGCTTCCCGGAGTCGAGTTCTCGACCGGATCTCTCGGCCATGGCCTCCCGATCGGAGCCGGCTCGGCCCTTGCAGCCCGGCTGCACGGCCTCGACCATCGCGTCTTCGTTCTCGTGAGCGACGCGGAGTGCAACGAAGGCTCTCTGTGGGAAGCCGTGATGTTCGCCGCGCATCACCGGCTGGCGAATCTGACGGTTATCGTGGACCTGAACGGCCAGCAGGCCTTCGGCCGCACCGAAGACGTCCTTTCGATGAGTCCGATGGCCGACCGCTGGCGCGCGTTCGGCTGGGATGTTCACGAAGTGGACGGCCATGACGTCGGCGTCCTCTGCGAGACCGTCGAGGCTCTGGCGTCGGAGGGAGCTCCGCACGTGCTTCTCGCGAAGACGACGTTCGGAAAGGGCGTCTCGTTCATGGAAAAGCAGATCAAGTGGCACTACTGGCCCATGTCGGATGCCGAGTACCGGCAGGCCAGCGCCGAGGTGGACCGGGCGTGAGAGCCGCCTTCGTTCAGACCCTGCTCGAGCTCGCGGAAGCGGATCCGCGGATCGTTCTTCTGACCGGCGACCTCGGATACAGCGTCCTGGAGCCGTTCGCCGCCCGGTTCCCGAAGCGCTTTTTCAACGTCGGGGTGGCCGAGCAGAACATGGTTGGCGTCGCGACGGGCCTCGCGGAGGGCGGATTCATCCCGTTCGTCTACTCGATCGTCACATTTGCCGCGCTGAGGCCCTACGAGTTCATCCGGAACGGGCCAGTGCTTCACCAGCTGCCGGTCCGAATCGTGGGAGTCGGCGGAGGCTTCGAGTATGGACACGCCGGACCGACGCACTATGGCCTCGAGGACGTCGCGATCATGCGGGCGCAGCCCGGAATCGCCTGCATCGCCCCGGCGGATCACGAACAGGCCCGGTCGGCGTTTCTCGCCACGTGGGCTCTGCCGGGTCCCGTGTACTACCGGATCGGGAAAGACGACCGCACCACCGTGCCGGGACTCGGCGGCCGGTTCGCGCTCGGGCGCGCGGAGCGGATCGGACAGGGGTCCGACGTCGCGCTCATTGCGATGGGCGCCGTTGCGGCAGAAGCAGCGGCCGCCTGCGGGGATCTGGCGCTGCAGGGGATCTCCTGCTCTCTCGTGGTCGTCGCGAGCGTCACGCCCGCCCCCGTCGAGGACCTCGTCGCGGAGCTCTCGCGCGTCCCGCTGGCGATCACCGTCGAGGCGCATTCCATCAACGGGGGGGTCGGATCGCTGGTCGCGGAAGCGATTGCGGACCACGGCCTGCCATGCCGTCTGATCCGGTGCGGGGTCCGGGGCGTGCTCCGCGGCCCCTTCGGAGGGCAGGACTATATGCAGCGAGCTCATGGCCTCTCGCGGGCGGCGCTCGTGGAAACCGCCCTGCAGGCGCTTCATCCGGTCGCGGGATGACGGAATCGGGAGTCGGTGCCTTCGACCGGGATGCCACGCACAATCGCGGATACCTCTACACCACGAACGCGAAGCTGAGCAGCGAGCTCGCGAACCGCCGCCTGACCTCGGCCGCGCTCGCCGCCGCGGACTTCGCGGGGAAGCGGGTCCTCGACGTCGGCTGCGGCGACGGGACTTACACGATGGATCTGCTGCGGGAGGGCAGCCCGGCCAGCATTTACGGATTCGACCCCGCCCGCGAAGCGGTCGCCCTCGCGGGGCAGAAGGGAGCGGGGAAGCCGGTCACCTTCGCCGCTCACGACGCTTACTCGGTTCCGCTGCCCGACGACAGTTTCGATATCGCACACCTGCGCGGTGTCCTGCATCATCTCGAACGCCCGATCGACGCCCTGCGTGAAGCTCTGCGTCTGGCGCCGATACTGATCGTGCTCGAGCCGAACGGCTACAATCCAATTCTCAAGTGCATCGAAAAACTTTCGCGATACCACCGGGAGCACGGCGAGAAGTCCTATTCTCCGGCCTCGCTCGACCGGTGGGTGGAAGGTCTCGGCGCGGCGGTCCGGCGGCGCCGATGGGTCGGACTGGTGCCGTTCTTCTGCCCCGACGCCGTCGCCCGCGGGCTGAAGTTCCTGGAGCCGGCGCTGGAGCGCACGCCTTTGCTGCGGTCCGCCGGCTGCGCGGTTTACGTGCAGGTCGCACAGCGCGCTTCCGGGGTCGCACCGCGCGCTTCCGAGGTCGCACCGCGCGCTTGCTTGGTAGATGAGTAGAGGAAAACGCGTTCTCGTCACGGGAGCGACGGGGTTCGTCGGCGCCAACCTGTCGCGCCACCTCCTCGAGCTCGGCCACGACGTGCATCTCTTCGCGCATCACCAGGATCAGACCTGGCGGATCGACTCGATCCGCGATGACGCGCCTCTCTACCCGGGTGATCTGTGCGATCGGGAATCAGTCAACCGCGTTCTGGCAAGCTGTCGCCCCGAGTGGGTCTTTCACTGCGCGGTTTACGGAGCGTATTCCTGGCAGGACTCGGTCGATCGGATGGTGGCGACCAACATCGGCGGCACCATCCACCTGCTCGAGGCCAGCGTCGCCGCAGGGGTCGCGAGCATCGTAAACACGGGATCCTCGTCCGAGTACGGGTACAAGGACCACGCGCCGGACGAGAACGAATGGCTCGAACCAAACAGCGAGTACGCGCTCACGAAGGCGTCCGCGACGATGTACAGCCGGCTTCTCGCTCAATCGTCGGACGTCGTCGTCTCGACCCTCCGTCTCTACTCCGTGTACGGCCCGTGGGAGGATCCGGGGCGCCTCCTGCCGACGATCATCCGTTGCGGCCTGGGCGGGACACTTCCTCCCCTGGTGCATCCGGACGTCGCCCGGGACTATGTCTCGGCTCGCGATGTGTCTCGAGCCTATGTGCTCGCGGCCGGGCGGTCCGGCTCGAATGACCGGGGTGCGGTTTATAACGTCGGGACCGGCCGGCAGACGACGGTGCGGGAAGTCGTCGAGATCTCCCGGCGGGTCTTCGGACTCTCCTGCGAGCCGCAGTGGGGATCGATGCCGGATCGGAAGTGGGACACGACCACCTGGGTTTCCGACCCCCGGAAAATCGGCAGAGACCTCGGATGGACGGCGGACGAAGACTTCGAGTCCGGGTTCCGCCGAATGGTGGAGTGGTGCCGGGAAAACACGACCGCCCGCACGCTCTCCGAAGCCGTGAGATGAGGTCCGGCCCCTCGAAGCTCTCCGCCGTGATTGCCTGCTATCGGGACGCTCCGGCCGTGCCGATCATGTACGAGCGACTGGTCAGCGTTTTCCATGGTCTCGAGGTGGACTACGAAATCATCTTCGTCAACGACGGTAGTCCGGACGACGCGCGGGAGGTCCTGAAGGAGCTTGCCGCGCGTGATCCGAGAGTCGTCGTCATCAACCACGCGCGCGCCTTCGGGTCGCAGAATGCGTTTACCAGCGGGATGCGCGTCTCAACGGGCGACGCCGTGATCCTGCTCGACGGCGACCTGCAGGATCCACCCGAACTGATTCCGGCGTTTTTTGCGCAGTGGCGGGCGGGCTCCGACGTCGTCTACGGAATTCGCTCCAGGCGGCAGGCGAGCTGGCTCTGGAACGCGGCCTATAAATCGTTCTATCGGGCTTTTCGCGCGATGTCATACGTCAACGTGCCGCTCGACGCGGGGGATTTCGCGCTGATCGACCGAAGAGTCGCCGACGTCCTGAACGATCTCCCCGAGAACAACCGTTTCGTTCGAGGGCTGCGTGCGTGGGCCGGCTTCTCGCAGACGGGAGTTCCCTACGTCCGGCCCGAGCGTCAATTCGGCCGCTCGACGAATTCGATTCTGCGCAACATCGGCTGGGCGCGGAAGGCGATCTTTTCTTTCTCCTACGTACCGCTCGACGTGATCAACGTTCTGGCGTTCATCATCGTGGTGGTGTCGCTGCTGGCCATTCTCGCGCAGATCCTCGTCCGGCTTTTTGCGCCGCAACTTGTCCCCATGGGATTCACGACGCTCATCGTGCTGATGCTTTTCCTCGGGGGCATTCAGCTCCTGAGCCTCAGCATCATCGGTTCGTACCTGATGCACATCTACGACGAGGTCAAACGCAGACCGCCGTACATCGTCGAGAGCATCTGGAATCCGCCTGCCGCTTCGGCCCGTCCCGCGCCACCGAAATGAGCGGGACCTGGCTCAAACCGACGAGCTGCGCGATCTGCGGCGGGGAGGGTAACGCCGCCGAGATCTACCCGGCGCGGCTCGACCGGGAAGATCTCCGTCCCGAAGTCTTCTCCGCCCGCCGGAAGCCGGACGGAGTCCACTATCGCCTCGTCAAATGCCAGTCGTGCGGGCTGGTGCGGTCAGACCCTGCGGCGGACCCGGGACGGATCGCCGAGATCTATTCCCGGAGCGGCTTCGACTACGCGGGCGAGGTGGAAAACCTGACCGCGACCTACGGACATTACCTGCGGCAGCTCGTCGCCGGCGGCAGAACAGCGGGTTCGCTTCTCGAGATCGGGTGCGGAAACGGATTCTTTCTCGAGGAGGCCCTTCGCCAGGGCTTCCACGATGTCCGGGGAATCGAGCCGAGCGCCGACGCGATCCGCTGCGCTTCCGAGGCGATCGGCCCGCAGATCGTGCGCGGAGTGTTTCGCGGGGACGCCTTTGAGCCCGAAATCTTCGATGTCATTTGCCTCTTTCAGGTTCTCGACCACCTTCCGGATCCCGCCGGCGCGCTTGAAACCGCCTTCCAGATGCTGAAGCCCGGCGGGAAGCTCCTCTGCCTGAATCACGACGTCGAGGCGATCTCCGCGCGGGTACTCGGCGAAAAGAGCCCCATCGTCGACGTCGAACACACCTTTCTCTTCGGGAAGGGAACGCTGAGGCGTCTGATCGAGGCCTCCGGATTTCGGGTCGAGCGGATCGGGACTGCGTGGAACCGATGTTCTCTGCGTTACCTGATTCACCTGCTCCCTTTTCCTGCGGCGCTGAAAGAGCGGTTGACGGATCTGGCGGACCGCACCCGCCTGGGACGGCTCTCGCTCTGGCTCCCCCTCGGAAACCTGTTTGCGATCGTGAGGCGGCCGGCGGCTTTCCCCGCGCGCGCCCGGGATTGAACCGAGCGAGGCCGGCCCACGCCGCTCGTCCTATGATGGCCGCGCTTTGAAAGACTCGCGCTACGCGGCCGCGGGCGTCGACATCGACGCGAAGGCTTCGGCGCTCGCGCTCGCGCGGGACGCGATCCGGTCGACGTTTACCCCGGGCGTCCTGGGCGACGTCGGCGGGTTCGGCGGGTTGTTCCGCCCCGACTTCTCCTCGCTTCACGAGCCCGTGCTCGTCGCCTCTACCGACGGCGTCGGCACGAAGCTGAAGGTCGCGATCGAAGCCGGCCGCCACGACAGCTGCGGCGCGGATCTCGTGAACCACTGCGTCAACGACATCCTCGTCCAGGGGGCGCGCCCCCTCTTCTTCCTGGACTACCTGGCCACAGGAAAAATCTCGGCGGACGTTCTTTCGGAGGTGATCTCGGGCGTCGCGCGGGGATGCCGCGAAAACGCGACCGCGCTTCTGGGAGGGGAAACGGCGGAGATGCCGGGGTTCTACGCGGATGGCGAGTACGACCTCGCGGGGACGATCGTCGGTGTCGTCGACCGCGAAAAGATTCTCGACGGCTCGCGGGTCGCGGCGGGAGACATCGCCCTGGGGCTGCCCTCCGCGGGGCTCCACACGAACGGATATTCGCTCGCGAGGAAGGTGTTCTTCGAAGAATTGGGCCGGCGCCCCGGTGATCCGCTATGGGCACGGAAAGGCGTCTCGATCGCCGACGCGCTGCTTGCCCCGCACCTCTCGTACCGCAAGGCCATGGAGCCGCTTCTGGCGCACGATCTCGTTCACGCGATGGCGCACATCACGGGCGGCGGCTTCTACGACAACATTCCACGCGTTCTGCCCGACGGCGTCGACGTCCTGATCCGCTCCGGTGCGTGGCCCGTGCCGGAGGTCTTCGAGGTGATCGAGCGCGAAGGCAGGGTTTCCTTCGAAGAGATGCACCGCGTCTTCAACATGGGAATCGGCATGGTCGTGTTCGTCGCCCCCGCGGACCTTCCGCGCGTCGTGTCCGCCTGGAAAAACGCCGGCGTTTCCTGGTTTGCGATCGGTAACGTCAAGGGGAAGGGCAGCAAGCGCGTGGTGGTCGAGCCCGCTCCGGCTTGAGGAGGAGTGGAATCAGAGTCCCGGGCCGGCGCTTCACGCTTCCCTCCGTCCTGATGGGGTCGATCCAGAAGCGATGCGAGCGCGTGCCGCGGGGGGAGGATGCTCCTTGACGGCGAACCTGAGAGCCGCGCTCGCCCGAGATGACTCGGAGGCGACAGTCTCGGTTTTTCCGGGACGCGCGGAGACGGTGCGAGTCGTCGAGTTTGTGCGTCGGCCGGTTGTCTCGACGCGATGAGCGCCGCACGCCTGGCCGTCCTGCTCTCCGGGAGGGGATCGAATTTCGAGGCGATCGCGGACGCCGTCGAAACGGGAGTCATCCCCGACGCGTCGATCGTCGCAGTGATCTCGGATAATCCCGAGGCGGGCGGCCTCGAAGCCGCGCGGCGGCGCGAGCTTCCGGCCGTCGCCATCGACCGCTCCCGTTTTTCGACTGGCGGTGAGCATGAGGCAGAGATTGCCCGTGCACTCGAATCCGCTCGGCCGGATCTGATCTGCCTGGCCGGCTACATGCGGATCCTGTCCGCCGGTCTCGTCGGCCGATACCGCGGCCGCATTCTGAACATCCACCCCTCTCTCCTGCCGCGCTTCCCCGGACTTCACCCTCAGAAACAGGCTCTGGAGGCGGGGGAGACGGAGTCGGGGTGCACGGTGCACCTCGTCGACGAGGGGACGGATACGGGCCCGCGGGTGCTCTCGGCACGGGTTCCCGTCATTCCAGGGGACACCGTCGAGAGCCTCTCGGCCCGGATCCTGGAGCAGGAGCACCGGCTGTATCCCGAGGCCATCGCGCGAGTGCTCGAGGGACTCCGCGGGGGCCCGAACGTTGCACACGTCACTGTGCATCTCTAGCGGCCTAAGACATTCTTTTACAAAGACTTATTATTTTTTTCCAAATCGCTTGACACGGCTGGTCCTGCGACCTATATTGCGCATCCCGCAAGGGTTCCAAGATCTTTCAGGTATCCCTCGCTGCGTTAGCCGTCTCTCCGAGACAGCCGGCTGACAAAAAGCAGTTGACGGAGCATAAAAAATCGAAGAGACTGAAATTTCCGTCTTCGGACGGCGGTTTCGATTCAGCTACGCCGGAAGTACGGCGTCTCCCGAGTGGCCGATGTGGCACCCGAGGATTCGGTTCCTTGAAAACTGAGTAGAGCGTGCCAGACGTCAATTATTTTTGCTGCTTTTCGAAAAAAGCAGCACCCTGCCGCAAGGCAGGAACTTCCTGAATCAAAAACAGGATTTCACTCGAATTTGACGGCGGCGGCGACCTTCGGGGAACCGACGCTGTGAAAACACTTTAAGTGGAGAGTTTGATCCTGGCTCAGAATGAACGCTGGCGGCGTGCTTAA
>JBDTRB010000029.1:0-34543 GCA_039931865.1 Acidobacteriota bacterium | reverse complement strand
GAAGGCAGGCCCCGCAGTGAGCGGAGGCGACGGCCTAAGTGCCCTGCTCCATATTTGCCACCGTAATCGTCTTCTTCTCTTTTGCCATGGAGCCCTTGACGGTGACCTTCTTGCCGGCCATGCCCGCCATCTTCGCCATCATCGCGTCGTCGCCGGAAAGGACGAACACGCTCTTGTCGCTCGGCGTGTAGAGGGCCCAGCTGGCGCCCTTCTCCTTCACGCACTTGACCGCACAGTCGGCGTGCTCGGCCTTGGCCCCGGCGGCGCCACAATGGGTCTCGGTGACGTAACCGGTCCAGCTACCTTCGGATTTGTCATCAGCGGGGGCGGCGATGGCGACGAAGCCCACCACGATCGCGGCGAGAATCGCTCGGGACAGAATCTTTCTCATGCAAAACCTCCTGTTATCTGGTTTTCGGTCCGGAAAATCCGGGTCGTCAAATCATATACGTTCGGTTTCGTGCATCGGATGACAGGTCCCGGGGCGATTCTTTTGGCGCTTTACCGGGCCGCGCTGAAGGCCGTCGATCCCTCGAGGGCGGTCCGGCGGGCGCTCGCGGAAGCCGCGGTCGCCATGCGCATCGAGCGGGCGAACCACGTCGGCCTCTTCGCCGTCGGAAAAGCCGCTCGGGGGATGTTCGGAGGCGTTCGCCCGGGGACCTTCGACCGCGCCCTGATCGTGGCCCCGAGGGGATCCGTGGGGCGGTTCGCCCTGGCCGCGGGGGTCACTCTGGTCGAGGCCTCGCACCCCGATCCGGATGCCTCGAGCGTCGCGGCCGCGCGGCGAGCCCTCGAGTTCTTCGCCGGATTCGGTCCCTCGGATGTGATCATCTGCCTGGTGTCGGGCGGGACTTCCTCGCTTCTGTGTCTGCCGAAGCGGGGACTCTCTCTCGCGGGCAAGCGCCGCCGGGTCCGGGAGCTGTCGCGTTCGGGGGCTTCGATCGTGGAGCTCAACCGATTGCGGACCTCGCTCTCCCGCGTCAAGGGGGGCGGCCTCGGTCGCGGGACCGGGGCCTCGCTGATCACCCTGGTTCTTTCGGATGTGCCGGGGGATCGGGCCTCGCTGGTCGGATCGGGACCGACGCTTCGAGGGAGCCGCCGCGATCTCGTCCGCGTCGTCGCCACGAATCGCACCGGTCTGGACGCGGCGGCGGAGGCGGCGCGCCGGCGAGGGCTCGTCCCGAAGATCCGGCGCGGGCGCCTCTCGGGCGAGGCGCAGGAAGAGGGCCTCCGGATCGGACGGGCGGCGCTGCGGCTCGAGGCGGGGCGAGTGCTCCTCGCCGGAGGGGAGACGACGGTGACGCTTCCGAGACGCGCGGGGCGGGGGGGACGGACGCTCGAGGTGGCCCTCTCCGCCGCGAGCGTTCTGGAGGGCTCCGCCGCCGCCCTGCTCGCGGCGAGCTCCGACGGACGCGACGGGAGCTCGCGGGCCGCCGGGGCGTTCGCGGACGGGACGACGTTCGAGCGCGGCCGGCGCCTGGGGCTCGCCGCCGAGCAGGCGCTTTCGCGACACGACACGGAGCCGTTTTTCGACGCGCTCGGCGACCTCCTGGTGACGGGTCCGACCGGCACGAACGTGTGCGACTGGGTCTTCGCCCTGGGGCCGGAAAGCCCGGTATAATCAGCGGTTTGCCATGAGACCCACTGAAAAGAACCGGGAGCTCGCCTCTCTCGAGCGATTCACGGAGGCGCCAAAGCGATTTGGTGCTTACCGCATCGCGCTCGGTTTCCCGAACTCCTACGAAATCGGAATGTCGAACCTCGGTTTTCAGTGGGTGTTCCGCCTCTTAAACCGCGTCCCGGACCTCGTGTGCGAGCGTTTCTTCTTCGAGGAAGGGGATCCCGCGGTCACGTTCGAGTCGGGCACGTCGCTGGCAGAATTCGGCCTTCTCGCCTGGTCGCTCTCCTGGGAGATGGACGTCATCAACATCCTGAAGACTCTCCGGGCCGCGGGGATCCCCGAGAGGCGGGCCGCGCGCGACGAACGCCATCCCGTGCTCTTAGTTGGCGGCGACATCGCCCGCATGAATCCCGCGGCGCTGACGCCCTTCGTCGACATTTTCGCCCTCGGCGACGGCGAACGACTGGTTCCTCACATCGCGGAGCTCGTCCAGTCGGGGCTCTCCCGGGAGGACTTTCTCGCCGCCGCTGCGAGGCTGCCCGGGTTCTTCGTCCCGGCGATCCACGGCCCGCGCGCCGAGGCCGCGGAGAGCGGCAAGGTCGTGATCCAGCAGCCGATGTCGCGCAAGGAGATCACCTCGTTCTTCGAAGTCCCCCACACGACGGTCCTGACCCCGCGGACCGAGCTCGCCGACAAGCTGCTGATCGAGATCTCGCGCGGCTGTACCGAGATGTGCCGGTTCTGCTGGGCCGCGTACGCAATGGCTCCCATCAAGCAGTATCCGGCGGCGTCCATCCTGAAGATCGCCCGGGAGGCGAGGCCGCTCACGGACCGCACGGGTCTGATCGCGACCGCGGTCTGCGATCACCCCGAGATCGAAATGATCCTCGCGGGTCTCTCGGAGCTCGAGTTTCACATCGCACTGTCATCGATCAAGATCGACGCGATCGAAGCTCCGATCCTCCAGATTCTCGCAAAACAGGGCGAACGGGCTCTCGCGATCGCGCCCGAGGCCGGCAACGAGCGCCTGCGGCGGCACATCAACAAGAAGGTGTCCGACGCGATGCTCCGCGACAAGGCGCGGCTCGTGTTTGCGAACGGGTTCACCCGGCTGAAGCTTTATCTCCAGGTCGGCCTGCCGACGGAAACGGACGAGGACGTCCGCGACATCGTCCGCACCGTCGCCGACCTGCGGGAGATCGCGATCGCGGAGGGCCGCGCGGCCGGACGCGTTGCTCAGCTCGTCCCGAGTGTCAACGCGTTCATCCCGAAGCCGCATACACCGTACGAAGACGAATCCCTCGCCTCCGAGGAGTCTCTCAAGGAAAAGCTCTCGTTCCTTCAGAGACAGTTCGAAGGGATGGGCAACGTCGCCTTCCGCGGGATGTCGGTGGGCGAAGCCGTGTGGGAGGCGTACCTCGCCAAGATGGACGAGACGGGCGCCGACATTCTGGAGCAGGCCGCTTCGGGAGTTCCAGTCCGCAGGCTTCTCAAGGAACATCGTGACCGTATTGCGGCCGTCGTGCGGCCCGCGTCCGTGAATCCCTCCGCCGTCTCCGCAGCCCCGGCTCCCTGGGCGTTCATCTCCAAGCGCTGATTTCCGACAGCGGACTTTCCTAGAGAGAGGGGCCATCATGCGAGGTTCTCCGTTGCCCTTCCCCAGGCTGCGTCGCCCGCTCTCCGCCGCGCTGCCGGGCCTTTTCACGCTCGGGCTGATGGCGGCGATCCTTCCGGCGAGCGCGGCTGGAGCGGCGGATTTTGCCCCCACGACCGCACCGAGAGAGATGTTCAAAGCGCACCGCGAAAGGTTCCTGTCGAAGCTGGCCCTGGGCTCGGTCGCGATCCTGCACGGAGCGCCGCTCCGGATGATGTCGAACGACACGGAGTACCTGTACCGGCAGGACTCGGACTTTTACTATCTGACCGGCCTCGAAGATCCGGACGCCATCGCGCTCTTCCGCCCCGGCGCTCCCGACGGCAAGCGCTACATCCTCTTCGTCCGCGCGCGAGACCCGCGCGCCGAGGCGTGGCAGGGGCCGAGGCCCGGCCCGGAGGGCGCCGTCGCCACGTTTGGCGCCGACGCCGCGTTTCCGATTACCGAGTTCCAGGATTCGCTCGCCAGGTCGGAGGGACGCGGGGCGATCGCCGGGTATCTCGCCGGCGTCGATACCCTCTACCTCTGGGATGGCGGAGACGAGAAGTGGTCCAACCGTTTCCGCGAGACGTTGACGACACTGCGCGGCCATGGCGCGGGGCCGGCCACGGTGACCGACGCGCGCGAGATCCTGCACGAGCTGCGGGTCGTTAAAGACGCGGATGAGCTCGCGCTTCTGCGCCGCGCGTCGGAGATCTCGGCGCGCGCCCATATCGTCGCGATGGGGGTGGCCGCGCCGGGCCGGTACGAGTTCGAGGTCCAGCACGCGCTCGACGGCGCGTGCGGATCAAACGGCGTCCGCCGCATGGCCTACCCGTCCATCGCGGCGTCGGGACCGAACTCCGTTTTTCTCCACTGGGACCGCAACGACCGGCAGCTGGCGGACGGCGACCTCCTCTTGAACGATTCCGGCGCGGAATACGGGTATTACGCGGCGGACGTCACGCGCACGTATCCCGTGAACGGGCGGTTCACGACGGAGCAGCGCGCCGTCTACGAAGTGGTGCTCGCCGCGCAGAAGGCGGCGATCGCGCGGATCCGTCCGGGCGTCACGCACGACGAAATCGAGCAGGCTTCCGCCCGGGCGCAGACTGAAGGGCTCGTGCGCCTGGGTCTTCTTTCGGGCGACGTGGACCGGCTTGTCGGGGAGCGCGCTTATTTCAAATTCACGAAACACGGCATCTCGCACTGGGTCGGCATGGACGTGCACGACCCCGGCCGCTACCGCGTCGGCTCCGCGTCACGCACGCTCGCACCCGGGATGGTCCTGACGATCGAGCCCGGCATCTACATCCCCGCGGACATGGCAGGCGTCGACCGGAAGTGGTGGAACATCGGGGTGCGGATCGAAGACACGCTCGCCGTCACCGCGGGAGGATCGGAATGCCTCTCGTGCGGCGCACCCAGGGAAGTGGCGGACGTCGAGAAGGCGGTCCGGAAACGCGTTGAGCGTTGACCGTTGAGGTGTGAGGGCCCAGCGTTCAGAGGGGGCCTGGGCCTGGCAACCGGCGGGTCCGGTTCGGGGGTGAACATGCAGTTTCGAAAGGTCTATCGCGTGACCACGTTCGTGCCGCCGGAAAAGGTGGACGCCGTCATCAAGTCGATCGTGGCCGTGGATCCGCTCGGGCACGGGCACTATGACCGGGTCTGCTGGCGTTCGTCGGGGGGCGTGGAGCAGTTCCGGCCCCTCGAAGGCGCGGACCCGACCTACGGAAAGATCGGCGAGGTCGCCCACTCTTCCACCGTGCGGCTCGAGTTCGTGCTTCCGCTCAATCCCGAAACACTGCGCCGCGTCTTAGAGCTCGGCCTCTTCCCGGCGCACCCGTGGGAAGAACCCGCGGTGTTCATCGACGAGACTACGACGACGGTGACGAGCCGCGAGAAGACGTGAAACGTGAGGGGTGAGGGGTGAGACGGAAGAGGGGTAACTCCGCCCGTATTTCCGCCTAACCCCTAACCCCTAACCCCTAACCCCTAACGCCGTCAGGCACCAGGATCGTGACCTCCTCCTCGATCGCCCGGCACACGATCGGTGTCTCCAGCACGCAATCGCCATCGACCTGGACCTCCACCGGGTAGCTCTCCAGGGAGCGGATCTCGACCGTCCCGCCGCGGACCATCCGGGCGATCCCGTCTTCCAGGTGCCGCGACTTTCCGCGCTCCATTCGCTGAAAGAGCGAGAAGAACTTCCAGCGGCTGCGGCCGGAGAAGAGCAGAACGTCCATCTCCCGCGCCTCGAGCGACGCCTCGGGGGCGATGATCCAATCTCCCGCGTAACGCGAGGCGTGGCAGACGACGGCGAACGTCGCTTCGTGGGGCACGCCGTCGACCACGACTTCGAGGCGCGGAAACTCGTAGCGGAAGAATTCCGGGGCGACCGTGCAGAAGATTCCGGCGCGGCCGAACCAGCGTTTGAGGAGCGGGCTCATGTGGCCCATGATCCGCGCGTCGAGCCCCGCGCCAGCCCACAGGAGAAACGGCCGGTCGTTCGCGGTCAGGAGCCGGACGCGCCGGCCGACCCCGCTGACCAGGAGCTCTTTCGCCTGGTCGATCGCGAGAGGAATCGACAGCTCGCGGGCGAGCACGTTCGACGTTCCGCCCGGAAGCACCGCGAGCGGGACCTGCGAGTTCGAGAGCCCCCACGCCGCCTCGGAAATCGTGCCGTCTCCTCCGCAGGCGGCCACGAGGTCGATTCCGCGGGTGACGAACTCGCGCACGATCTCGGTCGCGTGGCGCGGCCCCTCGGTGGGTGCGTTGACGAGCTCGATCCCGCGCGGTCTCATTTCCCCTATCAGCCGCGACATCCGGGCGCGGCGGTCTCGCTGGCCGGCGGTCGGGTTGTAGATCAGCACGCCCCGTTTCATGCCGCGCCGCGCTCGTGAGGGGTTGGGCGGGATCTCCGAAAAAAGATCCGCCTCGGGAAGGGCGGGAGAAAAGCGCCGGGAGAGCACGGCCCGCCCCCTGCACGCGCGGGGCCAGTCGAAAGCGGGATCAACTCCCCGCCGTGTCGATCCGCCTGGCGGAGCGCGCGTGGCCCGACGCGACGCGTGCCGATCTCGCAGCCCCTAGCAGCCCGTGGAAAAATGGATGCGGGTGTCGCGTCCGGGCTTTTGCAATCGGCGACAGGCGCCAGCAAGACTTTCGTCCTGCATATCGGCCAAGATCTCTTCTTGGCGTAACGTCGGGCAAAAGCCCGTCCGCCCTGCGGGTTGCGGCGGCGCGGGGCCGTCTGCATCGTTAACGCTCCTCCCCGATGCGAACAGCATCGCCTTCGTCGCGTCGCCTCCCAGCCGGCCCCGCGGCGCTCGCAACGCCATCCCACACCCTTTTTCCACGGGCTGCTAGAACAGCGAACCGTCGCGTGGAGGCGCCGTGATCCCCAGGTGCCGGTAGGCGCTGGCGGAGGCGATCCGGCCCCGCGGCGTGCGCTGGAGAAATCCGGCCTGAATGAGATACGGCTCGTAGAGATCCTCGAGAGTGCCGCGATCTTCCCCGATCGAGGCGGCGATCGAGCCGATACCGACGGGGCCGCCGCCGAACTTCTCGATGATCGTCGAGAGGATCCGACGGTCCACCTCGTCGAAGCCGTGCTCGTCCACTTCCAGACGGGCGAGCGCCTGCCGCGCGGTTTCCAGATCGATAGCGGATTTTCCCGCCACCTCGGCGAAGTCCCGCAGGCGGCGGAGAAGCCGGTTCGCGATTCGCGGTGTCCCCCGGCTCCGGCCCGCGATTTCCCTCGCGGCGTCGGGCGCGATCTGGATCCCCAGAATCTGCGATGAGCGATCGATGATGAGGGCGAGCGAGGCCACGTCGTAAAAGTCGAGCCGGAGGGCGATCCCGAAGCGGGCGTGCAGAGGCTGCGACAGAAGCCCCGGCCTCGTCGTCGCTCCGATCAGCGTGAACGCCGGCAGGTCGATCTTCATCGTCCTCGCCATCGGCCCCTCGCCGATCAGGATGTCCAGCCGGAAATCCTCCATCGCCGGGTACAGGATCTCCTCGACCGCCGGGTTCAGGCGATGGATCTCGTCCACGAAGAGGACGTCCTTCGCCTGCAGGTTGGTCAGGATCCCTGCGAGATCGCCTGCGCGCGTGATCATCGGACCGGAGGTGACGCGAAGCCCCGCGCCCATCTCCCGCGCGACGATGTGGGCGAGCGTGGTCTTTCCGAGTCCCGGCGGTCCCGTCAGGAGAACGTGGTCGAGAGGATCTCCGCGCCCCTTCGCGGCGGCGAGGAAGACACCCAGGTTGTCGCGGACTTTTTTCTGTCCGATGTACTCGGCGAGCCACTGCGGCCGCAGCTTCGGCTCGACGGCGATGTCGTCGTCGAGCGCGGTTCCGGCGAGGACGTCTTTGTCTTCGGTCATTCAGTCATGAGCTCTCAGCTCTCAGAAATCAGCTGTCAGCTGTCACCTATCGGCTATCGGCGTCCGGACTGCCATGCGCGGTTCCACCGAACCCATCATCCCCCCGTCAGCTTCTTCAGCGCGGCCTTCAGGTAATCGCCGAAGTCCGACGGCGCTCCCGCGCGAGCGATGCCCTCGACGATGCGCTCGGCGTCGGCATTTCGATAGCCGAGGTTTACCAGCGCGGAGGTCACGTCGTCCGCGGCGACGGAGGGAGGGGTGCCGGCCGCGACCGGCTCCGAGAATTTCTGTGCTTTCTCGGCGAGCTCGAGCACCATGCGCTCCGCGGTTTTCTTTCCGACGCCGGGGACACCCATCAGCTTGCGCACGTCCTGACCCCGGAGCGCCGCCACCAGCTCGCCCGGCGGCATGCCGGAGAGGACGGTCAGCGCGACACGAGGCCCGATCCCGTTCACGGTCAGGAGGAGCAGAAAGAGCGCCCGCTCCCGCTGCGAGAGAAATCCGTAGAGTGCGAACGTGTCCTCGCGCACGTGCGTGTGAATCCACAGCGACGTCGGGCTCTCCGGCTCCGGGAGCTCGTAGAAGGTCGAGAGCGGGATGTGGACGAAATAACCGACGCCCCCGACGTCTAAGAGCACCTGGTCCGGCGTCTTCTCCGCGAGGCGCCCGGTGAGACGGCCGATCATGGGAGCGGATTGTAGGCCGGGGGGAGGCGGAGGTGAGGGGTGAGGACGTGAGGACGTGAGGAGAGATGAGAAGAGGAGAGGTGAGGTGTTTCCGGTTTAACCCCTAACCCCTAACCCCTAACCCCTAACCCCTAACCCCTAACCCCTAACCCCTAACGCCGCCTCGAGGTCCTCGCACAGGTCGTCGATGTCCTCGATTCCGACCGAGAGCCGGATCGTGCCCTCCTGGATGCCGAGCTCCCGTTTCTTCTCGGGAGACACGGCGCGGTGCGAGGTCAGCCAGGGGAGGTCCGCCGTGGTCTCAACCGAGCCGAGCGAGGTCGCGAGGGTCGCGAGCTTCAACCGCGACAGAAACTTATGCGCGCCGGGAAGGGCGCCCGCGACGTCGAACGCGAGCATGGCCCCGAACGCCGACATCTGCCGGCGGGCCGCCGCGTGTCCCGGGTGTGAAGGCAGGCCCGGGTAGTGGACGCGTTCGACCGCCGAAGACTTCGAAAGGAACCCGGCGAGAAGAAGGGCGTTCTCCGACTGGGCCCTCACGCGCAATCCGACCGTCTTCATGCCGCGCGTCAGCAGGAACGCCGCGTGGGGGTCGAGAATCGCCCCGATCCGGGTCCGGCGCGCGCGGATCGGCTCGAGCATTTCGTGAGAGCCGGCTGCGAAACCGGCGGTCACGTCGGCATGACCGTTCAGGTACTTCGTGGCGGAGTGCAGCACCAGGCCGAAACCGAGCTCGATCGGCCGCTGAAGAATCGGCGAGCCGAAGGTGCCGTCGATGACCGCCGTGATGTTTCGCCTGCGAGCGACGGCGGCCACGAACTCGAGGTCGACGATCTTGACGAGAGGGTTCGTCGGAGATTCGACGTAGATCCAGCGCGTCTCCGGACGGATCGCCTCTTCGACGCGGGGCTCGGGCTCCGTCTTGACGAGGGTGAAGGAGATCCCCATGGGCTCGAGGACCTCGCGGAAAAAGCGGATCGCGCCGCCGTAAAGGTCCTCGGTCGCGACCACGTGGTCCCCGGACTTCAGGTGGGCCAGGAATGCCGTCGAAATCGCACCCATCCCCGACCCGAAGAGAACGGCGTCTTCGGCTCCCTCGAGAAGTGCGAGCTTCGTTTCCGCAGCCCTCCAGTTCGGGTTGCCTTCCCGAGTGTAGAAGGCGTCGGGAGGCTCGCCCGACGCGGCCCTGGCGAGCGCGTCGGTGCCGGAAAACGAAAACGGCGCAGTCTGAAAGATTGGATCCGCGAGCGCGCCGGAAGGGTCAGAGAGCTTCCCGGCATGCACGGCCCTCGTGTCGAGACCCGGAGCGCGGCGTTTCTTCATCCAGCCCTCATCCCTCATCCGTCCGTCCGCCGTTCTCAGCCGCGTCGCGCCGTTCCGGGCTCCGGCAGAAAGGACTTCAGGACTTCGTCGTTCACGTCCACCTTGCGCTCCACGCGAAGCTGGAGAAGGTAGGACCGCAACAGCCTCTCCGCCTCCTTCGACCGCAGGGTCTCCAGGATCTCGTCGCGCTGCGCCGCGAGCTGGGCCGGTTCCGGGGCCGAGCGCGTCAGCACGCGGAAGAGGACAAACCCGCCGGGCACGGACACCGGCGGGCCGGCCTGGCCCTTCGCCGTCTGGAACACCGCGGTCGCGAGCGCGGGAGCGTTTCCGATTTCAGGGATCGCGCCCCCTGGACCAAACTCGGGTGTGGTCTTGACCTCCGTCTGGTAGCGCGCGGCGAGGGCCGCCAGCGTAGTTCCCGAGCCGAGCTCCTTCGCGGCCGGAGCGAGTTTTTCCTGGGCTTCCTTTTCGCGCCGCTCGGCCAGGAAGTCCTGCAGGAGCCGCGGCTTCAGCTCGTCATACGCGGGGGTCCCGGCCGGGCGCTCTTCCGCCGGCTTGATCAGGGCGGGTCCTCGGGGCGTCGTGATCGGATCCTTCGAGATCTGCCCGATCTTGAGCGACCAGGCTTCATCGTTTGCGCGGGCGTTCGCGCCGAGACCGGTGATCGGCTCACCCTTCGAAATCCATTCGCTCGTGTCGTATTTCACGACGTCGTCCTGCAGCTTCCGGAGGTCGTCGTCGGACGTGCCCGACATGGCGCGCACGCGGTCCGCCAGAGCGCGGCCGCGGCTCGCTGTTTCAGATTCGATGCGTTTCTCCGTCAGCTCGGACGCGAGCTGCGACCGGACTTCTTCGAACGTCCGGGTGTGCGGCGCGGTTTTCGAGATCAGCTTGATGACGTGGTACCCGTACTGGGTCTTCACGGGCCCGCGAACCTCGCCTGGCGCCATGGTGAACGCGACCTCTTCGAACTCGGGGACCATCTGGCCCTTGGCAAACGGAGGCAGCTGACCGCCGGAGCCCTTGCCGGAAGGATCGTCGGTGTTCTCGTTGGCGAGCTTCGCGAAATCTTCGCCCTTCTTCGCGCGCGCGGTGAGCTTCTCCGCCTTGTCCCGCGCCTCCGCGTCACCCGCGCCGGCGGCGGCCGGATCGGTTTTCACCAGGATGTGGGCGGTCACCACCTGCTCCGGCACCGAGAAGCTGCCTTTTCGGCTCTCGTAGTCGGCCCGAAGCTCGGGTTCCGTCACGTTGATCTTGCCCCGTAATTTGCCCCGTTCGACGATCAGGTACTTGATCTTCCGCTGCTCCGGCGCCTTGTAGCGCTCCTTGTGCTTCTCGAAGTACGCCTTCAGCTCCGCATCCGACGGCTGGGTCGTGCTCTCGAGGCGGGAGCCCGGGATCTTGATGTATTCGATCGACGCTTTCTCGTTACGCGAGGCGAACTCGTGCTGCACGTCGGCGTCGGAGACCAGGACGGAAGACTTCACGAGCGTCGCGTACTTTTCGAGAAGCAGGTCTTCGCGGACCTCGTCCTCGAACCGGTCGGGCGTGTAGTTGTTGGCCCGGAGGAACCGTTCGTAAGCCTCGCGACCGACGAACTGTCCGTTCTGCTGGAAGACCGGGTAAGCGGCGATCTTCTGGGCCAGCTCCTGGTCGGAGACCTTCAGGTGCATTCGCCGGGCGGACTCGAGCCGCAGGATCCGGTCGATCATCCCGTCTAAGACCTGTCGCGGCAGGTCCATCGCGCGGATGAGCTCCGGCGACAGGTTCCCCTGGTAGAGCTTCTGCTGGTTCTGGAGCTGGTTGCGGTACTGGCGGTCGAACTCCGCCGCGGAGATCGACTCGCCGCCGACGCTGGCCACGACCGACCCGGACGCGTCCTTGCCCGCGCCGCCGCCGCCGCCCGAAAAGAACACGAAACCGAGCACAAACACGAGAATGACCGCGAAGAGCGTCCACTTCAGCTTGTGGAAGCTCTCGCGCATGGTCTTCAACATCCGGGTCTCCTCCGTCGGAAAATGAGAACGGGCGACTATAGCCGTTTTGGCGAGGGTCGTGAGAGGTGAAGGGTCAGGGGTTTGGGTCCCCGGGGGCCGTGAGGGGTGAGGGGTGAGGGGTGAGGCGGACGGGTGGAGCGACGGGTCAGCTTCAGGAGGGCGGTCATCGCCGCGAATACCGCCCGCTGGCGGTTACAGTCCCCGTCTTCCGCCCTGACCCCTCACCCCTTACCCCTCACGTCCCGTGGCTTTATGCTATAAATAGACCGTAAGTCTCGCAATTCCGGAGGTTTATGCCGAAGCGGAAGCCCAGCCAGCCGGTGGGGGGCGATATCGATTGGTTCGTCATCCCGATCGACAAGCTGCGGCAGTGGGGGATCTTCGCGCTGGTGCTGGTCGCCGCGGCGGTCCTCGGCTACTTCGTCTATGCGCGGAGCCGCCGTTCGCCGGAAGAAAAGGCGAAGACGGAGATCACCAACGCGAGCGCTCTTCTGACCCGCGCCTCCGCGGCCTCCCCGGCGTCGACGCGTCCGGGCTCGAACGTCTCCTCCGCGCGCGACTACCTGAAGGGGGCACAGGAGTCATTCACCCGCAAGAACTGGGACGACGCCTTCCGCCTCGCGGTCGAGTCGCAGTCGTACGCGCGCCGCGCGATCGGCGGGCTCGCGTCGGACGAGACGGGCGACGCGTCCTTTATCTTCGTCGAGGGCGACGTCGCGCTTCAGACCGCCGGACACTCCTCGTTCGAGGCGGCCCGGCAGCGGCAGGCTCTCTTCGACGGCGACTTCATCAAGACGGGGAGGACGGGCTCGGCGGAGATCATGTTCTCCGACGGCACTCTGTACACGATCCGTCCCGGCTCGCTCTTCGAAGTCCGCCGGCCCGCCTCCGCGGATTCGGGGGGCAGCCAGGTGAAGATGATCTCGGGCGCGTTGAACGTCTACACGTCCTCCTCGTCTTCGACGGTGGCGACGGACGCGGCCATGGCGGCGATCGAGAAGGAATCTCGCGTCACCGTCGACGTCGCGGCCGGAGAGAAGACCTCCGTCACCACCTTCCGAGGCCGCACGACGGTCTCGACCGGCAAGGAAACCACGGTGCTGGGCGAGCGCGAGAACGTCACCGCGACCGTCGGAAGCGGGGCGATTTCGGCTAAAGTGCTGGTTCCCGAGTCGCCTCAACTGGTCCTGCCCGCCGACAACCGGATCTACGATCTGAAAACCGGCGATCAGATCGAGCTCAAATGGAGTCCCGTGTCGAAAGCCGTGCGGTACCGCATTCAGATCTCCCGTTCGCGCCTGTTCGTCCCCGATGCAACGGAAGTAGACCTGGATGACCGCGTGGACACCGCGGCCCGCGTCAAGGTCTCGCGCGAGGGCTCTTACTTCTGGCGGGTGGCGGCCATCAATCCCGACAGCCATCCGTCCGACTGGAGCCTCGTGCGGCGCTTCAAGATGCTCACGGAGCCGCCGCGCATGGTCGGGCTCGCGCAGCCGCCGAATCTGGCGATCTCTCCACCTCAGCAGATGGGAAATCTCTTTCTGATCTTCGGCAAGACGAGCCCCGGCGCGATCGTAACGGTCAACGCGGAGCCCGCCGACGTCGAGTCGGACGGCTCCTTCAAGAAGACGATCACCATCGACCGCGAGGGCTATGCGACTCTCGTCATCAAGGCGGTCGACGCCTCCGGAAACGAAACCGTCAAGCCTGTGAAAGTGTTCGTGGAATCCCTATGAGAAGCGTGGAGCGTCGAGCGTGAGACACCGGGCACGAATTCGCGTCCGTCTCACCCCCGACGCCTGACCCCCTTACGGCCCAGGAGGTTTTGTTTTGGCATTCAAATCGATCTTTTCCATCTTCTCGAACGACCTCGCGATCGACCTCGGGACCGCCAACACGCTCGTCTTCGCGCGTGGCAAGGGAATCATCGTTCGAGAACCTTCGATCGTGGCCGTGAACAACGTCACGAATCGCGTCGAGGCGGTCGGGACGGAGGCCAAGGACATGCTGGGCCGCACTCCCGGCAACATCGTCGCGATTCGGCCGATGAAGGACGGAGTCATCGCCGACTTCGAAGTGACCGAGAAGATGCTCGACCACTTCATCAAGAAGGCGCACGGTCGATCCCTCTTCGTGCGGCCCCGGATCGTGATTTCCGTGCCCTCGGGAATCACCCAGGTCGAGAAGCGGGCGGTGCAGGACTCGGCCCTGCGCGCCGGCGCGTCGGAGGTGTTCATCATCGAACAGGCCATGGCGGCCGCGATCGGTTCGGGGCTGCCGATCACCGAGCCCGCCGGCAACATGATCGTCGACATCGGCGGCGGCACGACCGACGTGGCCGTGATCTCTCTCGCCGGGATCGTCTACAGCCGCTCCGTCCGGATCGCCTCGAACGAGATGGACGAGGCGATCATTCAGTACGTCAAGCGCAAGTACAACCTGCTGATCGGGGAGCGAACGGCTGAGCAGATCAAGATCGAGATCGGCTCCGCGCATCCGCTCGACCAGCCGCTCACGATGGACATCAAGGGACGCGACCTCGTCGAGGGAGTGCCGAAGACACTGACGCTGACGGACGAAGAAGTGCGCGAGGCTCTCTCGGAAGTCGTCGCGGCCATCGTCGAGAGCGTCCGGGTCGCGCTCGAGCGGACGCCGCCGGAGCTTTCCGCCGACATCATGGACAAGGGGATCATCATCACGGGCGGGGGATCCCTCCTGCGGAACCTCGACCGGCGCCTGCGGGAGGAGACCGGACTGCCGATCTCCTACGCGGAGGATCCGCTCGCCTCGGTCGTTCTGGGGACCGGCGCCATGCTCACGGACATGGACCTGCTCCGCAAGATCAGCATCACGTAAGACGAAATCGGAATCGTCGAATCGGCAAGCGGAACACCCAAGGACCTCGGTTGACCAGAGAATTGATTCGCTGTCCGTTTTCCGATCTGCGTTTCCGATCTTCCGTTTCCGGCTCCCAAAACAAATGAGATTCACCGGGTCGCGCGTCGACATGCTCAACGTCCGGCCGCGGCGCGGCGGAGTCGTGCTCGCCTCAACTCTCGTTTTCTGCGTTCTCATTCTTTCCGCGCAGGCCCCGGCACGGGGCCGCCGGGGATCGGTTCTGCAGTCCTGGGTGCTCACGGGCACGGCGCCCTTCGCGTCCGCTGTGACGGCCCTTTCGCGCGGGGCCTCGGGAGCCGTCGACGCAACGGGCAACATTTTCAGGGCTCGTTCGGAAAACGTGCGGCTGCGCGCGGAGATGGCGCTAAAGGACCGTGAGCTCTTTCAACTGCGGGCCGAGCTTTCGCAGTCCGGGCGCGACCGCCGGCTTGCGGCGGCGTCGGCCGTCCTCCCGAACGTGGTCGGGACCGCGCCCATCCTTCTGATCGAGAACCGGGCGGGGCTCCTGAGCGCTCTGATCGGCGCGGGCTCTTCGAGCGGCGTCGTCCCGGGCTCGCCGATTGCGGTCGTCGAGGGCCTGGTCGGCCGCGTCGTGACCGTCGGACGGAGCATCTCCCGCGCGCAGCTGCTCGTGGACGCCTCGGCGGCAGCCGGGGCGCGGTTGTCACGCACCGGAGAGACCGGGATCGTGAAGGGCGACGGGCGCGGCGGGCTCCGCCTGAACAACATCCCGACGACCTCGCGGGTCACCGCTGGAGATCCGGTCGAGTCCGCGGGGATCGACGGCATCTACCCGCGCGGCGTCGCGATCGGCCGCGTGGCGAGTGTCGCACGCGGCAGCAGCCTCTTCCTCGAAATCCGTGTCACGCCCGCGGCTTCCTTTTCACAATTGACAGACGTCCTCGTGCTGGCGCCTTCGCCCGCCGTCACCGAGAGTCCGGGAGGAGCGCGGAGTGGCACGCCGTGAAGTGGAAACGCATCCTCGGGATCGTGTTCGCGGCGGTCGCGATCCAGCTGCTTCTCGGCGGTTCCCGCTACCGGGGCGTCTGGCCCATCGACGCCTTTCTCGTGGCGACCGCGATCGTGGCCCGCGGCGGAAATTCGGTGACGGCGGTCCTGTTCGGCGGCGGGGTGGGGCTTCTGGAGGACGCTCTCTCGAGCGACCTTCTTGGGATGAACGCGTTCGCCAAGGCGGCGATCGGGTATGTTCTCGCCCTTCTGTCGCTCCGGGTGATGTTCGGGGGCGCCTGGGCGGTGGGAGCGGCGCTGGCCGTCGCCTCGTTCGCCAACGACGCGATCGTGGCCGGGCTCGCCTCGCTCCTGCTGCAGGCCCCGGTGGTGCTTTTCTCGAAGGAGTGCGTGTGGCGCGCCCTCGCCACCGGGGCGACCGGGGCGATACTGGAAGCCGCCCGCACCTTCCCCTGGCGAGACTGGTGGGAAAAACGCCGGCTGAGGAGGTTGAGGTGAGCGGAGTCGTCAGGGCGTCAGGCGTGAGGGGTCAGGCGGGGGGCTCGCCTTTCGCAGCGTCTCACTGCTTCGCGTCCTCCGCGAGCCGCCTCACCCCTGACGCCTCACCCCTCACGTCCTCCGCGAGCCGCCTCACCCCTCACGCCTCACCCCTCACGTCCCAATGCTGAGGGTCCGCGAGAACCGGCAGGGGCTGAACCGCCGGATCGAGGGGGCCCGTGTGCTGGTCGGCGCGGTCTTCGCGGTGCTGGCGATCGCCTACTGGTACACGCAGATCGTCCGCGGTGAGTACTACTTCACTCTTTCGGAGACCAACCGCATCCGGTCAGTGCGCATCAACGCGCCGCGGGGCTACGTCCTCGACAGAAACGGCGCGATGCTGGTCGACAACGAGCCGGCGTACACGCTCCACCTCTACCGGCGCGAGGCAAAGAACCTCGCCTCTTCGATCGACCTCGCCTCCACGGTCCTGAAGCTTCCGCGCAGCCAGATCAAAGGACGCGTCGACCGCGGGCTGCGCGACCCGGAGTTCCTTCCGATCACGATCGCGGAGAACCTGGGGATCGAAGAGGTCGCCGGCATCGAAGCGCACGCCCCGGAGCATCCTGAGTTTGCGATCACGGTCTCTCAGCGCCGCCTCTACACACACGGCGCGTCCGCCGCCCATGCGCTCGGGTATCTCTCCGAAGCGAGCCTCGACCAGGTGAAGGCGACGGAGAGCGGGTACCGCCTTGGGGACTGGATCGGCCAGAAGGGCATAGAGGGCGCGTACGAGCGGCTCCTCGCAGGCGTCAACGGAGAACGGCGCATCATCGTAGATTCGCACGGCCGCGAGATGGCGGAAGAAAAAGAGAAGCGGCTGGAAGCGCGTCCCGGCCAGAACCTGTTCGTCACGATCGACCTCGGTCTCCAGCAGATCGCCGAGGAGTACTTCAAGGACAAGGTGGGCTCGGCGGTGGCCCTGGACCCGCGGACCGGCGAGATCCTCGCGCTCGTCTCCTCGCCGTCCTACGACCCGAACTGGTTTACCCGCCGGGTCAGCGCGAAGGAGTGGAACTCGCTGCTGAGCGACGGCGACCACCCCCTCCAGAATCGGGCGATCCAGAACGCGTTCTCTCCGGGCTCCGTATTCAAGGTCTTCATCGCGTATGGCGCTCTCGCGCAGGGGCTCGTCGATCCCGAGGCGACCGTGTTCTGCCCCGGACATGCGACGTACTACGGACGCACTTTCAACTGTCACAAGAAGGGCGGCCACGGCACGGTCAACCTGAGAAACGCGATCAAGATGTCGTGCGACGTTTACTTCTACGCGCTCGGCCACAAGCTGGGCGTCGACCGGATCGGCGCCATCGCGAAGAGTTTCGGGTTCGGTTCCCCGACCGGCGTCGACCTGCCCTACGAGAAGAGCGGCCTCGTTCCCTCCGAGGAGTGGGCGATCCAGAAACGCCACGCGCGCTGGTATCCGAGCGAGACGATCTCCGTGGCGATCGGGCAGGGACCGGTGCTGGTCACTCCGCTGCAGGTCGCGCGGGCGCTTTCAGCTCTCGTCGAGGACGGCCGTCTCCCGACGCCGCATCTCTTCTACGCGTCGCAGGAGCCCCACAGCGGGAAGCGGCTGCGCTACACGTCGGAAACTCACGAGGGAATCGTGCTCGACCCGGCCCGACTCGCGATCGTGAAGGACGGGATGTGGGCGGTCTTGAACGAGCCCGGCGGAACCGCCTTCGGATCGCACGTTCCGGGCGTCGAAGCCGCGGGCAAGACCGGAACGGTCCAGGTCATCGGCCGCGAGTCCACCATCAAGGCGGGCGCCGACAGGACGAAGCTCGGCAACCACGGCTGGTTCGCCGGATTCGCCCCCCGGGACAATCCGGAGATCGTCGTCTCGGTCTTCGTCGAGAACGGCGGCCACGGCAATCTGTCCGCGGCACCTCTCGGGAAGCTTCTCTTTCTGAAATATTTCGGAAAACCGATGCCGGAGCCCCCGGCCCCGAGGCCGCAGCAGCAGGCGGCGGCGCCGGGAGCGCCTCATTTCGTGACTGCGGCGAAAAAACCGGCCGGCCCTCGATGATCGGAAGCGTCGCCTCGGTTCCTCGGCGTTTGGACCTGGTCATCCTGGGGTGCGCGCTCTCGCTCGCGCTGCTCGGCATCCTCTTCGTGGCGTCCACGACGGGCGGGGGACGTCTGCAGGGGCTCGCCACTCGGCAGGCGCTCTGGGTCGCGGTCGGCCTCGCGGGACTGCTCACCGCGGTGCTGTTCGACTACCGGACTCTTCTGAAGATTTCGTTTCCGCTCTACTGCGCCACGCTCGTGCCTCTCGTCTACCTGCTCTTCTTCGGCGCCCGCATCCAGAACGTGAAGTCCTGGATCCGCTTCGGCTCTTTTCAGTTCCAGCCGGCGGAGCTCGCGAAGATCTCGACCGCCCTTCTCGTCGCCTACCTCTTCGAGAACGAGGACGACGGACGGCTGCGGCTGTCCGCGTTTCTGAAGCTCGGCGCGATCGTGGCCGTTCCTTTTCTGCTGATCTTCCTGCAGCCGGACCTGGGCCTCGCGCTGACGATTCTCCCGCTGCTTGCCGTCGGCCTCTTCTTCGGCGGGCTCCCGCTGCGGGGTTGGATTGCCATTCTTCTCGTCGTGGCGGTCTGCACGGGAGGCGCGTGGTTCTTCCTCAAGGATTATCAGAAGCAGCGGATCTCGACATTCTTCAATCCCGATCAGGACGTCCTGAAATCGGGCTACCAGGTGCGGCAATCGAAGATCGCGGTCGGCTCCGGAGGTTTCACCGGAAAGGGATTCCGTTCCGGGACTCAGAGCCAGTTGCGTTTTCTTCCCGTTCAACACACCGATTTCATCTTTGCGGTTGTCGCCGAAGAGTGGGGATTCCTGGGGGTGATCCTCATCCTGGGCCTGTTCGCGACGCTCGTTCTCCGGTCGCTGACTCTCGCCGCGGTGGCGCGCGACAGGGGAGGAGTGTTTCTGATCCTCGGCCTTGCGGCCGTGATCTTCTTCTCCGTGATGGTGAACGCGTCGATGATGATTGGACTTCTGCCGACGACCGGAATTCCGCTGCCGCTCGTCTCCTACGGCGGGTCCTCGGTCGCGACGACGTTTCTCTCGGTCGGGCTCATCCTGGGCGTTCACTATCGCCGGTTCGCGAACGCGTGAGGAAGGAGCTCCTCGTCAACGCGACGCCGCCCGAGACCCGGGTGGCGGTGATGGAGGACCAGCGCGTCGTCGAGGTGTTCCACGAGCGGCGGGAGCACCGCGGGCTCGTCGGGAACATCTACCTGGGCCGCGTCCACCGGGTCCTTCCCGGGATGCAGGCGGCGTTCGTTTCGATCGGGCTCGACCGCGACGCGTTCCTCTATGTCGAAGACGCGCTGCCCGCCAGCGTCGAGGACGAAGGGGACGAGACGGGGGGCGCAGCCGGCCGTGGTGCGGCTCCCGAAGATCGGCCGCGGATCGACGACCTCGTCAAGGAAGGCCAGGAGATCGTGGTGCAGGTCACGAAGGATCCGCTTTCCGGCAAGGGGCCGCGGGTCACCGCCGCCCTGTCACTTCCCGGGCGGACTCTCGTCTACCTCCCGTCTGCGCGCGAGATCGGCATTTCCCGCCGGATCAGCGACGAAACCGAACGCGAGAGGCTGCGCCACCTCCTGGAGCAGCTGCCCGGCTCCGGGGGTCTCATCGCGCGCACAGCCGCGGCAGGAGCCGGGCTTGCCGAGCTCGCTGCGGACCAGAAGTACCTGATCGACCTCGCGGAGAGGATCGTGAAGCAGGCGGAGCGGTCGACCGCGCCGGCGCTCCTGCACCGCGAGCTCGACCTCGCGCTCCGCGTCGTCCGGGATCTCGTCACGACGGACTTCGCGGCGATCAGGGTGGACGACGAGCCCACGTACGCGCGGCTGGTCGAGTTCCTCGGAGCGGTAGCGCCTTCCCTGGTGGGCGTGGTGGAGCTCGCTTCGGGCGAGCCGCCCCTCTTCGAGGCCGCCGCCGTGGATCAGGAGATCGCCCGCGCCCTGCGGCGGCACGTCGAGCTCCCCTCCGGAGGCTCGATCGTGATCCAGCAGACGGAAGCTCTGGTCGCGATCGACGTCAACACCGGAAAATTCGTCGGCAAGGATGCTCTCGAGGACACGGTCTTCGCCACGAATCTCGAGGCGGTGCCGGAGATCGCCCGGCAGATCCGGCTGCGGGACCTCGGCGGGCTCCTGGTGATCGACTTCATCGACATGGGAGACCCCGCCCACCGGCACGAGGTCTTCGAGAAGCTCGAGCAGGAGCTCGCGCGTGACCGCGCACGGACGCGGATCCTGCAGCTTTCGGAATTCGGTTTAGTCGAGGTCACGCGGCAGCGGTCGCGGGGCAACCTCGAGAAGACGCTCACGCGTCCCTGCCCGTGCTGCTCGGGCCGCGGCCGGGTGCGCACGGACCTGACCCTGGCCCTGGAGCTCCGCCGCGACCTGCTGCGCCCGCCCACCCTCTACAACCCCGGGGAGACCATCCGAGTGCGCGTGCCTCTCTCGCTCGCGCGGCTCCTCGCCGACGAGGAACGGGCGGTCCTGGCCGACGTCCAGCAGCGCCTGGGCGTGGATCTCGAGATTCAGTCGGACCCGACGCTGTCTCCGGATGAGTACGAGATCGTTCCGAGGTGAGGCAGTCGGGAGCCGGGAATCGGGAGCCGAGCGAGCCCCGGGAGCGAGACGGCCGCGGTAGTCCGCGGTCAACTCGACCGGGGAACCGAGCCACCAGCGGGAGCGAGACGGGCCGCGGTACTCCGGTCCACCGACGACGGCCCCGGGGCGAGTCGGGAATCGAAATAAGAGAACCCGGGAATGAAGCCGCGCCCGAGCCCGGTTTCAAAGGGCAGCACGCGATACCTTCCTTCCTCGGGCCCGGCCGTTGAGCCGGGCCCGCCTTTTTTTAGCCCATCGCTTTTTCCCGGTAATCTTTTTCAAGCGCCGGGCGTCTGATATTCCCGATGAGTTGACCGCGAGATACCGCGGCCGTCTTGCCCCTCGGTCGCCCGGCTTCCTATTCATTTTTCGGATTCCCGACTGAGTTGACCGCGGGATACCGCGGCCGTCTCGCTCCCGTTGGTCGCTCGGCTCCCGATCCCGGCTCCTGCCCGGCCCCGGGATCACAGCCCCTGAATCCCTCGCCAGATCGCTTCGACCGACTCCACCGTGTCCGCCTCCTCCGGGGTCTTGTCCTCGCGGATCCGGACGATGCGGGGGAAGCGCAGCGCGAACCCGGACTTGTGGCGGGCGCTCTTCTGGATCGTGTCGAACGCGACCTCCAGCACGACCTGAGGCGCGACCGCGCGAACCGGCCCGTACTTCGCGACGGTGATCTTCCGGAACACCGAGCCCATGCGCCGGATCTCTTCGTCGGTCAGGCCCGTGTACGCCTTGCCGATGTTGACCAGGCGATCGCCGTCGCGCACCGCAAACGTGTAATCCGAGAGCATGCCGGCGCGCTTGCCGTTCCCCTGCTCGACGGCGGTGACAACGACGTCCAGGGTCGCCAGCGCTTTCTTCCACTTGCGCCATGCGCGCCCGCGCTTTCCAGCCTGGTAGGGCGAGTCCTCGCGCTTGAACATCAGCCCTTCGTTGCCTCGTTCGCGGGCCTCCGAGAAGAAGGCCTCGAGACCCGGGGCGTCAGAAGCGCGGCGGACCCGCGACAGGAGAAACCCGCCGCCCTCCGCGAGGCGCTCGAGCTCTTTCCGGCGTTCGCTCCAGGGGCGTTCGAAAAGCGGCGTCTCGCCCGACGCGAGGCAGTCGTAAGCGATGAACGCGACCGGAATCTCCGCGAGAAGGTCCGCGGGGGGAGCCTTCCTGCCGAGCCTGCGCTGAAGACGGAAGAATGAGTCGGCCCGATCCCCGGTCCACGCGACGATCTCTCCGTCCAGGAGGAACTGGCCGGGAGGCACGGCGAGCGACAGCGCAATCTCGGGGAACTGCGCCGTGACGTCATCGAGCGTTCGCGAGAAGAGGACCACCCGCGAGCCGGACTTGTGCGCATGCGCCCGGATGCCGTCGAACTTGTCTTCGATCGCGAAGAGCGCCAGTTCGGGGACGATCTCCTCCGGGTTCTCGATCGGAGAGGCGAGCATGAATCCGATCGGGTGAAAGAGGCGGAAGCGGATTGAGTCCAGGGTGCCGGCGCGCGCGGCCTCCGCGGTTTCGCCGATGTCCCCGCAGTCGCGACGCGCGCGGGAAACCGTCTCGCGCTCCGCATGGAAAGCCGACGCGATCGCCTCTTCGACCGTCGCGAGATCCGCGCCCACGCGCAGCCCGCCGGAGAGCGTCTTCACGAGATAGCGCGCTTCGACGCGGCTGGCACGGCGCAACAGGTCTTCCAGGATCGCCTGCTTCTGTGCGGCCTTCCGAAGCGTGGCGAGCTCGCGCAGCCGGGCGTCGACCTCGAGCACCTGGAGGCCGCCGCGGTCCGGCTGTTCGTTTTCCTCCGGCAGCATCAGGCCGATCGCTTCGCCGAGATCCCCGATCGCGCGCGCCGAGGCGCCGATCGTCTCCATGTCCCAGCCGGTCACCGCGTTCGCGGCGCGCGCGAGCGTCGCCCAGCCGACGGAGGTGACCGTCTGCTCCCACTCCGCGAATGGAGATCCGGAGAGCAGCCGCGCGGCCGCGACGAGCTCCTCTCCCGAGAGCGGCGCCAGGGCTGCGGCGAGCCGATCGATCTTGACGAGCTTGCCGCGGGTCGCCGCGGCCCCTTCGAGGGACTCGGCCAGAGCGCGGTACGCGCTCACGGATCCTCCGCGGCGCGCTCCCCGCCCTCGGCGAGCGGGATCGCGTCGATGCCTCTCGCCTGCAGGATCCGCGCGAAGTCGCGCGCGTAACCGTGGTGCGTCAGCACGCGCCGCGGCGCGACCTCCCCGACGTGGGAGAGAAGCTCGTCGAAGTCGGCGTGATCCGAGAAGGGGAGAAGGATTTCGGCGTCGTGCTCCGCGCGGGAGGCCTCCCGGAGCGCCCACCCGGAGAGATAGGCGATGCGCCGCTTCTTGACCTGGCGGACGACGGGCGTGCGGGCGCAGTGCGGGGGAACGATGAGGACCTCTCCGGGCTGGACGGGACCGCTGTCGTAGGCGCGCGAGAGGGGGAAAGCGAACCCGGCCGCTTCGTATTCGGGCAGGAGCTTCCACGCAGCGCCGTGGAGGACGGTCGGGATCCCGGCCTCCGCGAGGACGAGCGCGGCCTCCTGCGACTTGCCCAGCCCGTATGCGAGAAGGACGGGGATCACGCCGTCGTCGCCGGCGGCACGGCACGCCGAGACCAGCCGGGCTTCAAGCGCCGCGCGCGATGGGAACCGGAAGACCGGGAGACCAAACGTCGATTCGGTGACGAGGACATCCGCTCGAGGCGCCTGTGCCAGTGTCGCCGTGCGCGAGGGGCCTCGTCGGAAGTCTCCGGTGTAGAGGACGGATCCCGACGCGCCCTCGATGCGGACCTGCGCCGAGCCGAGGATGTGGCCGGAGGGGAACAGAGTCAGCCCGGCGCCCGCTCCCCGGACGGTTTCTCCGTACGCAAGCGCCCGCGCCGGGCCGCTCCATTCCGGATTTCGCCGCCGGTAGATCCCGAGCGTCGGCGCCGTGGCCCAGACTTCGCCGTGCCCGGGCGCCGCGTGGTCGGCGTGCGCATGCGAGACGATCGCCCGCGGCGCGGGCGCGTGAGGGTCGATCCAGGCGTCGAACGCCGGGACGTAGATCCCTTCCGGACGGATCTCGAGATGGGGGGCGGCGGAGTCGGCCATCGGGGAATTCTCCGTCGAAACGGCGCCGGCCCGGCGGGCGCTCAGTCTTTCCGGATGTCCTCCATCATGGCGAGGGCGACGCGCCGTTCGGCGGCGTGATCGACGATGGGCGCCGGATAGTCGCGTCCGATGCGGCAGCCCGCCGCCCGCTCTTCTTCCGGTGTCATCGTCCAGGGCTCGTGCACCTTCTCGCCCGGGACACGGGCGAGCGCGGGGACGTGGCGGCGGATGTACGAGCCGTCCGGATCGAACTTCTTCGACTGGAGGACCGGATTGAAGATGCGGAAGTATGGCGCGGCGTCGGTGCCGGAACCGGCTGCCCACTGCCATCCTCCGTTGTTGCTCGCGAGGTCCGCGTCCGCGAGCTCGTGCTCGAACCACGCCTGTCCCTCCCGCCAGTGGACGTGGAGGTCTTTCGTCAGGAAGGACGCGACGACCATCCGTGCGCGGTTGTGCATCCAGTGCGTCGATGCGAGCTGGCGCATCGCGGCGTCGACGAGCGGGTAGCCCGTTTCTCCCGCGCGCCAGGCGGCCAGCGCGGGAGGATCCGTTTTCCATGCGAGGCGATCGAGCTCAGGACGGAAACTCTCGGTCGCGACGCGGGGGAAGTGAAAGAGGACGTGATGGTAAAAGTCGCGCCATGTGAGCTCGCGAACGAAGGCGGCTGCGACGCGGGGATTTTTCGAGGACTCCAGGATTTTCTCCCGCACCGTCCTCGGAGAGATCGTGCCGAAATGAAGGTGGGGAGAGAGCCTGGACGTGCCCTCCTTCCCCGGACTGTTGCGGTCGATTCCGTAGGACGCGAGAGCGCGTTCGCAGAAGCGGGACAGGAGCCTGCTGGCTTCCGACTCGCCTCCTCGCGGCGCGAGCGCGTCAACGGGCAGATCGCGCCAGGCGCTTACCCGCGAGATCGGAACGGTCCGGAGGGCGGGGGTCGCGAGTCGCGCGGGAGAGGGAACAGGGGCGATCTTTTCGATCTCTTCCCACCGGCGGGCAAACGGTGTGTAGACGGTGTAGGGCTCGCCGGAGCCCGAGAGGAGCGCGTCCGGCTCGACCAAGAGCGCGTCGGGAAAAAGCCGCAGCTCCGCGCCGATCCGGCGGAGCGCGTCGGCGGCGGCGGCGTCCCGCTCCTCGGGATACGGTCCGATTTCCGCGTTGGCGTACACGGCCGCCGCGCCCGTCTCCGCGACGAGCTCCGGAAGCGCCCGCGCGGCCGGCCCGGGCCTGACGACGAGGTGTCCGCCCGCTGCGGCGAGCGCGCCCTGTAGCTCCTCGAGGCTCTCGCGAAGAAATCGAAATCGCGCCGGCCCGATCCCCGGATCGCCGCCATAGTGGTCGTCGAGCACGAACACGGGAATGACCCGGTCGGCGTCTCGCGCGGCCGCGGCGAGAGCCGTGTTGTCCGTGACCCTCAGATCCCGGCGAAACCAGTGGACGATCGCGCTCAAGAGCCCGTCGGCTTCGCCGGGAAGATGTTCTCGATCGCGCGCCGCCGGTAATCGAAAATCCCTTCGAGCTGCCGCCGGACGAGCAACGCATGCGCGATCCGACCGAGCACGCCAAATGGAAGCTCGTACTCCACGCGGTCGCGCATCAGCACCCGATCTCCCTCGCGATCGAAACGGTGCGTGTGAATCCAGGTCTTATACGGCCCGCGCTCCTGCCGGTCCTGAAACTCGACGCCTGGCACCCACCGCGCGATCACGGTCACCCACCGCAGCGTGAAGACCATCCACCTGATCCGATATTCGATGCGCGCGCCCTCTTCCATCCGCGACGGCGCCGGGGAAGCCATGCGAAACCGCAGCCAGGGAGGAGTGATTTGGGCGAGGTTGGCGGGGTCCGAAAAAAATCCGAACACCTGCTCGAGGGGCGCGGAGACTCGGGTCGTGGTTTCGAGAACAGGCACGGCCGGAGTCTGTCAGGCCATTGTGGCTGAGTATTCGTTTGTCCAGCGTCCTCGGGAGGCAGGAGGTGTCGAGACGCATCGCGGAATCGGCCTGGTCAACGGGGGCGAGACTCAGCGCCTGCCTGCGGCCCCTCACCCCCACCCTCTCCCCGAGCGCGGGGAGAGGGAGCGGAAAACGGCGCCAGCGAATTTAAGCTTCTTGTGGGAGAAGTCCGAAGAGGGGCAGCGTCACCACCGTGTGGAGCCCCGCGGGCGCGTTCACGATGAACGGGATCGCATTGACGACGCATCCGACCGTCGCGCGGTCGCCGTGAAATCCTCCGGAGACCCGAAGAAGCACCGGGGGATCCCCCTCGATCTCGATCGTGTCCGACGCATCCTCGACGCCGACCGCCATCGTGAGGTCGAGGATGACCCGCGACTCGTCTCCGCCCTGGACGAGGGCGATCTGGTGGAGCCCCAGCACGTTCCCGGCGGGCACCCCGTCCGTCTCCCGCTCCGCGATGACCGGCTCGATCGTCTCGGTGATCTCGTCGATCGCGAGCCCGAGGCCGAGCGCGAGCATGGCCGCCGACTCGGAGAGGCCGACGTGGCCGAGCTTCTTTGCCGAGACTCCGGCCGCGAACTGCTCACGGGTCAGCCCCGCTCCGACTTTGGCGCGCAGCGGACCGCGGCGCTTGGCGGCGTCCACGATCCGCGTGACCTTGACCCGTTCGACTCGGACGCAGGCGGCCGCCGCCGAGAGCGCCAGCCGGTCCATGACGAGTCCCGGATTGACTCCCGTGCCGAGTACAGCGACGCCGCGCGCCCTGGCGCGTTCGTCGATGCGGCGTCCGAGTGCCGAATGGCGCAGCTCCGGAAACGAGAGCTCCTCGCAAGTGGAGACGACGTGCCAGCCGGCCTCGATCGCCTGTTCGATCTGGGGAGCGACGCCGTCGAGCCGGGACCCGGTGCAGAGGATGACCACGTCGGATTTCCCGCGCTCGCGGGCGGAGCGGGAGTAGAGCTCTGCCGCGGTCGAGTCGACGTACGGGCCTTCGCCCGCGGAGCCGAGAACCTGCGCGACCGAGCGTCCCGCCTTGTCCGGCGCCGGGTCGGCCGCCCCGAGGATCTCCACGTTCGGACGCCCGACGAGGGCTTTGCCCACCTCGATTCCGATCGGTCCCAGTCCCACCAGCGCGACCCGCGCGCGGAAAGGTTTGTTCACGACGCCTCCTCTGTCTCTCGACGCGCCGAACCTTATATGAGGTTGCCGTCCGCTGTCAGGTGCCTTAAGCGGGAGCCGAGCGACCAACGGGAGCGAGACGGCCGCGGTACTCCGCGGTCAACTCAATCGGGAGCCGGGCGACTAACGGGAGCGAGACGGCCCGCTGTACTCCCCCGTCAACTCAATCGGGAATCCAAACTCAATCGCAAACCCGCGCTACGATACGACACGTATGCGCCGCTTCCTCCTTTTGATCGCCGCCCTGTTCCTCGCTCTCGCGGCTCGCGCCGCCGAGCCCGCGGCGAAGCCGACCCTCGCGCTCGTGGGCGGCCGGGTGATCGACGGCTACGAGGGGAAACCCATCGAGGACGGCGTCGTCCTGATCGCGGGAGAACGGATCGTCGCGGTCGGTTCGCGCGCGGACATCTCGGTCCCGCCCGGCACTCCGACGATCGACACTCGCGGCATGAGCGTGCTTCCGGGACTGGCGGACATGCACGTCCACCTGATGATCCTGGGTCACGGCGATTATGAGCACTGGGACAAGACCTACCGGCCCCGGTTCGCCGCGGAAATCATGCCGGCCGCGGCGAGGCAGCTTCTCGAAAGCGGCGTGACGTTCGCCCGGGACCTGGGCGCTCCCTTAGACGACATCCTCCTCGTGAAACGGCGGATCGAGAAGGGCGAAATCCCGGGCCCGCGGCTCTTCGTCTCCGGTCCCTTCCTCCAGCACGCGCCGTACAACGATTACGAGAAGGAATTCCGCTGGGGGGTGACGGGCGCCGCGGATGCGCGCGCGAAGGTCCGGAAAGTCATCGACGCGGGCGTCGACCTGATCAAGCTGATCGACCAGGACCAGATGACGGATGAAGAGGTCCGCGCGATCGTCGAGACCGCGCACGCGGCGGGCCGGCCCGTCGTGGCGCATGCTCACCGCGAGGACGAGATCCGTGTCGGTCTGAAGCACGGTGTGGACTGCTTCGAACACACCGGCCTCGCGACCGAGCCCGCTTACCCCGAGGACATCCTTTCCGCGCTGCGAAAACGAAACCAGGGCCTGGCCTGGTGCCCGACGGTCGAGGGACTCTTTCTCTCCGCTTACACGGCCGACGTCTTCCCCGGACGCCTCGACGACCCGAGGTGGCAGGCGGGTCTCGCCCCGGATCTCGTCAAAGACATCCGGGAGTCGCTCCGGAACATCACCGGGCTTCCATACTTCCAGCTAGTCCGGCGCAGGCTGCCGACTCTCGCGGCGAAATTCCGCCAGATCCGCGACACTGGCGTGACGCTCCTCGTGGGCACCGACTCGGGGATCCCCGGCAACTTCCACACGGACTCGACGTGGCGGGAGCTGGCGACCTGGGTGGAACTCGGCATGACTCCGATGCAGGCGATCGCGGGGGCGACCCGGTGGCCCGCCGTCTGGCTGAAGCGGGACAAGGACCTCGGCACGCTCGCGCCGGGCCGGTACGCGGACGTCATCGCGGTTAAAGGAGACGTCCTGACCCACATCGCACTCCTGCAGAGGGTCGACATCGTGATCAAAAACGGGGTGCGTGTGCGGTAGAGGTTTTGCAGGGGCAGCCTGCGTTTGCAGGAGGTTTTCTGCGGGAGGCGCGTGATGGAAGACAAGAACCAGAGTGATCCGGCAGCGGGGGAGCGGGACCGGGCGGTCGTCGACGAGCTTCGGGAGCTCGGGCGCTCCTTTTCCGCGCTCGGCCGGACCGTCTTCGAAGAGGGACGGGTGCTCTCCGCGGAGCTCTTGAAATCCGCCCGCGAGGCCGTTGACCGGGCCCGAACGGAAATCGAGAAGATGGCGCGGGAAAAGAAGTGACGGCGGGTGCCGGCTCGCGCCGCCCGGGCGTCGTCGCTCTTCTTCTCGTCTCACTCGCACTCGCGGGTTCCGCGTGCGCGAGCTCCGGCTCGGCGTCGAAGCGGCACGACGAGGCCTTCAAATCGCTCGAAGCGACCGTGGTCGACCGCGAGCACGAGAACCCGGGCAGCGGCGGAGCGAGCTTCGCCGGAAATGGAAACTACTACCTGATCTTCGAAGCCAGGGACGGCGAGGCGACCGCGCGCTACCGCTTCCAGGTCACGTTGATTCAATACAACCGCTACACCGAAGGCAGCCAGGTCCAGATCGTGATCGGCGACAACCAGCTGCGGGACATCCGCCCGCTGCGCTGAAGTCTTCCGCCGCGCGGTGCGCCGATCGGGACGTTTTTCAGCGGCCCCCTGATCGCGGCCCTGTCGTCCGACACCCGCGCTCCCACCCGGAAGCCTCTCGGAGACTGGATCATCCGGATCGCGCCGTACTGCTCCGGAAAATCGACAAACCCGAACTCCGCGTGACGTTCGAAAAATCCGCGACGTTGAAGCAGGCAAGAGAAATCGTGGCGACGGCGGGGCCGGTATGGGCGCGAGAACTTTGCTTCCAGACAGCGCGACGACCGTCTCCTTCATAGAATCCGGCCGTGGCTTCGCATGCGCTCGACGCGTTTCACCCTGCCGTCCGTCAATGGTTCGAGGGCTCGTTTCCGGAGCCGACCCGCGCCCAGGCGAACGGCTGGCCCTCGATCGTAGGAGGGCAATCGACGCTGCTGCTGGCGCCGACGGGTTCCGGAAAGACCCTCGCCGCGTTTCTCGCGGCGATTGACAGGCTTCTGTTCTCCCCGGTGCCGGCGAAGCTCGAGCGCTGCCGGGTCCTCTACGTCTCGCCGCTGAAGGCGCTCGCGGTGGACGTCGAGCGCAACCTCCGGGCGCCGATCGCCGGAATCGCCGCGGTCGCGGGCCGCGCCGGGGTTCCGTTTTTGACGCCGACTCTCGCGATCCGCACCGGGGACACTCCTTCGGCGGACCGCGCCCGCATGCTGCGCACGCCTCCCGACATCCTGATCACGACGCCCGAGTCGCTCTACCTCCTGCTGACGTCGGGAGCGCGGTCGATGCTTCCGTGGATCGAAACGGTCATCGTCGACGAGATTCACTCGCTCGTGTCCGGCAAGCGGGGAGCGCATCTCTTTCTTTCGCTCGAGAGGCTCGCGGCGCTCCGCCGTCCGGACGCCGCGCCTCTCCAGCGCATCGGATTGTCGGCGACGCAGCGGCCGCTCGAGGAGATCGCAAGGCTCCTCGGGGGCGGCGAGCCGTCGCCCGCTGGCGACTGGAAGCCGAGGCCGGTGACGATCGTCGACGCGGGGCACAAGAAGGCGTTCGAGCTCACCGTGGAGGTCCCGGTCGAAGACATGTCGCGTATGGGAGAGCCCGCCGACGACATCCCGTCGGGTCCCGCGGCGGCGGGTCCCGCGCGCCGGTCCATCTGGCCGTCGATCCATCCCCGGTTAGTCGAGCTCGTCCGGGCCCACCGCTCGACGATGATCTTCGTCAACAGCCGCCGCCTCGCCGAGAGGATGGCGTCCGCGTTGAACGAGATCGCCGGCGAGGAGATCGCGCTCGCGCATCACGGGTCGATCGCGCGCGAGAAGAGACTCGAGATCGAGGACCGTTTGAAGCGCGGGGAGCTGCCCGCGATCGTGGCGACGTCGTCGCTCGAGCTCGGCATCGACATGGGAGCGGTCGACCTCGTCGTGCAGATCGAGGCGCCGCCGTCGGTCGCGTCCGGGATTCAGCGGATCGGCCGGGGAGGCCATTCCGTGGGCGCCGTATCCCGCGGCATCATTTTTCCGAAGTATCGCGGCGACCTTCTCGCCTGTGCTGCCGCCACGGTGCGGATGATCGAAGGAAAAGTCGAGGAGACTTTCTACCCCCGCAACCCTCTCGATGTCCTCGCGCAGCAGGTCGTCGCGATCACGGCGGCCGGGCCAATCAGCACGGACGCTCTATACGACCTCGTCCGCCGCGCGGCCCCGTTTGCCGAGCTGCCGCGGGGATCCTTCGAAGGCGTGCTCGACATGCTGTCGGGCCGTTACCCGTCCGACGAGTTTGCCGAGCTGCGTCCACGCATCACGTGGGACCGGGTCGGCGGGACCGTCCGCGCTCGCGAGGGGGCGCGGCGCGTCGCGATCGTGAACGGGGGGACGATCCCGGACCGCGGGCTCTTCGGCGTCTTCCTCGCGGGAGACTCCGGGTCGGGAGATAAGGCCCGGAGCCGGCGCGTCGGAGAGCTCGACGAGGAAATGGTTTTCGAGTCGCGGCCGGGAGACGTGTTCCTCCTCGGCGCCTCTTCGTGGCGGATCGAAGAGATCACCCACGACCAGGTCATCGTGAGTCCCGCTCCGGGGCAGCCCGGGAAAATGCCGTTCTGGCACGGAGACCGACCGGGGCGCCCGCCGGAATTCGGGCGCGCCGTCGGCCAGCTCGCCCGGGAGCTGTCGACGTCTCCCCCCGCGGACGCGCTCCTCCGCCTGACGCGGGAGCATGGCCTCGACTCGCGCGCGGCGACGAACCTGCTCGCCTATCTGGCCGAGCAGACGGCAGCGACGGGCGAAGTGCCGAGCGACCGTGCGATCGTGATCGAGCGGTACTTGGACGAGATCGGCGACTGGCGGGTGTGCGTTTTGTCGCCGTTCGGCGCGCGCGTGCACGCGCCGTGGGCGATGGCCGTCGTCGCGAAATTGCGCGAAGAGCGCGGCTCCGAGATCGAGATGATGTGGTCGGACGACGGAATGGTCTTTCGCCTTCCGGAGTCGGACGCGGCGCCCGACGTCTCTCTCTTTCTGCCCGTTGCCGATGAGGTCGAGGACCTTCTGGTCGGCGCCCTCGGACAGACGTCGCTCTTTGCGGCGCGCTTCCGCGAGAACGCGGCCCGCGCGCTCCTCCTCCCGCGCCGCCACCCGGGCCGCCGCTCACCCCTCTGGGCGCAGCGCAGGCGCTCGGCTGATCTGCTCGCGGTCGCGTCGCGCTACGGCTCGTTTCCCATGATCCTCGAGACGTATCGCGAGTGCCTGCGCGACGTGTTCGATCTTCCCGGACTCGTCGACATCCTGCGGCGCATCGCGTCGCGGCGCATCCGCGTGGTCGCGGCGGAGTCGAGGGTCGCCTCCCCTTTCGCCGCGTCGATCCTCTTTTCCTACGTAGCGAATTTCGTTTACGACGGCGACGCGCCTCTCGCCGAGCGGCGCGCGCAGGCGCTGTCGGTGGACCAGGCGCAGCTGAAGGAGCTCCTCGGGCAGGCGGAGCTGCGCGATCTGCTGGATCCCGACGCGATCGAAGAGCTCGGGAGGTCTCTGCAGCGGCAGGACGGCACGCGGGCCGCGCGCCACGCCGATGGATTGCACGATCTCCTGCTCGGGCTCGGAGACCTGACGACGGAAGAGATCCGCGCGCGGTCGCAGCCGCCCGAAGCCGTGGACGAGTGGCTCGAAGCTCTGCGCCGGGACAGGCGCATCCTCGAGGTCGGGATCGCGGGGGACAGGAGATGGATCGCGGCCGAGGACGCGGGGCGCCTGCGCGACGCGCTCGGCATCGTCATCCCTTCCGGGCTCCCGGAGGCGTTCCTCGAGTCGCCCCGCGATCCTCTCGGCGATCTCGTGTCCCGGTACGCGAGGACGCACCCGCCTTTCCTCGCCGAGACGGCCGCGGCGCGCTTCGACCTGCCTATCTCTCAAATCCGGCTCGCTCTCGAGCGGCTTGCTGCGGCGGGACGCGTCGTCGAGGGAGAGTTTCTCCCCGCGGGGCGAACGCGAGAGTGGTCCGACACCGAGGTGCTGAGGTCTCTGAAGCGGAGGTCGCTCGCGCGCCTCCGCCGCGAGGTCGAGCCCGTCGATCCGCCGGCTCTGGGACGTTTCCTCGCGGACTGGCAAGGCGTGCGGGGACCGCGGCCCGGGCTGGACGCCCTGCTCTCGGCGGTCGAGCAGCTGCAGGGATGCCCGCTTCCGGCTTCCGTGCTCGAAAGCGAGATCCTTCCGGCGCGGGTTTCCGGATACAAGGCCGCGGACCTCGACCTCCTCTGTGCGGCCGGAGAGGTTCTGTGGCGGGGGATCGAACCGGTCGGCCCGACGGACGGCCGTATCGCGCTCCACCTTCCCGACCGATATGCGCTGCTGGCGCGCGCCGCGTTGCCTGTCGAGGGAGAGCTGGCGGAGCGGCTGCGCGCGATCCTTTCCGCCCGCGGCGCGCTCTTCTTCTCCGACCTCGCGCGCGAAACCGGCGCGTTCGCGGGCGACCTCGTCCGGTCGCTGTGGGACCTCGTCTGGGCGGGGGAGGTCACCAACGACACTCTGGCGCCGCTGCGGTCATTCCTGAGAGGCGCGGCGAACGACGAGCGGCGAAGCCTCCGAAACCGAGCCTTTCGCAGCCGCCGTTCGGGCCCTCCCGGGAGCGAAGGGCGGTGGTCGTTGCTGCCGGGCGCGGCACTCGCGCCGCCGAGCGACACGGAGCGCCGCACCGCGCTCGCGGCCTCGCTGCTGGAGCGTTACGGAGTCGTGACCCGCGAAGCGGTGCACGCGGAGGGAATCGCGGGCGGGTTCTCGGCGGTGTACCCGATCTTCCAGGCGATGGAGCAGGCCGGGCGCATCCGGCGCGGGTACTTCGTCGCCGGCCTCGGAGCGACTCAATTCGCGCTGCCGGGCGCCGACGACCGGTTGAGATCCTCGCGCGATCCGGCGCCGGACGGCGAGGGGCGCACATGGTTCCTCGCCGCGGCGGACCCCGCGAATCCATACGGCGCCGCGGTGCCGTGGCCGGAGCCTTCGGGCGCCGCACCGCGTCCGACGCGCGTATCGGGCGCCCGCGTTCTCCTGCGGGAGGGGGAGCTGCTGGCCGCGACCGGGCGCGGCGAACGCAACCTGGTCACGTTCCTGCCGCCCGAAGAGCCGGAACGGTCGGAGGCCGCCCGCGCGATCGCGTCCGCGTTCGCCCGCCTGGTCGAGAGCGGGCAGCGCCGCGCGGTGCTGATCGGTCGGATCGACGGCGAGGAGCCGGCGGCATCCCCGCTCGCTCCATTCCTCCGGGAAGCCGGATTTACTGCTGGCAGCCGCGGTTTCTTGAAGCGCGCGCCGGGTCCGCGAACTCCCGCCGCCGGCGACGCCACGCGGACCTCCGCGCCGGATGCCTGAAGGCGACACGATCCTCCGCGCGGCGCGGACACTCGCGCGAGCCCTGGAAGGCCGGACCGTCCTCACTGTCCGTTCACCTCTTCCCGCCGTCGGCGGCGCGCGCCTCTCCGGCCGCACGATTGAACGGGTGGAGGCGCGCGGGAAAAACCTGCTCTTTCATTTCGACGACGGAAGAATCCTGCACACGCACATGCGGATGACGGGCTCGTGGCACCTGTACCGGCCGGGGGAGGCCTGGCGGAAACCGGAACGCCTCGCGAGGATCGTGCTCGAGACCGATGCGTTCGTGGCCGTCTGTTTCAACGCCCCCGTCGTCGAGGTGCTCACTTCGCGCGCGGCGCAACGCTCGCCTCTCGGGCGACTGGGAGCCGACATCCTCGCGGAGGAATTCGCCGCGGCGGCCGGAGCGGCGGCGATCCGGGCGCTCGGAGAGATGCCGATCGGCGAGGCGCTCCTTCATCAGGGCGCCATCGCGGGGATTGGAAACATCTACAAGTCTGAATCGCTGTTCGCCGCGGGTGTGGATCCTTTTCTGTCCGTGTCCCGGATGCCCGCCGGGGAGATCGAGCGGGTGCTTCTCGAGGCGCGGCGCCTCATGCAGGCCAACCTCGGTGCGCCGCCGCCTGGCTCGCCG
>JBDTRB010000028.1:0-34707 GCA_039931865.1 Acidobacteriota bacterium | reverse complement strand
CTCCACCGCGCACGACGAGCACGCAGACGGAGACGTCGCCGCCGGACTCGAAGAAGCCGAACACGTCCACGCTCTCGCCCTTCATCGACTGGACGAGCTGACGCTCGGCGACGTCTTCCACGGTCCGGATCGAGTCGCGGTACGCGCCGGCCATTTCGAAGCGCTCCTGCGCCGCGGCCGCGTGCATCTTTTCGGCGAGCCGGGGAATGAGCTCGCGGTTTCGGCCCTGGAGGAAAAGGAGCACGTCTCGGACCGCCTCCTCGTATGCCTCGCGCGTGGTCAGCCCGGCGACGCAGGGCCCCAGGCACGCGTGGAGGTCGTAATAGAGACACGGCCGGGGCAGCTTTCCGTCGATCTCGATCGAGCAGGTCCGGATCTGGAAATGGCGGGTGATCATCCGCATGATCCGGCGCGCGAGACCGCCCCAGAACGGGCCGAAGTACGAGTGGCCGTCCTCTTCGACGCGGCGGGTGACGAGAGCTCGGGGCCACGGCTCGCCGGTCGTGACCTTGATATACGGATATGTCTTGTCGTCGCGGAGGCAGACGTTGTATTTCGGCCGGTGCTTCTTGATGAGAGTGTTTTCGAGGAGCAGCGCCTCGAGCTCGGTGTTCGTGACAATCGTTTCGACTTCCGAGAACGACCGGAGAAGCGCCTCGGTCTTCGACGACTCGCTCCCGCGGGTGAAGTAAGACGACACCCGTTTTTTGAGCGAAGTCGCCTTTCCGACGTAGAGGATCTTCCCGCGGGTGTTCTTGAAAAGGTACACGCCCGGGGAGTCGGGAAGATTTTCGGGGGGCTTGACGGGCTCGGACATGAGAAAAGGATAACAACGGGCGCGCCGCCGGAATGCCGGGGGTGGGAGCTGTCGGCTCTCAGCTCTCAGCTGTCAGTTGTCCGCCTGCCCGTCGACCCTCACGTCGCCTGGCGGCTTCGGTCGAATGGAAGGAGTATTGCGGCCGTTTTGCTCCCGCTCCAGCTGACCGCGGAGTCCCGCGGCCGTCTCGCTCCCGCTGGTCGCTCGGCTCCCGGTATGATCCGCCGGTGATCGAGTGCCCGTACTGCTACTCCGCGGTGAAGCCGCAGGACGCCACCTGCCCGAACTGTGGCAAACCGATCGAACGGTGGCAGACGGGCTTCTACAGCCGCCAGGCCCTGCCGAAGAAGGGGCGCAGCGCGGTCCTCGCCGGTGCCGCGCTTCTCTGCCTGCTGATGCTGGCGGGGTTCGCGAAATCCTGTCACTGGATTTAGCGGAAGATCTGCAGCTCCCTCAACGACCGCAACTCGTCCCTCAGGTCCGCGGCCTTTTCGAAGTCGAGCCCCTTGGCGGCGGCCTTCATGGATTTCTCGAGCTCCGTGATTCGAACTCGAAGGGTTTCGGCGTCGGGGACCGCCGTCCCGTCTTTCCGCGGCAGCAGTCCGTCGTGGTAATCCATGCTGGACATTCTCATCAGCGGTGAGTCGACCTGCTTCACGATCGAGGCCGGCTCGATACCGTGCTCCCGGTTGTACGCCTCCTGGATCACCCGCCGCCGCGTGGTCTCGCCGATCGCGCGGCGCATGGAGTCCGTGACGACGTCGGCATAGAAGTACACGCGTCCCGTGAGGTTGCGGGCGGCTCGCCCCGAGGTCTGGATCAGGGAGGTCTCGCTTCGCAGAAAGCCCTCCTTGTCCGCGTCGAGGATCGCCACCACCGCGACCTCCGGCAGGTCCAGGCCCTCGCGGAGAAGGTTGATCCCGATCAGGCAGTCGAAGACGCCCCGGCGGAAGTCCGTCAGGATCTCCATCCGTTCGAGGGTCTCGATGTCGGAGTGCAGGTACCGGCACCGGACGCCGACCTCCGAGAAATAGGACGTGAGCTCCTCCGCCATGCGTTTCGTGAGCGTGGTCACGAGCACCCGCTCGTTCTTTGAGGTCGCATCGCGCACGACCCCGAGGAGGTCGTCGACCTGCCCTTTGACGGGGCGCACCTCGATCAAGGGATCGAGCAGTCCCGTCGGCCGGATGACTTGCTCGACGATCTCTCCGCCGGTCGCCGCGAGCTCTTCCTTGCCCGGCGTCGCGCTCACGTGGACCATCTGTTTGATGCGCGACTGGAATTCCTCGTACGTGAGCGGCCGGTTGTCGAGCGCGGAGGGAAGCCGGAACCCGTAGTCCACCAGCACCTGTTTGCGCGAGCGGTCCCCGTGGAACATTCCGCGCACCTGCGGCAGGCTGACGTGGGACTCGTCGACGACGAGGAGAAAGTCCGACGGAAAGTAGTCGATGAGCGTCGGCGGCGGCTCACCGGCCCGGCGTCCGGAGAGGTGGCGCGAGTAGTTTTCGATTCCGTTGCAGTAACCCAGCTCCTTGATCATCTCGAGGTCGAACATCGTGCGCTGGTGAAGCCGCTGCGCCTCGAGCGGCTGCCCGGCCGCTGAGAGCTCCGCGAGCCGCTGGTCGAGCTCGACCTTGATCGTGTCGACTGCGCGGTTCAGCGTCTCCCGCGGCGTCGCGTAGAAAGTTCTCGGGTAGATGGCGAGCCGGTCGACGCGCCGGAGCGCTGTTCCGCGAAGTGGATCGGTCCGGGTGATCTTCTCGATCTCGTCGCCGAAGTACTCGACGCGCACCGCGACGTCCTCGTATGCCGGGTGGATCTCGATGACGTCGCCGCGGACGCGAAACGTGCCGCGAGTGAGATCCAGGTTCGTGCGCTCGTACTGCATCTGGACGAGCTGCGCGAGCAGCGCCGGCATCCCCGAGCGGTCCCCCACTTCGACGTAGGCGAGCATGTCGTAGTAGGCCTCGGGCGCCCCGAGTCCGTAGATGCAGGACACCGAGGCGACCACGATCACGTCACGCCGCTCGAAGAGCGCCTTGCTGGCCGACAGCCGGAGCTTGTCGATCTCCTCGTTGCGGGATGTTTCCTTCTCGATGTACGTGTCGGACTGGGGGATGTAGGCCTCGGGCTGGTAGTAGTCGTAGTAGGAGACGAAGTACTCGACGGAGCTCTCCGGGAAGAAGCTGCGGAACTCCTGGTAAAGCTGCGCCGCAAGCGTCTTGTTGTGCGAGAGCACGAGCGTCGGGCGGTTGACGCTCTCGATCACCTTCGCCATCGTGAACGTCTTACCCGATCCGGTGACTCCGAGGAGGACCTGGTCTCGCTTCCCTTCGTTCAAACCGGCGACGAGTTTTTCGATGGCCTGCGCCTGGTCGCCGTGCGGGGTGAAGTCCGTGACCAGTTTGAACGTGCCCCGCGAACGCGACTGAGCCTCGCGGAAGGAGTCGGGCTTCGAGGCCAGCGAAAGCGGGGCCTCCGGGCGTTGCCGGGCGCCGGGTCGGCGGCTCACGATCGGGACGTCGCCCCGCCGGAGGAAGAGGTGCCGGCTCTGGCGGAGACGCCGGAGTTGCGGGCTCGGGAACCGGATCTTGCGGCCGTTGAAGAGGCCCGAGAGCTTGGCCGTGCGGCCGTTGAAGACGCCCGAGAGCGGGGCCGTGCGTCGGTTGAAGAGGTCCGGGAGTTCGGCCTTGCTCGCGGCGAAGGAGTCACGATGAGGCTCGGAGCCGGCGGGGGGCCAGGGGTCGCGACCGAATCGGGAGCGAGCATGCCGGCAGGAGTCGGCGCGGGTGTCATCGGAGGGAGGCCCGCTCCTTCCCGGAAGACCGCCGTCAGCTGCCGGACCTGCTCGCGGCTGACGCTCCCCGCGCGATTCCGCATCAGGACCGACTGGATCTGGTCGAGCGAGCGCCGCTGAGCGCCCCCCTTCTCGAGGCGCACACGGTAGGCGGCATACGCGGCATGGAGGTCCGATTTCTCCTGGTCCGTGACGTCGGACGCCAGAGCGGCGTCGATGCGTGCCATGAAGAAGTCCGTCATCGCCTGAGGGTTGCGGCGGAGGTAGAGACAGGAGCCCACGATGCAGAGCAGGACCAGAAGCCCGGCGATTCCGCATCCGATCAGGCCCGTCCTCCAGCACCCTCTCGGGCCGGCGGGCCGGGTGTCGAGCGGCATCGGGGTCGTGAAATCGGGGCTTCCCGGAACGTTGCTCATGGGGCGAAAACTTATATCAGTCCGCGCCGCTGGTTGTCAGTTCTCTGTCAGGCCCGTTCCGTGGCATGGCGGGCTCTGGCGCGGGGCGTCCCTTACAATCTCTTCCGTGGCCCTTGCCCGGCGGATCTCTTTCTTCGTTCTCCCCCTGGTGGCGGTGGGCTTTCTCGGGGCGCTCGCGGGCTCGGCGACCACCACGCTCGTGCGGGTGCCGCGCGTTTCGGAGCTCGAGACGTACCGCCCGGACATCATTACGGAGATCCGGGGCAGCGACGGCTCTACGATCGGCCGTTACGCCATCCAGCGCCGCATTCTCCTGACGCGCTCGGAGATCCCGGCGGTCCTGAAAAACGCGATCGTCGCGACCGAGGACAAGAACTTCTTCCGGCACGGCGGCGTCGACCTGCGCCGGACCCTGTCGGCGGTCGCGGCTGACATGCGCTCGCAGAGATACGGCCAGGGAGGGTCCACCCTGACGCAGCAGCTCGCCCGCGCGATCTTTCTCTCCCCGAAAAAGACGATCTCCCGCAAGGTCAACGAGGCCCTCGTCGCGTTCGAGATCGAGCGGCGGTACTCCAAAGACCAGATCCTCACGATGTACGTGAACGAGATCTACCTCGGTCACGGCAACTACGGCTTCGAGGCGGCGGCGCGGTACTACTTCGGAAAGAGCGTCAAGGACCTGACGCTCGCCGAGGCCGCGCTGCTCGCCGGCATTGTCCAGCGGCCGGAGGACCAGTCGCCCTTCCGCAACACTGCCCTCGCGCTCGGCCGGCGAGCCACCGCTTTGCGCCGTATGCAGGCCGCGGGGTACGTCACCGACGAGCAGAGGCGCACGGCGGAGGGCGAGCCGCTCCCGTCCTCGCCTTCGCTCAAGGAGACGGTTGTCGCGCCCTATTTCTGCGAAGAGATCCGGCAGTACCTCGAGCGGACGTACGGCGAGAAAGACCTCTATCGCCGCGGCCTGCGCGTCGATTCGACGCTCGACCCCCAGCTTCAGGGCTGGTCGGAGGAAGCCATCGGCTGGGGACTGCGCCGGCTCTCGCGCCGCCACGGGTTCCGGAAGGCGCGAAACTTAACCTCCGAGGGCTACGCGAACCTCGCGGCGTACGTCGATCCCTCGTGGGAGAACGCGAAGCTCGCCGAGGGCGATACTTTGCGCGGCGTCGTCATGTCCGTCACCGCCACGGGCGCCGAGATCCGGGTCGGACGCGACACCTTCCCGCTTCGCGCGTCCGGCTACAAGTGGACTAACGCCCCCAACGCGACGAAGCTCCTGAAGACCGGAGATCTCGTCACGGTGACGTTCGAAAAGCAGAAGGACGGAGGCGCGGTATTGCTCGACCAGAGCCCGACGGAGCAGGGCTCGCTCCTGATCATTGAAAATTCCACCGGCGCGATCCGCGCCATGGTGGGCGGCTACGATTGGAGCACGTCCAAGTTCAACCGGGCGACGCAGGCGCTCCGGCAGGCCGGATCGACCTTCAAGCCCTTCGTGTATCTCGCGGCCATGGAGTCCGGATACACGCCCTCGGACACCATCTTCGACGGGCCGCTCGCTATCACGATGGACCCGCGGCAACCTGCATGGCGTCCGGTTAACTACGACCGGAAGTTCCGCGGGATCGTGACGCTGCGCCGTGCGCTCGAGCACTCGATCAACGTTCCCACCGTTCGCCTCGCCCAGCTCGTCGGGCTGCAGCGCGTGATCGAGGCCGCCCACCGGCTCGGGATCCACGAGAAGCTGCAGGCCTATCCGTCGCTCGCGCTCGGCGCGTTCGAGGTGACCCTCCTCGAGATGACCTCCGCCTACACCGTCTTCGCCAACCAGGGGCTCGCCTTTCCTCCGTACACGTTCGAGCGCATCACGGACGCGAACGGCGACCCGCTCGAAAAGACGCATCCGGACGCGCGCGAGGTCACGAGCCCGCAGGCGTCGTTTCAGCTGCTCGAGATGCTGAAGGGCGTCACGTCGCGGGGAACTGCCGCCTCGGCGGCGAAGCTCAAGCTGAATATCGCCGGAAAAACCGGCACGACCAGCGACTACACGGATGCCTGGTTCATCGGCATGACGCCCCGGTACACGATCGGGGTCTGGGTGGGCAACGACCTGAAGACGACGCTCGGCCCCGGGATGGAGGGCGCGAAGGTCGCGCTGCCGATCTGGATGCGGGTACTCGAGCACATGCGCGACAACGGCAGGCTGGACGTGAAGTCGGATTTCGAGCCGCCGCCGAACGTGGTCTTCACGGCCGTCGATTACGAGACCGGGCTGAAGGCGACGCCGGGCAGCCCGCGGCCGATCCTGGAAGCCTTCGTGAGCGGGTCGCAGCCGACCGAGGAGTGGAGCTCGAAGTGGGAGGAGATCACGCGCCTCCCCTGGTCGCTGCAGAAGTCGTTCTACCTGCCGAAGAAGGGCGAGACCCCGGACGAGGACGGCGGAACTCCTCTGTTGACGACGCCGGGCCCCGTCCCGACGGCGCTCCCCCGTCCGAAATAGAGGCCGTCAACTCTCCGCTCTCGCTGTCACCTTTCAACCAGGCGACTGCGGTCCGGATCGGACGCCCGCAAAAAGAAAAACACGGGCGTCGCTGTGTTCCTCCCGGCCGAGAGCTGGTACCTGATACCTGATACCTGATAGCCCCTACTGCGTCGCGGAAGTGAGCGGCTGCACGTCCACGGTCAGCACCGTCGTGACGTCACGGTGCAGACGGATGTGGACGGTGTGCTGTCCGACTCTCTTGATGGGTTCCGCCACTTCGATGCGGCGGCGATCGACCTCGATGCCGCGAGCGGTCAAGGCGTCCGCGATGTCGGTCGCGGTCACAGAGCCGTAGAGCACGCCTTCATCGCCCGCCTTCTTGGTCAGGTTGACCGTCAAACCTTCCATCTTCTTCGCCGTCTCTTCGGCGGCGCTCTTCTGATGCGACATCTTCTGGTCGTACTTCTTCTTGTCCTCGGTCAGGCGGCGGAGGTTTGCGTCATTCGCCTCGTACGCGACCCCCTGCGGCAGGAGGAAGTTGCGGGCGTAGCCCGGCTTGACGCTCACGGTATCGCCGCGATGCCCGAGCCCTCGGACGTCGTCGGCCAGGATCACTTTCATTCTTTTCTACGCTTTCTCGCCTCGGTGGCGAAAGTCCGCGTACCAGTCGAAGAGCCCGAGGAGACCCACCGCCACATTCAACGGGAAGTAGACCACCAGGGCATAGAGACCAGCGCGGAGGATCCGCGCCCGAAACCACCTTCGGGCGAAGTGGCAGATGATAGAGAGGCCGGCCAGAAAATACAAGGCCGACATCGGCAGGAGGAGGTCGCCGGACCAGGTCCGACCCGCTCCCGGCAGGAGAGCAAATCCCGCGCCGGACGCCGCAAACAGCGCCACGACGGGCGCTGGAACCCGGAGCCTCTCGAAGCGCGTCAGCTCCGCGGAAGGCGCCGGACGGGCGCTCCAGGCTCCTACGAAATAGGCGATCGCGGCCGCCAGAACCCACGAGGCGCCGACCAACCCCAGCCAGTATGCCTGGGCGAATTCCTTGAAGCGGGTGAAGGTGGCCTTCAGTTGAGCGGCCGTTTCCGGGTCGAGCGGAGGTTTCCCCGCGGGCGGCGCCGGGGGCCGGGCCGGGGACATGGCGTCGAAGGCGGCGCCGATCTCGGTCCGGATGGATCGTCCGACCGTCGCCTCCCGCAGAAGAAGCGCGCCGCTCAAGAGGGCAAAACCCGCGGCGCAGAGAAGCAGAAAGCCCGTGGAGGCGGAGGCGCCCCGGCGGACCCACCCGGCAGACAGGACGGGCAGCGCCATCGATACCGCCGCGAGGAGGGCCGCCGCGGCCGCATCCCCCGCCCCGCCCGTGGTCCATCCAAGCGCGGCCAGAATCCCCGAGGAAAGAGCGGCGGCGGCGATTCCCGGGCCGAGGCCGCGGCGATGCGCGAGGCGCACGAGAGGCACGCCCGCAAAGGCCAGCGCGGCGGATCCCGCCAGAGGCAGGAGCAGGAAAAGCGAGAAGAGCAGTGCGGAAGCGAGAGCAGCGAGCAGGGTCTCGGCGAACGGGGGAATCGGCGAACGAGGCTCCGGCGGCGGGACCGTCTCCGGCGCGGGTGTGGACATCGGCGGTCCCGTCAGGCGTTCTCAGCCGGGGTCGGGCCACCCCGCGGCCCCGGCTGAAAACCTCGACGCGAGAGAGGGGTTTCCGTGCGTCAGTCCGTCGCGTAAGGCAGAAGAGCGATCGAGCGAGCGCGCTTGATCGCGGTCTGCAGCTTGCGCTGGTGCAGTGCGCACGTGCCCGAGATACGGCGCGGGAGGATCTTGCCGCGCTCGGGGATGAACCCCTGCAGCAACTTGATGTCCTTCCAATCGACGTACTCGATGTGCTCCGCGCAGAACTTGCAGACCTTCCGGCGGCGGACGAAAAACTTCTTGCGGCCGGGAGTCTTGCCGTCGCGGTCCTTCGCGGCCCCGCGGCCTCCCGAGCGGCTCGGCATGGCGGTCATGAGTCACTCCTTTGATCCCGGTCCCGGTCCCGGTCGCGGTCCCGATCCCGATCTCCGAATCCACCCGATGGGCCGGGGCCGCCGGGCGCAGAGCCCTCCGCTCCGACCGGGGCCGGACGTGGGGGACGCTTGATCTGCTTCAGCCTGATCTTTTCGGCGCTCTTGGCCGCGCGCTTCAACTCTTCGTCGGCCCGGACCGCGAGGTGCCGCAGGACCTGGTCGGAGAGCTTCAGCCGGCGCTCGAGCTCGGCGACCGCGGGCGGGTCCGAGTTGACCTGGACGTAATGGTAGAAGGCCTCTTTCTTCCTCAGAATCGGGAAGGCGAGGCGCCTCCGGCCCCACGGCTCGTCCTTGACGATTTCCGCGCCGCCGTCGGTCAGGATTTTCTTGTGATCCAACGTCAGCTTCGCCGCGTCTTCTTCGGAGAGATCCGGGGTCACCAGGATGACGATGTCGTACAGCCTCATGCGTTCCTCCTCATGGATGTCAATCCGGCTCCGAGGCGGGAGCCGGAGAGGAAGGTTTAGGATTCGCGCTTCTCATGGCGGCGTCGATTCCCTCGGTGAGCCAGATTAAGAGCGCTTCGACCGCGCGGCCGATCGCGTCCTCGAAGATCGCGCGCTCCCCTTTCGCAAAGGGCTCGAGCACGTAATCGCCGAGATCGCGCTCCCGGGAATAACGCTGACCGCGAATGCCCAGACGCAATCGCGGAAAGTCGCTCGTCCCGAGGGCCGAAACGATGGAAGCGATCCCCTTCTGCCCCCCCGCGGAGCCCCGCGCGCGCATACGCAGGTTCCCGAGAGGCAGGTCGATGTCGTCTGAGACGACGCAGACCTCCGAGGGATCGATGCCGTTCTTCTTGCAAAGAGCCGAGACCGCCTCACCCGAGGCGTTCATGTAGGTCTGGGGAAGCGCCAGCAGCACCGGGGTGCCCCCGACGTTTCCGCGACCCACCCGAGACTGACATTCCCGAGACCGGATCCGGATTCCTTCCGCGGCGGCGAGCGCCTCCACGACGCGGAACCCCGCGTTGTGCCGCGTGTCGTCGTAACGGTCCCCCGGATTGCCGAGTCCGACGATCGCGCGCAGGCGCTACTTCTCCTTCTTTTCCGCCTTCTTTTCGGGCTTCTTGTCGTCCCCCGCCGCGGCCTCTTCGTCCGTCACGACCTTGCCCTTCTTCAGGACCTCGGGCTCCGTCGTCTCGGCTCCCTCGGCCGCCGCCACCGGCTCCGCTTCGAGGGTCGGCTGCGCGACGTGGACGAGAACCTTCTCCGGGTCATCGACGATCTCGACGCCCTCGAGGGCTTTCAGATCCTTGATCCGGATCGCGTCACCGATGCCGAGGTTGGACACGTCGACGGGTAGGTGGGCCGGGATATTGCCGGGAAGGGACTCCACCTCGACCTCGCGCGTGACCATGTCGAGAATACCGCCGTCCGTCTTGACGCCCCGGGCGATCCCGACGACCTCGATCGAGACCCGGACGCGGATCTTCGCATCCATCATGACCCGGACGAAGTCGATGTGCAGGGCTTTGCGGGAGAGCGGATCCTTCTGAAGCTCCTTGATCATCGCGTGGCGGCTCTGGTCGGAGCCCGCGAGCTTCAGCAGGAAAATCGCGTTCTCTCCTGCCCCGTTGCGGAAGGCGTCCGACAGAGATTTGCGGTCGACCGAGATCGGCACGTTCGACTTGCCGGCGCCGTACACGATCGCCGGGATGCGGCCCGCGACGCGCGTCCGGCGGGCCTCGTTCTTGCCCCTCTCGGAGCGGCGTTCGACATTTAATTCGATGGTTTTCATGCTGTTCCCCGCGCGAAACTCCGCGCAAAACGTTGGATCCTATACGAAGACGGGCGCAAGACGAAAGACGAAAGGCGAAAAAGGGGCGTCATTCTACACAAACCGGAGGAAAAGGAAGACCCGGGGGCTCGAACTCAGACGAAGAGGGACGAGACGGAGGTTCCGTCGTGGATCCGCTGGATCGCCTCCCCCAGGATCGGTGCGATCGAGAGGGAGTGGATCCGCGGGCAACGGGCCAGCGCCGCCTCGACGGACACCGTATTCGTCACCAGCAGCGATTGAAGCTGCGAGCCCTCGATTCTCTCGAGGGCCGGGCCCGACAGGACCCCGTGGACGGCGGCCGCATAGGTCCGTTTCGCGCCCTGCTCCCGGAGCGCCGCCTCCGCCTGCACCATCGTCCCCGCCGTGTCGATGATGTCGTCCAGGATGAGGACGTCTTTCCCCTCGACCTCGCCGACCACGTTCAAGATTTCCGTCTCGTTCTTGCCGGTGCGGCGCTTGTCGATGATGGCCAGGGAGGCGCCGAGCCGCTTGCCGATGGCGCGGGCGCGGGCCACCCCGCCGACGTCCGGAGACACGATCACGAGGTCCTCGAGCTCCATTTTCCGTATCGCGTCCAGCAGGACGGGAGCCGCAAACAGATGGTCGACCGGTATGTCGAAGAATCCCTGGATCTGCGCGGCGTGGAGGTCCATGGTCAGGATCCGGTCGGCCCCCGACGCCGTCAGAAGGTCCGCCATCAGCTTCGCCGCGATCGGCACGCGCGGCTTGTCCTTCTTGTCCTGCCGTGAATATCCGAAGTAAGGCATCACAGCGGTGATCCGCGAGGCGGACGAGCGCCGGAACGCGTCGAGCAGGATCAGGAGCTCCATGACGTGGTCGTTGACCGGTGAGCTCGTGGGCTGGACGATGAACACGTCGGCGCCCCGGACGTTCTCGTCGATCTGGCAGTAGTTCTCCCCATCGGAGAAGTTGTAGAGCGTCAGCTGACCGAGGGGGATCTCGAGATACGCGCAGATCTCGCGCGCGAGCGCGGGATGGGCCCGGCCCGAGAAGATCTTCAAGTCGCCGTACGAAAAGTTGGGACCCAAGCGAGACGGATTCTACTCAAAGGGAGAAACCGGTCCTGTCCTTCCTTCGAACGCACAAACACGTCCCCCACCCTCTCCCCGAGCCCGGGGCGAGGGGGCAGAGCTGCGCCTCAGCCACGCTGGTGGCTAAGCTCGTCCCGAGAGGAGTCTCTCGACCAGAGGGAGGGAGGAGCCTCTCTGGGCGGGAGCCGAAGCGAACGAAGGGAGCAGGCGAGCGGTCGAGGCCGCATCCGGCCGAGCCGCTCGCCGGTGCCTTCGCCGCGCACGGCGAAGGCAGCTCCCGCAGTGAGCGGAGGCGAAGTTACGCGTGCGGCGTCGGCGGGATGTTCGAGGGAAGAGGCGACGGAGTCGGATTCGCCCGGTCACCGCCGATGGGCGTCTCTCTCGGGAGCCCGTAAGGCGGCGCCGGCTCCCCCGTGGTTCCGGCGCCTCGGACGGTCGTGCCACCGGAGCTTCCATCGCCGGTCCTGGTGACCGGTCCGGAGCTCTGGCACGAAACGAAGAGGGTCAACACGGCGACCGCCGACAGAACTGTTTTCATGGAGAGATCCTACGTCTTCCGCCGCACGGCGATCATCGTGACGTCGTCGAAAGACTCCTCCCCGGCGGCGTGCTCCGACACCGCCGCTTCGATCCGGGCCAGAAGCGAGCCGGCCGACGAGTCTCCCGAGGACAGCAGCGCGAACAGCCGGTCCTCTCCAAACACTTCCCTGGAGGGAGATCGGGATTCTGTGACTCCGTCCGTGAAGCCGAGGAGGAGGTCGCCCGCGCGCATCTGGACGCAGCGGACCTCGAACCCCTGGTCCGGAAGGAGTCCGAGCGCCGGCCCGGACGGCGGCAGCCTCGTCACGTCCCCGGCCGCCGTCATCAGGATGGGAGGCTCGTGGCCGCCGTTGATGTAGGTCAGGAGCCCGGTCGCCGGGTCGAGCACGCCGAAAAAGAGTGTCGCGAACATGTTGGATTCCCCGTGGGTGCGCGCGATGTAGTCGTTCGTCCGGGCGACGGCGTTGGTCACGCGGGCGGCGGCGCGTTCGGCGGGATCCGTCAGGCGGGCGAACGACGGCTCGCTGAATTCGCTCGAGGCGCGGATCAGGGTCCGGAAGAGCGCCATGAAGAGAGCTGCTCCGACCCCCTTGTCGCAGACGTCCGCGATCACGAGACCGATCCGCCCGCTCTTCAACGTGAAGGCGTCATAGAAGTCGCCAGCGACCTGCCGCGCCGGCCGGAAGTACGCGGCGATCTCCCAACCCTCGGGCGCCGGCAGCCTCTCGGGGAGGAAGCTCGCCTGGATCTGCCGGCCGATCTCCATCTCGCGCTCGAGGCTGCGAGTGTGGAGCTGCTCGCGGTCTCTGAGTCGCTTCTTCTCGAGCGTGGCGTGCACCCGCGCCTTGAGCAGCACGGTGTTGAAGGGTTTGGGGAGGTAATCCGTGGCGCCGAGCTCGACGCACTTGACCACGCTCTCGATCTCGTCGACGGCGGAGATCATGATGATCGGGATGTGTTTCCGCGCCGGGTTCGCCTGGAGTTTCGCGAGGACTTCGTACCCGTCCATCTCCGGCATCATGATGTCCAGGAGAACGAGGTCGAACTCCTCCTTTTCGATGATGTCGAGAGCTCCGCGCCCGCTCGCTACAGACGTCACGGAGTGCCCGAGCTGACGCAGGCGCCTCGACAGCAGATCGCGGTTCGCCTCGACATCGTCCACGACGAGCAGGCGGCCGCGCTCCGAGCTCACGAATCCCTCAGGCGTTGCCCGGGCCGAGCAGCCGCCGCAGGTAGGGAAGTTGAAGTTCCGTCGCGCGCTCCCCCTCCTCGATCACGTACGGGATCCGGTGCGTGTCGAACAGCCCGATCCGTTCCTTGAACTGGGGAACGATCGGAATGATCTCGTTGTGATGCGCGAGGTTGTGAAACGAGAAGTTCGCGCGCAGCAGGTTGTTCGAGGTGATGCTCGAGAGCTGAAAGGCAAACCGCAGGAGCGAGGTCACCCGCGGCTGGTAGGGGCTCTCGAAACCCATCGTGACGATCACGTCCGCGCCTTCCTTGATCGCGACCCCGACCGGCATCGGGTCGGACAGGAACCCGTCGACGAAGAGCCGGTCTCCGACGGGCCAGGGCTCGAAGACATACGGGATCGAAATCGAGGCCCGGACCGCGTCGACGATCGAACCGGACCGGAAAACCATCTGCTCGCCCGTTCCGAAATCCGTAGCCGTCAGGAAGAGCGGGACGCGCGCGTCCTCGAAGGTGGCGCCGCCGAACGCGGTGCGGAGCCGCTGCAGGATGAGCCGGTCGTCGACCAGCCCGAAGCGCCGGGGGAACTTCAGAAACGGCACGAACGCCCGCAGCAGGGCAACGCGGTTTCGACGCGCGGTGAGCTCTTTTGTCCAGAGCTCGCGCGTCATCTGCTCGGCCCGGTCGGGGTCGTGGCCGATCGCCATGATCGCGGCGTACAGGCTGCCGCCGCTGCAACCGACGAAGAGGTCGACCCCGATGCCCTCGCGTTTCAACACCTTCAGCAGGCCCAGAGCTGCCGCGCACTTGACGCTTCCGGAACCGATGACCACGCCCACGCGGGGGCGTCGCGGGGCTCCCTCCGGTCGAGGGGGCGGCGGAGGCGCGCTCATCCGGCGAAACTCGCCGCTGCAGAGGCGACGTCCGGGAAGAGCTTCAGGATCCCGGTAAAGCCCGAGAGCTCGAGAACCCTGAGCACGTCGGGACGCACCGACGCCAGCCGGAGGTCGCCTCCCTGGCGGCGGGCTTCCTTGACGGTCTCGAGCAGGGCGCGAAGACCGGCGCTGCTCGTGTAGTCAACCCGGGCGAAATCCGCGATTAGCCTGGCGTGCCCCGCCGCGGCTTCCTGCCGAAACGCCGTCGAGAGATCCGCCGACGTCAGGCCATCCACGCTCCCCGAAATCGATAGAACTGTGACGCTCTCGCGCCGGTCGACCGTGATCTCCATGTGTGGCTCCTTCGCCTTCAGCGCTTTCCCGGCACCCGGGCCGACTTGACGAGCGTCAGCCGGTTGCCGGCAATATCGGACTCATAGCGAAACTCGTCGACGCTCGCGCGGATCAGGTGCCAGCCGAGGCCGCCCGGCTCCCGGTCGTCGAGAGCCGATTCGAGGTCCGGCGCGGCGATGCTCTCGGGGTCGAACCGGCGGCCGCCGTCCCGAATGGTGACGGTCATCCTGTCCCCGTCACACCCGAACGCGACCGCCATCCGGCCCCGCGCGCCCTCCGGGTAGCCGTGGACGACGATGTTCGTGCAGGCCTCGTCGACCGCGAGCTTCATGTCGAAGCACGCCTGCGGGTCCGATCCCGCGGCGCGGCACCGCTCGTCCACGAAATCTCGAACCCTCGCCAGATTCTCGGGGATCGCCTCCCCCTCCCACTCCGGCGCTGCGCGATCCCCGTGATTCAGAGGGAGGCACTCCGCCTCAGCAGCGCTTCGATTTTTCCGAGAAGACGAGGCATCTCGATCGGCTTGGTGTCGTAGTCGTCGCAGCCGACTTTGCGGGCCCTGTCCTCGTCGTCCGCCAGCGCGTGGGCCGAGAGCGCGATCACCGGAATGGAGGCGGTGTGAGTGCGCGCTTTGATCTGCCGCGTCGCTTCCCAGCCGTCGATCACGGGAAGGGAGAGGTCCATCAGGATCAGATCCGGTGATTCGGACAGGGCCATGGCGATGCCTTCTTCGCCGTGGACCGCGAGTATCACGTCGTAGCCGCTGCGCGCCAGCCGCCGCGAGAGCATGTCGCGATTCAATTCGTTGTCTTCCACGATCAGGATCTTCGACAAATGGCCTCCGGAATTTCCCCCGATTACGCGACCCGGTCCCTGCGGATCCGGGCGAGGGCAGACTTCAATTTCTCGTGATCTACGGGTTTGACGAAGTAATCGGAAGCGCCGAGAGAGAGGCCGCGGTCGCGCTCGTCCGCGATGGTCACGACGACGACAGGGATCGAAGAGAGGGCGGGGTCTTTCCGCAGGGCTGCGAGCACCGCCCATCCGTCCATCCCGGGCATGACGACGTCGAGCGTAATCAGGTCCGGCCGCTTTTCGCGCGCGAGCCGGAGTCCCTCTTCTCCGCTCCGCGTGGTCATCACCCGGTACCCGGCTTTGGAGCAGATCCGCTGCATGAGGTCGAGCACGGCCGGGTCATCGTCGATGACCAGGACGACTTTGGGCGGCCCCCCCGGGAGCGGGATCGGGCCGGCGATGTCGGTGAGCTTGACTCCGGTCAGCGTTGAAACCCGGACGGAGGTCGTCTCGCCGTCGAAGTTCTCGATCTCCCCGGGCAGCCGCACCGTGAACGCCGACCCCTTGTCATGGGTCGATTGGACCTCGACGTCGCCGCCCATCATCGTGCAGAACTTCTGGGTGAGCGCGAGGCCGAGCCCCGTCCCGCCGTACTTCCGGGAAGTGGCCGCGTCGGCCTGCGTGAACGGCTGAAACAGGCGCGAGACCTGGTCCGGCGTCATTCCGATGCCGGTGTCCGAGACCCTGAGGAACACCCAGTGTCCGTCCATCCGCTTTTCGCGCCACACATCCAGCGTGACCACGCCGTTCTGGGTGAATTTCGCCGCGTTGGATAGAAGGTTCAGCAGCACCTGGCGCACTTTCGTCATGTCCTCGCGAAGGGGGCCGATGTCGGGCGGACAATGGACCTCGAGCCGGTTCCCGTTGTTCTGGATCAAGGGCCGCGCGGTGCCGACCGCCTCTTCGATGACGGTTGGTATGTCAAACGTCTCGAGGAAGAGCTTCATCTTGCCGGCCTCGATCTTCGAGAAATCGAGGACGCCGTTAATGAGCCCGAGGAGATGCTTCCCCGCCGACTGGATCTTCTGAAGGTCCGAGACCACCTCCGAGTCGCCCTTCGCCTGAGCGTCTTCGGTCAGCATCTCGCTGTATCCGAGAATCGCGTTCAACGGGGTGCGCAGCTCGTGGCTCATGTTTGCCAGAAAGACGCTCTTCGACTGGTTCGCCTGGCGCACCGCGTCGTTTGCGTCGAGAGCCGACTGAAGGGCGCGCTCGATGATCGTGTACTGGTCCTGGATCTGGCGGTGCTGGTCGGTGAGCTCCCGCCTCGCCTTGACGACCCGCCGGGTCTGGATGTGCGAGTGAAACCCGAACATCGAAGTGAAGGCGAGGGTTCCGAACACGGACAGGCAGGTCGTCAGCAGGCTGACGTCATCCGCCACATGGAAGCCGGTCAGCGCCCCGACCGCGAGCATCCCCGCCACGATGGACGAGATCGACCACAGCGTGAACTTCACCCCTCCGACGGACAGGCAGGCCGCGATGATCGCGGAAGTCATCATCAACGAAGGAAGGACCGAGAAGGACGTCGCCGCCGTCCAGCACCCGACGAGCAGGGAGTCGAAAAGCAGGTTCGCCAGTTCCGCCCGCTTGCTGTCGCCGGCGCGGCGGGCGATCAAATAGGCGAGCTGGGGCCAGACGAGCCCGGTGAACACGATTGCCGCCCACAGCACGGGGCCCTGTGGTTTGTCGAGGAAGTAGGACACCGCGATGAGAGCCACGATGAACATCGCCGGAACGCGGACGCGGTAGTCGAGCCCGACGAGAGGATGCGGACTTTCGTGGGACGCTCCCTCGAGGGAGCCTGGCGCCGTGGCGGACCCGGCCGGGGGCGTTTCTCGGACCTTCGGCGCCGCGACAGGCTCGGCGGCGCCGCGGGTTCGCAGTAGCTCGTCAGGCATCGGCATGGGGCATGGATGTCGCAGGCGACGGCCGGTACTTTACCGCAGCGGTCGTGTCAGGCGCGGCCTTCGCGAAAGGCGGGACGGTAGAATTCGCCCATGCCCCTGAACGACGCGCCCGATCTCGTGCTCACGTGCCCGATCTGCGGGAAAGACATCCCGGTCTCAGAAGCGCTGGACGTCGACGTGTGGCACACGGTCGACTGCACGGGAAGCTCCGTGCTCCTGACGGACGACCACTATTACTGGTGGCGCCGCCGCTCCAATCCCGTTCCGGGAGAAGAGCCGCTCCTCGAGTACTCCGCTTTCGACCCGGACGCGACGGCGGACCCGAAGACGGCTCACTGAAGGAAGCTCGCGCCACCGCCTCGGGGCGCAGTCTCCGGATCCTCTTCGTCGCGACCGGCTCGCCGCCGGCGCTACACTTTTCCCGAAAGCTTCGCGGCGAGGACGTCCAGCTTCTCGATCGAAGGCGCCTCGGAGAGAAGATCCGGCGCCTTTGTCATGAGGGCCGCCGCGACCTGCCCGGAGAGGTGAGCGTCGCGACCGGCGTCGTCCGCAAACGTGTCGAAGATTCCGAAGGTAGAGGGCCCGAGCTGGATCGCGTACCAGGTCGTTGTCGCCGGCTCTCCCTGCACGATCGAGAGCCCACCTCGGAGGAAATTCGCGACGTCCTGCTCTTTTCCGGGCTTCGCCTTTAAAACGACCCAAAGCGCCTTTTTCACCGTCTCAGCCATCTGTCACCCCCTGGTGGGGATTCTCCCCCGGGCGCAGGCCTGAGTCCCCGGGTTTTCGGAGCGCGGGAAGCCCGCTTGAGGGTTGGCTGGGGCGGAAGGACTCGAACCTTCAGATGCCGGCTCCAAAGGCCGGTGCCTTACCAGTTTGGCGACGCCCCAAACGTGTTGAGCCGAATCAGGATACCGCGATTCTCGCTGTTCATCCGCGACCTTCGCCACCGACTCTGTGCCGCGTTTCTGCCCTCGGCCGCCCGGTTGAACAGCCGGACGGACCGATCGAAACTTCCTATGCGAGGTATACCCGTCCACCGTCGCCTCAATCATCCCAACGGCAGCCTTGAGCGCGGTCCTGTCGCCGTACTCGTCCAGCTCAGTCGCGTCCGAGTGCCGGATCGGGCTGCTCCTCCCACGACGCGACGGTCAGGGATGGGACGAAGAAGAAGGAAGGCTGGGCATCCCACCTTCCGACGCGATCGCCCTCCAGACAACAAGACGGGCGCTCGTGACGTCTCGCTCAGAGACGAAATGCGCCATCTTCTACCGCCCCGCAGGCTCAGCGTCTCGGCGCTGGTCTTCGAGGCTCAAACGTCGCGGTTCAGCCGACATCGTCGGCTTCGCCGGCAGTGCGACTGAGCCGTCGGATGTCAGGGGGTGGAGCTGCTAGGCTGAAGTCAATGGATCCGAGATGACGAATCAGGTCGGAAATGTATGACTCGCGCAGACGCGGCGATTACGGGTCCATCGCTGGTAGCCAAGATCGGTTGCGACTTCTGGGACGGGCATCACCACATTTCGGAGGACCCAGAGTTCTGGTTGGCCCATCCCTCGTGTAGGGCGGCCGTCAATCGGCGAGTTTCTGGGCAGGCCGGCGTCTACCCTCTCGATCATCTTTATGCTTCGGCCGGAAGGCCGCGATTTCGGAAGGCACTCTCGCTCGGGTGTGGCACCGGCCGACTAGAGCGGGCGATGGCTCGATACGGCGTGACGGACGAAATCGACGCGATTGACGGTTCCCCCGTTTCAATCGGGATCGCGCGAGAAAAGGCGTTGGAAGAGAACCTGCTGACGATTCACTACGAAGTCGCGGACTTGAATCGCGTTCAGCTAACGCGACGCGCGTACGACGCTGTCATATTCCACGCGTCCCTTCACCATGTCACCTCCGTCGAAAAGCTTCTCGAACGGGTTCTTGTCTCTTTGAAGCCGAGCGGCCTACTATTTCTTGACGAGTGGACGGGACCCTCGCGTTTTGAATGGAGCGACGCGAAGCTCGCGCGGGCGGCCGCTCTTTTCGCTGCGATCCCACGAGGGTGGCGTAAATGGCCCGAACTGCGGGCGCCGATCGAAGTAGACGATCCTTCCGAGGCTGTGCGATCGTCGGCGATTCTTCCGGCGGTGCATCGCCTGTTTTCTGTCCACCTCGAGCGGCCCTACGGTGGGCATCTCGTGTCAGTGCTTCTTCCGCAGCTCGATCGCTCGCTCATTCCTCCCGGCGAACTGGATGCGATGATTTCGACGTGGCTCATCATCGAGGAGGCGAACCTAACAGGAGACCCATCCGCGAGCTACCACACGGCGCTTCTGGCCTCCCCGCGTAGAGGGCCCGGCCGCATCGCAGGCCGATTGGCCTCTCTAGCGGTCCGAGCCCGGCTAGGGGTTCGGTATCGCGTCCTGGCTCCGATGGGCTTAGGCATGCGCGGACGTGAACCGAACTGAGACCCCAGCTGCGCCAGAATTGCTTCCAGACTCAAACCGGGCGCTGGAGGCCAGGCAAACGCCGCCTATCACCGCGCGCACGGGAGTCGTTTGTAGGCTTCGCCACTTCGCTCGCCGCCGACGCGGAGACCGCCGGAAGTGATCGCCGGCTCACGCGTCGCGAGGCGTCCTACGGAGGAAAGGCGCTGGTGTCTGCACCGCCGCAGAGCTGGTTCGCGCCGCCAGGGACGTTTGAGTACGTTCGTACCTTCCCGCTGACCTGATCGGTGACAGTCAGGGTGTATTGGAGGTCGGTCAGGGACGAATAAAAGACCCAGAAGGACCCTCCGAACGGCAAGGGCAAAGCGGTCGCGTCCGCCATTTTAACGATCACCTCCGGGAAGTCCGCGTCGCCTGTGAACTCGGGCAGGCTGAAATATCCAAACCGGTCTGCTTGTGTGATCCCTCGGCCGACTCCCGTGATTCCTGTTCGGGGATCCCTGGCGATCAGGGTCGCCCGAAATCGATTTTTCAGGAGCACCACAGAATCGTCCCCCCCCTGCACGGACACGGAAAGACTTGAAGACGGCGCAAACGGGCCTTGCTGGATCAACTGGTCCTTCCACTCTCCTTGAACGACCAACGAGCCGCCGAGAGGGGGACCGGGGCCGCCGCCGCTAACGGGACCACCGCAGGAGGTAACGCTGGAGATTGCGATCTGATAACCCGGTCCAACTTTTACCGGGGGGATCAGGGCGACCGTTTCGAGCGGCTGGAAGACATCGAATGGCCCGCGTTCCTCACTGAGCACGAAATGCCACAAATGAAATGGAGGCAGGTCCTGACCGCGATAACCGACTTTGATCTTGACGGCCCCCGGACAGGGAGCCGCCGACCATCGGAAGGTCGCGGAGGTCAGAGAGCCTTCGCGAGTCGCAGGCGCGGAGAAGTCGATCACCGTGACGCCCGGCCCGAAGCTACCTGTCGGGGCTGGAAGCGGGCCAACCGTCAAGTCCTGCGCAAGACCCGCGACCGAGCAAATCAACAAGGCGGTCCCCACGAAAAAATGCACGAGGCGCATATGACCTCCGTCGCGTTCGGGACCTGAGAGGGACGCACAGGGTATTACGAATCTTGTTGGTCCGATGTTTGTTCCTGGTTCAGAGTTCCCGGGCATCGTCGTCAGTCGTCAGTCGTCAGTCGTCAGTCGTCAGTCGTCAGCTCCGCGAAGCGTCTCCGGGGCGAACCAGGGAGGAGGGCGCCGGCGGGCATCGGGGGAGGGACACCCCGCCGGTTCAACTTCCGAAGGTCTGGATCCTCTGTTGCTCGAAGCTGGCATTGGCTTCGGCGTAGTCGCCCGCCGGGTCGGCGCTCGGAGGCGCCTGCCTCGCGCGCTCGTATTCATCGAGGATCCGGCGCTCCATTCGCTCCCGCGTCTCGCGGTTCAAGGGGTGAGCGATGTCCTTGAAGTCGCCATTCTTCTTGCGCTTGGAGGGCATCGAGATGAAAAGCCCGTTCGGTCCGTGGATGACCTTGAGGTCGGAAACGAGGAAGCAGTCGTCGAGAACGATCGAGACGTAGGCTTTGAGCTTTTCTTCCTCGACTGGAAAAACCTTTACCTGGGTGATCTCCATAGGGAACCTCCGGCAGGGCGGGTCCGCTCGTCGTATTCCCGGCGGCCAAGAGTCCGGGCTCGCAGCAGAGTCGCCTCAGGGTGATCTCGCTCCAATTGTTTTTCGGCTCCGGCTCCCGCGCCGAAGAGGATGATCGTCGACCCGGATCCTGTGATCGCCGCCTCGGTTGCAGCCAGCGCGGCGGACTTCAGGTAGGCCTTCATCACACCCTTGACTGCTAGCACGGCGGATGCCAGCTGATTGGGTCCGAAGAATTTCGAGCCCGAACCGATTTCCCCGATTTCGAGCCTTTCCGGGAGCGCCGGCTCCTCGGACGTCTGCCGAGCGTGTTCGGCGAAGACCTCGGCGGTGGACAGGGCAAATGGGGGAATGAGGAGCAGAAGCTCCGCCGGCGGCGCATCCGGCCGCGGTTGGACCGCTTCCCCGCGCCCCGAAACGTCCGCTTCGCCCCCCGTCAGGAAGTAGGGCACGTCACTGCCGAGCGTTGGAGCGATCTCGCGGAGGTCCTCATCGGGCAGGTCGGGCGCCCACAGCGCCCGGAGGAGGCGCAGGGTTGCCGCGGCGTCCGAGCTGCCGCCCCCGAGACCCGCGCCGATCGGAATCCGCTTCCGAAGCCGGATCGTGGCCCGCGGAGAGATTCGAAGCCTCGCGGCGAGTGCGCGGCCGGCGCGCAGCACGAGGTTGTCCTCCCCGGGAGCCAGTGCCAGTCCGGTTATCGAGAGCCGCAGGCCCTGAAGGCCGCCCGGCTCGACCTCGATCTCGTCGCAGAGGTCGATCGCAGAAAATCGGGAGAAGATTTCGTGAAACCCGTCCGGGCGGAGGCGGCCGACGCGGAGTTCCCGGTTGATCTTTGCGGGCGCGAACGCGCGAAGCACGCGGTCGGAACCGTCCGCTTCGGTCACCGGGGCTCCCGTCCGACGAGGGTCAGCCGCAGACTGCTCCCGGAAGACATGTCGCGGATCTCGAGACGCGAAGGCCACGGGTCGCAGGTCCCGGCGTAGGTCGCCTCGAGCGTCTTTCCACCGCGCTCCACGGTCAGCGAAGTGAACCGGGCGGCCGGGACGTTCAGGACCGCTCGCGCGCGAACGTCGCCGTCCCACCCGAGCAGGGCGTCCTCCCCCTGAAACCCCCGCACTTCCGGCGGCCCCGATTTCCAGACCCCCGCCAGCATCCAGAGGAGCGGCTCCGGGTCAATCGCCACCGGCAAAATTTTTTCTCCACGCAGCGCGCCGTTTGCGTATGTGGCGAGCGTCGTCCCGAATGCTCCGGTCAGCGTGGCGCCGACCGGGTCGGTCGAGACCGCCAGGGTCCCGGAAAGCGAGCCGATCCCCTGCCGGACTTTCGAGTCGTAGAGCAGCCGTGCCGGTCCGAGCGTCTCCGAGCGCGCGACGGCCTCCCGCCAGGCCGACGCCGCGCGCAGAGTCTGTTCGGGGCCGGCGGGGGCGAACTGCCGGGGGGCGGCGCCCCGCGAGGCGCACCCGGCGAGGACGACGAGAGCCCCCGCCGCGAGAGACGCCCGAAAGCGCGCGAACGTTCTCGATGCCATGATCAGAAAGGAGACGCGGCGCAACGTAAAATCCGCCGGCTCGGACCGGTAGCGCCGCGGGCGGTCAGCCTTCTCACCCGTCGTTCTCCCGCGTCCCGGGCCCGCCTCATGAGTCCGCGACGACTCAGCCCTTCCCCGTCAGCCTCGGGCGCGCATTATTCAATTTCGCCCGGATCTTCTCCGGCTCTTCGGGCTTCAAGGTGAGAGAGCGCTCCCAGTAGCGCACCGCCTCTTCGATCCGGCCCTGGCGCTCCGCGAGATCCCCGAGATGCTCCGCGATCGTGGCGTCGTCGGGGTCGCGGCGCTGCGCCTCCTGGAGGTTTCTTTCCGCGGCCGCGTAGTTCCCCAGACGGAAATAGGCCCACCCGAGGGAATCCCGGTAGGCGCCATTGCGCGGCTCCCGGGCCACGGCCTTTTCCAGCATGTCGCGCGCTTTCTCGAGGTGCACTCCCTTGTCCGCCCACATGTAACCGAGGTAGTTCTGGGTCGCGGCGTCGTTTGGTTTGGCGTCGAGAAGTTGCAGGAAAATTTTCTCCGCTTCGGCCGAGGTCCCCGCGCGTTCGAGGCTGGAGGCGAGGCGGAACTGCACTTCGGTGCTGTCCGGAAAGCGCTGCGCGGCTTCGCGAGCCAGCTTCGCCGCGCCCGAGTAATCCTTCAGACGGGCTTCCGCGTCGGCCGCGGCCATTACGCGCTGGAGCTCCGACGAGCCCGCCATCTTCGCGAACGTCGCGGTCGCTCCGGCGCGGTCGCCGCTTCGGTACTGAAATTCCGCGACAGCGGACTCCCACTCGGCGTTGGAGGGCTCCGCCGCGAGCGCGGCCCGCGCCCGGGCGAGGCCGCCGGCGAAGTCTTCGCTGTCGCGGGCGACGGCGAGGAGAAGTCGCATGGCGCGGGCATCGACTGCCCTCCCGGAGATCGAAACCGGTTCGAGGGCCTTTTTCGCCGCGGCGTAGTCCTTCCGGAGGTACGAGGCGTAGGCGAGCTCGCGCGTCGCCCAGAGACGCTGTTCGGCGAGCTTCGGGTCCGCGCCGGCGCGCTTCAGGCTGTCGTCGAACAAAACGCGAGCCTCGTCGAACCGGCGCTCCCGGAGCAGCTCGCCGGCGAGGGCTCGCCGCGACATCTCGTCCGCGGCGTCGGTCTGAAGCAGGTCACGGAGGATCTTCTCACCTCCGGTGACGTCACCCTTTTCGAAGAGCACCTGGGCCAGGAGCCGGCGGATGTCGCGGTTCTCGGGGCGGCTGGTCGCCAGATCCCGTGCTCGCTTTTCGGCTTCGTCGAAGCGTCCGGCCCTGGCGAGGTCCAGGGTGATGCGCTCCTCGACCGCCTGGTTCTCGCCATCCTTTTCCTTCATCGAGCCCAGGAGCTTCAGCGCGTCGTCATAGCGGTCGTCGTCTTCGTAGACGTCGACGAGCGCGGCCGCGATCTCGCGATCCGTCGGCGCCGATTCGAGCAAACGCTCGTAAAGCGCCGCGGCTTCGCGGGAGCGGCCGCTTTTCGAGCGAGCCTCGGCCGCCATCCGCAGCAGCGCGGGCTGCGTGCGTGTTTCCGGCATTTCGTCGAGCAGGGCCGCGGCTTCTCCGGGCCGTCCCCGCGCCAGGAGAGCCCGCGCGAGGGTGGCCGTCGTCGCCATGTCGTCCGGCGCCAGACGCCGCGCGCTTCGAAGCTCCTCGATGCCGCGGTCGAGACGCGCCGGATCTTTCTCCGCCGTGGCGAGCTCGAGCATTCCGAGCAGCCGGTGTCCTTCCGGCATCTTCGGATCGAGCCGCACGACCTCGCGGGCCTGGCGCACCGCCTCTTCCTGGACGTTCAAGTCGCGGAGAAGCTGGGCATATTCGTATCGGACGACCGCGTCCTCGGGCATCCTCTGGATGACCTGCCGGTAGAGTTCGAGCGCCTCGCGGTACTGGCCGTCCGCGACGGCCCCGCGCGCCCGCAGATACAGACGCCGTGAGTCGCGCTCGCCGGGCGCGGGAGCCGGGCTCGCAGTAGCCGGAGCCGGAGCCGGAGAAGGAGAGATCGAGGCGGTCCACAGCGCGGCGAGAAGGAGAAAAGCGCTCATGATTTCGAATCTAGCACGCGGCCTGCCGACCTTTCGGCGACGGGGCGCCGTCCGAAAGTGAGCCCGTCGCGCGAGTCGCGATTCGCGGTGGTTGCCCGCATGCGTCCTCTTTTCGAGTGAAGGAGATGGTGTTCCGTGGCCTCCTCTCGAGACCACAACCGCCGCCCCACCCCTCCTTCTTCCCCGGCGATCGATGTACGGGATAATCGAGGAAGGAGACGGAGACATGATCGAAGGGCGCGGGCTCGAACGGGGCGGGTCGCGGGAGCGCGCCTGCGCGTTGCCGCCCGTGTCCGGATTCCGCGTGCGTCTGCGTCCGCTCCGCCGGGTCGGGCAGGAGACGACCCGGGCGCGCGCCTGATGGTTCGTCTCGGTCAGCTTCTCCTTCGCGCCGACCTCGTTACGGAGAACGACCTCGCCCGCGCACTCGGGGTGCAGCAGTTTGCGGGCGGCCGGATCGGTACGCTCCTCCTCGAGCGGGGCTCCGTTTCGGAGGACGATCTCGGCCGGACGCTGGCGCAGCAGCACGGGTGTGAATACGCCTCGTGGAACCTGCTCTCCGATATCCCGGGCGCGGTCATCGCGGCCCTGCCCGCCAAGTTTGCGATTCGCCACGCCGCTGTTCCCTACGACCGCCTCGAGGGCACTCTTCGCTGCGTTCTCCGGGACCCCGCGGATCTTAGGATTCTGGACGAGCTGTTCTTCGTCACGGGCCGGAAGATCATGCCCGCTATCGCTCCGGAGGCGCGGATCTACCAGGCTCTCGAGAAATACTACGGCGAACGGCGGACTCCCCGGTTCGCGATCCTCGCGGAAAAACTTTCACGGCCCGCAAGAACCTCGAAGCCCGCGCCGCCGGCGCCGCCGCCTCAGTTTTTCCCGGACGTCGCCCGCGCCGCCGCGCCGCTGCCCGAGCCGCAGGAGATCTGGGGCGATGGCGCGGACGCGGAGCTGTCGGCCGGCCCGCCGATCATCCAGACGTGGAAAGTGCCTGACCCGCATGGCGGCTGGGCGGGGACCTCGTCGCCGAAATCCGCGCGAATGTCGACCGAGGTCGAGGCGATCTCCTGGGAGGAGATGCCGCCCTCCCCCTCTCTCTGGAAGCCGGACGCCTCTCCGCAGGGCGCTTCGGCTCCCCCCGTCGAGCCCGCGTCGAGCCCTCCCGCCGCGCCCCCGTCCGCGTACGGCGCTGTCATACCTCCCCCGGCTCCCGCGGCGGTTCCCCGCGGAGCTGTGACGCCGCCCTCGGACGCGCGCTCCGCGGACCGGCCCCGGGTGCCGGCGGCGTCGGATTTTCCGGAAGTTTCGGGCGCCTCCGACCGGGACGCCGTCGCCGCGGCGGCGCTCCGGGCGCTCGAGACGCGGTTCCCCCGGGTTGCGATTCTGGCCGCCCGCGCGGAAGGGGTCGCCGGGTGGGCGGCGGCGGGGGCCGTGGCCCGCGACCACCAGCGCCTGCGGGAGCTCAAGATCCCCTGGTCGGAGCCCTCGGTCTTCCTCAATGTCCGGCTTTCCCGTTCGTTTTACCTCGGGCCGCTCTTGAAGCTCCCGCGGCACGAGGCCCTCGCCGAGGCCCTCGGGGCGTGGCCGGAAGAGTGCGCCGTCCAGCCGATATTGATCAAAGATAAGCCAGTTGCCTTCTTCTACGTGGAGTCGCCCCGGGACGGGATCACCCCCCTCGACCTGGTCTTCCTGCGGGAGCTTGCCGGGGCCGCTTCGACCGGGTTTGCGGCCGCCATCCGTATGAAGAAGAAAGACATATAATTGCCCGACACGCCCTGGAGGAGAAAATGATCAAAGCCGACATTGTCGATCTCGTGGTCGACCTCGCGGAGGTGCCGCGGGCCAAGGCCGCGACTGCCGTCGAGACCGTGATCGAGTCGATGCGCTCCGCCCTCGGCGCCGGCGATCGAATCGAGTTGCGGGGCTTCGGGGTATTCCAGGTCAAGCGGAGAAAGCGCGGGATCGGCCGCAATCCGAAGACCGGCGTCGAAGTCACCATCCCGCCCGGAAACACGATTCGATTCAAGCCCGGAAAAGATCTTCGAGACCTCCCCTAGGCACGCGCCGCGGCCGCCCGGAACGTCCACAGGAAAAAGGTCATCATGGCAACGCCCCGCATCGGCGAGCTCCTCATCTCCGAAGGCTACCTGAGCGAGGCCGCGGTCCAGAGGGCCCTGGGCTTCCAGCGGTCGAGCCTCGAACGCGTGAAGCTCGGCAGCATCCTCCTGAACTGGGAGCTCCTGTCCGAGGAGTCTCTGTTGGCCGGACTCGCGAAGCTGCATCGGAGGCCCGGTGTGAGCTGGGTGGCGCTCCAGGATGCCCCCATGGCGGTCGTGCGGCTCCTGCCCGCTTCTCACGCCGCGCGCCTGGGAGCGATTCCCTACTCCGACGAGCGGCGCCTTCTTCGGGTGGCGTTCCTGAATCCGTCGAACATCGCCGCGATCGACGAGGTGGCGGCTCTGACGGGACGCAGCGTCTCTCCCGGCGTGACGACGGAGGCACGGCTTCTCCAGGCGCACCAGAAGTTCTACGGGCGGCACGTCCCGATGGAGTACCGCACGCTCCTCCAGAAACTGGACCGGCGTCCGACCTCGGCGGCGGCTCTTTCGACGCCTCTGCGTCTTCCGCCTCCGGCACTCCCTCCCGTGGCCCCGCTTTCTCCCGTTCCGCCCGCGGCGACGCCGGCGCCGTTCGGGCCCTCGACCCTCGCGTGTCCGGACGAGACGACGATCCGCATGCACGTCGAAGGACTTCCGGCGCGCTCCGCGGAGAAGCTCGACGTTTCCGACCTGCCTTCGATGCCTTCGCCCGCCCGACCCGAGGTTCCCTCCTCCGGAACCTTCGATTGGTCGGGGCCCGAGAACGATCGGATGCTGCCGCGGGCGTCCGCCGCGCCGCGCTCTCCGTTCAGCGGCGAAGATTCGCTTTCCGACTGGGTGGGTGAGGCCATTTCCGCATTCACGGGCGCGGACCGGACGGATTCCGACGACCCGTCTTCTCCGGCGGGGATATCGAATCCCGCCATCTTCGGCCGGGAGAATCCCGCCGTTCCCCCCGACGTCATCGACTTTCGTGAGGACGACCTCCCGCCGACGAACGCGTTCCGCGGGCGCACGAGGCGCCGCGAAGACGAAAGGCCTCTCTCCGAAGAGCACACCCGCGACGTGCCCTCTTCGATTCCGCCGTTTCGGCGCGCGACCGACCCGACGATCCCGTTCGAAGCAGCCCGCGCGTTCCCCGCCGCCGAGCGCGACGAGGATGACGAGGCGGTGGCGGGCATGTGGCGCCCCGCGCCGCCGGAGGATCCCGCCGACGGAGTCGCGGTCGCCCGCAGCCGCGAGGAGCTCGCCGACTTCATTCTCGAGGGACCGCTCCTGCCCCTGCCACGGGTCATGTTGCTCGGTTCCGGTTCGACGGGAGTGACGGGATGGAGGGGTCGCGGAGACCGGCTCTCCGCCGCCGTCGTCTCGTCGATCCGGATCCAGTTCTCCGAGCTGTCGATTTTTTCGGCGGTGCAGGAATCCGGCGTGCCTCACTTCGGCGCGATCGACAAGTCGGAATGGCCTCGCGCTCTCGAGGATCTGTTCGGCCGCGTCCCGCCGGACTGTGCGATTTTCCCCATCCGCGTCCTCGACTCGGTCGCCGCATTCCTCTACGCGGATCGTGCCGGCGCCCCGATGCGCTACGAGGACTTCGCGATGGTCGCGCGCGCCACCGCATCCGCCGCGAGCGTCCTCTCTAGGTTCGTGCTGCAGCCCGAGCGCCGGTCCTCCCGTCCTTCGTAGACCTCCGGGGCTGTCCTCGTTCCACGGCCCGGCGTGGTCGTGAGATAAACAGTTCGCCATGGACGCGATTCCGCCGCCCGCGCCGCAGCACGACGACCCGCACCTGCCCCCGCCCCCCCCGCCGCCGCCGCGGCGGACGTGGCTGCGATGGCAGTTCAAGCACGCGGAGCATCCGCTCGTACACCTGAGTCTTCTCCTGCTGACTTTCGCGACGACGACGCTCGCCGGAGCGTTCTTCTTCACCTCCGGGCCCACGCTCGCGTCGCGGCTTCCCTCCGCGCTGCGATTCTCGATTCCGGCGCTCCTCATTCTCGGAACGCACGAGATGGGGCACTACTGGATGTGCCGCCGGTACGGCCTCGCCGCGACCCGGCCCTATTTCCTGCCGGCGCCGACGATCTTCGGAACTTTAGGCGCGGTGATCCGGATCAAGGAGCCCATCCGCACAAAAGCCGTACTGCTCGACGTCGGCGCGGCCGGCCCGCTCGCTGGATTCGTCATGACGCTCCCGTTCCTCGTCTACGGAGTGCGGCACGCGGTTCCGATCGCAGCCCCTCCGACGCCGGGCACTCAGGTCTTCGGATATCCCCTCGCCGTGCGCCTGGCGCAGCAGTGGACGGGCACGGCCCTCTACACGAGCGCGACGGTGCACGAGGACCCGACCTTCATGGCGGCGTGGCTCGGCCTCTTCGTCACCGCGTTGAACCTCCTCCCGATCGGGCAGCTCGACGGAGGGCACGTCGCCCGCGCCGTGCTCGGCAAGCGCCAACCGGCGCTTTCTGTCGCCGCCCTGCTGCTCGCCTTCGCGGCGGCGCTCAAGGGCGGCTATTCGTGGGCGATCTTCGCCGGGATCGTCGCGGCCGTCTTCGGAGTCCAGCACCCGCCGGTGGACGACGACGACACACCGATCGGCACGGGCAGGCTGACGATCGCGCTGGTCTGCCTTGCGGTCTTCATGCTCTGCGTGACACTGGTGCCGCTGGGGGATCTGAGTCCGTGAGGGTGCCCGGGCCGTGAGGGGGTTAGGGGTTAGGGATCAGGACGCAAAGCTCCGATTCAAAACCCGCCCTCACCCCTCACGGCCCCGGTTTCACATCCACCACGAAAGTCGCCGGCCCCGTGTTCACCAGCGACACCTTCATGTAGGCGCCGAAGATCCCGCGCTCGACCCGGATCCCCGCGATTTCGGCGGCGGCGCAGAAGTGCTCGTAGACGGGCTTCGCGGCTTCGGGGCGCAACGCCTTCTCGAAGCCCGGACGGCGGCCCCGCGACAAATCCGCCACCAGCGTGAACTGCGAAACGGCGAGGATTGCGCCTCCGACGTCTCCGATCGCCAGGTTCATCTTTCCGGCCGCGTCCTCGAAGATCCGTAACCCGACGACGCGGCGCGCCGCCTCCTCCGCTTCGGTGGCGGTGTCGCCCGACTCCGCCCCGACGAGGACGAGCAGCCCCCGCCCGATCTCGCCGACCGTTCGTCCTTCGACCTCGACGCGCGCCTCGGAGACGCGCTGGAGGACGAGCCTCACGCGCGGTACCCGGGCGACCTCACTCCCCTCCTCCGCGGCCCGAGGTCGCTCCGCCGCGCTTTCGTCCGGCGACAGCGCGCAGCTCTGCGGGCTCCCGCGACCCGAGGATGGCCGCCGCTCCCCAGTAAAAGACCGCGGCCGCGCCGATCGTCAGGGAAAGGGAGCCCGCGCCGCGCACGCCCTTCCAGCTCTCGTACGGAATCCACCGCCCCGCGAGCGCGATCGCGGCGCCCATCGCGGCGGCGGCGAGGAGGATGCGGGTAAGTGAGCTCCCGATCTCCTTCCCTCGGAGCGGCCCCTCGCGGCGGCGCAGCAGGGCGAGCAGGATCGCGACGTTGACGCACGCAGCGGCCGACGCGGCGAGGCCGATTCCCGCGAGCCCGAGCGGCTTCGTCCAGAGGGAGCAGAGGAGCACGAAGACAACGCAATCGGCGAGCGCCGCGACGACGGGCAGGCGCGTCTCCTTCAGCGCGTAGAAGGCCGGGACCACGACCCGGATGCCCGCGAAGAACAGCAGGCCGACCGCCAGCGCCGCGAGAGCGTCCGCCGTGGGGGTCGTGTCCTCCGGGCCGAAACGGCCGCCTTCGAACAGCACCCGGACGATCGGCACGCGCAGCAGGATCAACCCGACCGTCGCGGGCACGGTGACGAACGCGATGAGCCGCAGCGCGAACGCGAGGTTCGCCTTGAACGGATCGCGATCCGCAGAGAGTGCCTGACGCGAGAGAAGAGGGAGGATCGCGGTGGCGAGCGACACGGCGAATCCGCCGAGCACCAGCTCCTTCAGCCGGTTCGCGTAATAGAGGTGGGACACGCTGGCGTTTCCGAGGGCGGATGCGAAGCGGGTCGAGATGACGCTGTTGATCGTGTTGATCCCGTAGGCGAAGAGCCGGGGGGTCATCAGCAGGAGGACGGTACGGACGGCCGGGTCGCTCCAGCCGAGCGCGGGGCGCCCGACCGCTCGCAGCCGGCGCAGAGCGGGAACCTGGACCGCGATCTGGAGCACGCCTCCCAGGAGCACGCCGGCGGCGAGCCCGTAGGTCGGCTCCGCGAGCCTCGGCGCGATCACCGCGGCCCCCAGGATCATCGCGACGTTCAGGAAAATCGGAGCCGCGGCGGCGATCGCGAAGCGGTGCCGCGCGTTCAAGATCGCCTGGCAGAACGCGGAGACCGAGACCAGCATCACGTAAGGAAAGATCCAGCGGTTCAAAGCGACCGTCAGCTCGAATTTGCCGGGGATCGTCCGGTACTGGTGGGCCAGAAGGTCGACGAGGATCGGAGAGCAGACGATTCCGAGGACCGTCAGGCCCGCCAGGACCAGGGAGAATGTTCCGAGCGCCCGCCCGACGAAGACGCGCGCCTCTTTCTCGGACCGGGTTTCGGCGACCTCGGCGTACACGGGGATGAACGCCGAAGACATCGCGCCCTCGCCGATGATCTCCCGCAGCATGTTCGGAATCCGGAAGGCGACGAGAAACGCGTCCGAGCGCGTGCCGGCGCCGAGTAGAAGGGCAATCGCCTTGTCGCGCACGTATCCGGTGATCCGGGACAGGAGGGTGAGCGGAGTGATCACCGAGGCGGACCGGACGATCCGGCCGCGGGTCTCGTGCTGCGACTCCGACGACATGCAGGAAAAGAAGGTATCAGGAGAACGTCGCCATCCGTCGCCTCCGCCACCAGCTTGACGGAAGCGCAGCTCCGCTCCCTCTCACCGCGCGCCGGAGAGAGGGTGGGGGGAGGGGCGGTGCTCGTCAGGAAGAGGATGCCGAACGCAGGTTCCGCTTGCGGGAAAGCGGCGCAAAAAAACTTTTCGCCTGGACATCATCTGTCCCGCGCAAAGTGAATTAATGTTCCGAGCACCTGAGAAGGAGGAGAACACATGGCGAGCGTCAATAAAGTGATCCTGATCGGCAACCTCGGCAAAGACCCGGAGATTCGCACCACCCCGCAGGGAACCTCTCTCGCGCGTTTCTCGGTCGCGACGACCACCAACTGGAAAGACAGCTCCGGCGCGCGGCAGGAGAAAACGGAATGGCATGACGTCGTAGCCTGGGAAAAGCTCGCTCAGATCTGCGGCGAGTATCTCCACAAGGGCAAGATGGTCTACGTCGAGGGCAGCCTGCAGACGCGAAGCTGGGAGGACCAGAACGGGCAGAAGCGGTACAAGACGGAGGTGAAGGCGAACAACGTCGTCATGCTGTCACCGCGTCCCGACGGAGCGCGCGGCGCGTCCTCCTCCGCGGGGCCGGGTCCGCGCGAAGTCACCGAAGTCGCGGACGCGCCCGTCAACGACGACGACGACGTCCCGTTCTAGCAGCGACGCAGCGAGCGGCGCGACCCGGCGTTTCCCTCTCCCCGCGCGCGGGGAGAGGGGCCGGAGCTGCCCGCCCGTCGGGCAAGAGCTTCCAGTCCGTCAGGACCTGCTCGTCGGTCGAGATTGTGTCCGAGGTCTGTGCGAACGCCACGGACGGTCCTCGAAGGCGTGAGGGGCGCCGGCACGTCGCTAACCGCCAATCAGCCAATCAGCCAATCAGCCAATCAGCCGATTAGGGCCGAAAGTTTTTCGGTTCCCGATTCCCGATTCCCAATGGGTTGACCGCGGAGTTCCGCACCTTCAGGTCTGAGATCGCGTTGCGTTTCGCGACGCCCGGTCGTGCAGTCTGCGGGTCGCTTCCCCCAACGCCTCGAGCGTCAGCGTCGGGCGCTTCACGGCCGCCCGGCGCTCGGCGGCTCTTCTGGAGTAGGCGGCCAGCCTCTCGGCGGCTTCGCGCCTGCGGTCTCCCGGGACTTCGAGATCGACGCGGGCGACGCAATCCGGATATTCGAGGATCCGGCTGCAGACGAAGAGAAGGTCGGACCCGGCCCGGCTCGCTTCCGCGCACCGGTCGGGCAATTCTCCGAAGGACGCAAGTGCCCCCATCTCGAGATCGTCCGAGAACGCGACGCCCGAAAAGCCCATCCCTCCACGCAGGAGGGCTGTCGCGCGCGCGGGCGACAGCGTGGCGGGCAGGCCTTCGGGGCCCGCGGCGTGGGAGATCATCACGGCGCCGGCGAGGTCCATGGTCGCCGCGAAGGGAGCGAGGTCTTTCGCCTCCTCCTCCGGATCGTCGCGCAGAAACGGGAGCGCCTGGTGCGTGTCGAGGTCGCCGCGGCCGAGCCCCGGAAAATGCTTGACGCATCCCGCGATGCCGACCCCGTGGAGTCCTTCGAGAAACGCGGTCGCCGCGGTCACGATCTCTTCGGGCTCCGCCGAGGCGCACCGGCCGGCGAGGAATCTCTCGGACGCTCCTGGCAGATCGCGGTCGACGACCGGAGCCAGGTCGACGTCGAATCCGAGCGCGCGGCACGCTTCCCCGGCGACCTCTCCCGCCTCGCGGGCCAGCCCGGCATGCGCCGCGTCGTGAAACGAGACAGACCGGCCGAGAAGGTCGCGGAACCGATCGACCGGTCCTCCCTCCTGATCGATGCAGAGGAGCGGCGGCCCCGGCAGGCGTGAGATCTCGCGCGCGAGCGCGCGCACACCGTCGGGTGTCTCGATGTTCCGGCGAAAGAGGATCAGGCCCCAGGGAGGGAACCGCTCGAGGATTCCCCGTTCTTCCTCGGTGAGAGCGGTGCCGGAGACGCCCACGCCGAAGAGCCGGCTCGCGGGCGCGAATCCGCTCAAGAGTGCGGCCCTTTGAGCCTTTCCTGAAGAGACGCGAGAAGCGAGAGCGCCGCGATCGGGGTGAGCCGGTTCACGTCCACCTCCCGCATTTTTTCGAGCACGAGGCCCTCGTCGGAGGAAAACAGAAGGATCTGCCCGTCTCCCGCGCTGGCGCCCGCGTGCCGCGCGATGACGGGCGCCCCCTGCACGTCGAGCTCCTGCTTTTCGAGGTTCGAGAGGACCTCCCGCGCCCGCGTGATGACCTCGCGCGGGAGCCCTGCCAGCTCGGCGACCTGGATGCCGTAGCTCCGGTCCGCCGCGCCGGGGATCACCTTCCGGAGAAAGACGACTTTTCCGTCGATTTCCCTGACCGCCATCGTGGCGTTGGCGATACCCGGGCGCACGAGCGCGATCTCGGTGAGCTCGTGGTAGTGCGTGGCGAACAGGACGAACCCCGCCCGCTCGGGCACGTCGTGCAGGTGCTCGACGATTGCCCAGGCGATCGAGAGCCCGTCGAACGTGGAGGTGCCGCGACCCACTTCGTCGAGAATCACGAGGCTCTTTGCGGTCGCGCCGCGCAGGATCGCCGCGGCCTCGAGCATCTCCACCATGAACGTCGATTCCCCCCGCGAGAGATGGTCCGAAGCTCCCACGCGGGTGAAGATCCGGTCGAAGATCGACATCTCGGCCTGCGAGGCGGGAACGAACGAGCCCGCCTGCGCGAGCAGAACGGCCGTCGCGACCTGTCGCAGGTAAGTGGATTTGCCGCCCATGTTCGGGCCGGTGACGAGGAGGATGCGCTTGTCGGTGGAGAGGTCGCAGTCGTTCGGGATGAACGGCTCCTCGCGGCGCACCGCTTCGACGATCGGATGGCGCGCGTCGGTGAGACAGAGTCGCGGCCTCGCCGAAACCCGGCGACCGGTGTCCTGGTTCGACGCGTCTTCCGCCGCGCGCGCG
>JBDTRB010000027.1:0-35078 GCA_039931865.1 Acidobacteriota bacterium | reverse complement strand
CGTTGGGCTCATAACCCAAAGGTCGCAGGTTCAAATCCTGCCCCCGCAACCAAGTCCTTTAAACGCCCGGAGAACCCTCCGGGCGTTGCTATTTCCAGAAAGCCACAAGCGATTTGAACCTGCGACCTTTGGCTGAAAATCAGCCGCAGGTTTCAGCCGTCTAAACCAGAAGACCAGGCCCAGCCAGGGCAAGCCTGAATCAACCGACACAAAAGTAAGGCCACGCTGGAGGCGGCGCCGGCTCGCAGCCGGCGCCCAATCCTGCCCGGCGGTGATCACGCCTTGCCGCTCCTCACGAGGCCCCCGCAACCAAGTCCCTTAAACGCCCGGAGAACCCTCCGGGCGTTGCTATTTCCAGAAAGCCACAAGCGATTTGAACCTGCCCGAAGCGACCGACACGCCGGCGGTGAAAAAGAGGACGCGGGTGTCGCGGCCAAAGACGAGCGCTGCGATATTCCCGTGAGAAGATCCCCGTCGCGAAGGAAGCCAAAGCACTCATGAAGAAGGCGCTTTTGACCGGGATCACCGGCCAGGACGGTTCGTACCTCGTCGAGCTCCTCCTGTCGAAGGGATACGAGGTCCACGGGATCATCCGCCGTTCCTCCTCCTTCAACACGGCGCGGATCGAGCACCTCGACGGTAGCCCGCACTCCCCGGAACGGCGCCTGACCCTTCACTACGGGGATTTGAACGACGCCTCATCCCTCAATCGCGTTCTGCGCGTGGTCGAGCCGGACGAGATCTACAACCTGGGTGCGCAAAGCCACGTCAAGGTGTCCTTCGACACCCCCGAATACACGGGCGAAGTGACGGGGCTCGGCGCGACGCGGCTTCTCGAAGCGGTGCGGGAGCTCGAGATCCGGCCGAGGATCTACCAGGCTTCCTCGTCCGAGATGTTCGGCAAGGCCACCGAGGTGCCGCAGAGCGAGCGCACGCCGTTTTATCCGGCGAATCCGTACGCCGTCGCGAAGGCGTACGCGCACTGGATCACGATCAACTACCGGGAGGCGTACGGGCTCTTCGCGCTGAACGGCATCCTTTTTAATCACGAGTCGCCGCGGCGGGGGGAAACGTTCGTCTCGCGCAAGATCACCCGCGCCGTCGGGAAGATCGCCCACGGGGCGCAGGAGAAGCTGTACCTCGGGAACCTCGAGGCGCGACGCGATTGGGGCTACGCGAAGGACTACGTCGAAGCGATGTGGCGGATGCTCCAGCAGGACGTCCCGGACGACTACGTGATCGCGACCGGCCGGAGCCATTCCGTGCGCGACTTCTGTGGGATCGCGTTCCGCCGCGGCGGCATGGAGCTCGACTGGCAGGGAAGCGGTCTCTCCGAAAAAGGCGTCGATCGCCGGACAAGCAAGGTCGTCGTCGAGCTCGATCCGCGGTACCTGCGCCCGACCGAGGTCGAAAACCTCGAGGGCGACGCATCGAAGGCGCGCCGGGAGCTCGGCTGGGAACCACGGACGAGCTTCGAGCAGCTCGTCGAGCTCATGGTCGACGCCGACATGGCTCTGGCGGAGTCCGAGCATCAGGCCGGCCGCGAGGGCGCCGGCCTCCAGCGGACGGAGCGCGAACCCGGGCTCTCCTCACGCGGATGACGCGCGTCGTGGTGATCGGCGCGGGGCCCTCGGGGCTCACGGCCGCGTACGAGCTCACGAAAGCCGGCGTGGACGTCACCGTTCTCGAACGCGACGCCGTCCGAGTCGGCGGGCTAGCGCGCACGGAGCGTTACAAGGACTTCCTCTTCGACATCGGCGGCCACCGCTTCTTCTCGAAGAGCCGCGAGATAGAGGATCTCTGGACCGAGATCCTGGGCCACGAGATGCTCGTGCGGGACCGTCTGTCTCGGATCTTCTACAAGGGCAAGTTCTTCGATTACCCGCTGCGCGCCTGGAACGTCTTCGTCAACCTGGGACCGATCAACGTCGCGCGCGCGCTCGCGAGCTACGTCCGGGCGCGTCTGCACCCGATCCCGGACGCGCGCTCGTTCGAGGACTGGACCATCAACGCGTTCGGAAGGCGCCTGTACGAGACCTTCTTCAAGAGCTACACGGAAAAGGTATGGGGGATCCCCTGCTCCGAGATCTCCGCCGACTGGGCCGCGCAGAGGATCAAGGGGCTGTCGATGGTGTCGCTGTTGAAGGCGACACTCCTTCCGAAAAAAAAGGGCCCGCGCGACAAGGTCATCAAGACACTTCTCGACCAGTTCCGCTATCCGGTCCGCGGTCCAGGCCAGATGTGGGAAGCCGTGACGGCACGGGTCCGCGAGCGCGGCGGAGAGATCGTCCTCGGAGCGACCGTCGAGCGGGCGGAGCGTGGCCCGGCCGGACTCGAGAGGATCGTCGCGAAGACGGCGTCCGGCCCGCGCGCCGAGGCCGGAACTCATTTCCTGTCCTCGATGCCGATCCGGGAGCTGGTCGCGGCGCTGGTGCCTCCGGCCCCGCCGGAAATCTCCCGCGCCGCAAACGGCCTCAAGTACCGGGATTTCCTGACCGTCGCGCTGATCGTCGAACAGGAGAATGTCTTCCCAGACAACTGGATCTACATCCACGACCCGGCGGTCTCCTTCGGGCGCATCCAGAACTTCAAGAACTGGAGCCTCGGCATGGTGCCGGACCCGTCTTTAACGTGCCTCGGCCTCGAGTACTTCTGTTCCGACGGCGACGCGCTCTGGCAGCGCAGCGACGCGGATCTCTGCGAGCTGGCACGGACCGAGCTCGCCCAGATCGGTCTCGTGGATCCGGCAAAGGTGCGTGACGGGTGCGTCGTGCGGATGCGCAAGGCCTACCCCGTCTACGACGATTCGTACCGGGAGAACGTCGAGATCGTCCGGCGGTTCGTCGAAGCGGAGCTTCCCAATCTCCAGCTGATCGGCCGCAACGGGATGCACAAGTACAACAACCAGGATCACGCGATGATGACGGGCCTCCTCGCGAGCCGGAACATCCTCGGCGGCAACTTCGACGTCTGGAAAGTGAACTCCGACGCGGAGTACCAGGAGAACGGCGACGTCCAGGACTCGGCGCGGTTGCTTCCGAAGCTTCTCACCCTGCGGCCCGGCGGGCCCGTGATTTCAGTCGGCGAGCACGTCGCCGCCCCGCCGGAGGCCGCGGAGGATCAGCGCAAGGGCAGCGGTCGCGAAGAGCCCGTCGGCCTGACGCGGTAGAGGGCGGCCGGGCCGCGGCGGCCGACCAGGTCGAACGCGGACTCCGGCAGCGGCAGGGAGCCCGCGAGATCGGTCCGCACCATGCAGTGGGTCACTCTGAGCCGGCGCAGCCGCTCCGCCCAGCGCGCATCGGAGGCGGGCAGGTCGCTGATCGGCCACCAGCCGGTCCGCCAGGCCCTCTCGGCCGGGCAGTGGTACCGGTCGAACTCCCCGGCCAGCAGCACGCGATCCGCGGGCGTCACCAGCTTCCAGAGAGGGTAGCCGGGGAGGTACGACGCGAGCGCGCTCTCCCGCGAGACCCTGCCCACCGCGACGCGCGCGTCGAAAGGAAGCGAGAGAAACTGAGCCGGGAACGCGAGCGTGACGGCGGCGATTGCGACGCCGGCGAGCCGCCCGGCAGCTCCTTCGAAGTTCGCCGTCAGCCGGTGGAGACCTTTCGCCGCGAACACCGCGTAGAGAGGGTAAACCGGAAAGAGGTACCGCAGCGCGGGAGACCGCAGCAGGTACCACGGAAGAACGGCGGCGAACGCGACCATCAGAAACAGGGCGAGCTTGCGGGGGCCGAGGCCGAGCGCCCCGATCAGAAGCAGGAGAGGCAGCATGCCGTTGTATCCGTCAGGAATCCGTTCCCAGAAGACGCCGTGAAAGGTGAGGTCGTACGGCAGCCTCAGGAATCCCGCCGGGGAGGGGAAATCCTGGCGTTCCCCCACCGCCGCCGACGAGGTCAGGACGATGCCGTGGCCGATGTCTCCGCCGGGAGCGGAGCGGGAGACGAGAGCCGAAAATGACGATGCGTACGGCGCGAGCCAGAACCCGGCCCGGGATTGGCTCCACGCTAGCCAGGGCAGCAGGGCGAGGACCGCGCAGGCCGCCGCGAGGAGAAGCCGCCGCACCGTCCCGCGGCGGACACGTAAAAAGAAGAGTACGAGGAGAGCCGGAAGGGCCAGCGCCGCGAACACCTTGGTCGCGAGCGCGGCGCCGAGCAGGAATCCGGCCAGGCGCGAGCGGGACGGACGTCGATCCGCCCCCGCGATCTCCGACCCGGCCGCGGTGACGAGAAACGCCGCGGCCCAGTCCGCCGAAACCGAATGGAACTGCATGCAGATCACCGGAACGGCGGTCAAGGCCAGACACACGAGGGGACCGGCGACCTTTCCGGACAGACGCCGGGCGAGAGAAATCGCGGCGCCGAACGCGCCGAGCGCTACGAAGTAGTGGAGGAGGCGCGCGACGCGCTCGCCTCCGAAAAGAAACCCCGAAGAAAGAAACGTCTGGTGATTCCGCCAGAACAGGCTCTGCGGAAGAATGTCGGGCAGCGGCTCGACGCGGCTTTTCAGAGCGGTGTCCCGGGCTTCCGGCAGGTGGTACGCGAGCGCGTCGAACGACACCTCCGGTCCGAGGGCGCTGACGAACGACGCGAACAGGACGATCCCGGCGATAGCGAGCCACAACGCCTCGTGAAATCGAAGAGGTCCGGGGAACGCCGTCTCCGCGGCGCGGCGGAGGATTCGAAAGAGCGCCGCCGGCCGGCGCCGCCTCCAGACGGCGAGCGCCGCAAACATGGCCGCCACGAAGCCAGGCCGGAGGAGCCCGATCTCTCCGAGAGCGAGGAACAGAATGCCAGACGCGGCGACCCCCGCCGCGAAGACCGAGGAGGCATCCCCCTCCTCCGCCTCCATCCCGGTGAAAATCCTGAAAACGAGGTCGCCGAGAACGAGCACCGCGGCGAGCAGGAGAGCGGCGGCCGCGGCGGCGCCCGCGTTGCCCGAGGTCACGAGGAGGACGGCGGCCAGGGCGAACGCTGTGAGAACGAGCGCCTTCGGACGCGTCCAGAGAAGAATGGTCGCCAAGGCGAGAGCGGCCGCTCCCCCGGCGAGCGCGGCCGCAAGCAGCGGCGCGCCATGCGATTGCGAGAATCGGCTGGCGTACTCGCGGCCGAGCGGCAGGCAGCGGACGAAGACGAGCGTCGAAGCGACCGCGACGAAGACGGACGCCGCCGCTGGACGAATCCGCGGGGCTTTCTCCGGGCTGGCGATCATCGGCCGCAATTCGGCGAACGATACAGGCTTTCGCGCCTTGCGCCAATTTCTCGCTGCGGCTACGATCGAATCGAGGTTCTTCGCCATTTCTTCCCGCCTGGCTCGCCACGTTCGTCTCTCGCGCATGGCGCTTCACCACCAGAAGCGTCAGACGCCGCCTTTCCTGATCGTGTTCATGAACTCGATCTGCAATCTGACGTGCGAGCACTGCTTCTACTGGCGCAGCCTGAACAAGCGGGACGACCTCTCAATCGAGGAGTTCGAGAAGCTGTCTCTCGAGCTCGGCCCCTTCGAAAACCTGAACCTGTCCGGCGGCGAGCCGTTCATCCGCCCGGATTTTGCGAAGGTGTGCGGACTCTTCGTTCGGAACAACGGCGTCCGTCAGATCTACGTTCCGACGAGCGGCTTCTTCACCGAGAAGACCGAGGTCCAGATCCGCGAAGTCCTGGAGTTGAAGACCCTCGATCTCTTTGTGTGCGAGATCTCGCTCGACGGGATGCCCGAGTACCACAACCGTTTCCGGGGCAACCCGGAGTCGTTCTACCGCGCGATGGCCACATACGAGCGGCTCGCGGCGATTCAGAGCGAAGATCCGCGGTTGCGGATTCACTCGATCGGCACCGCGACCAACGAGAACATCGACGAGCTGCGGCAGCTCACGAAGTTTCTGCACGACCGCTGTCCCGCGATGGACCATCACAACCTGGCGGTGATCCGCGGAGACCGCAAGAATCCGGGCCTCGCCGGGCCGGCGCTCGCGCGCTACCAGGAGCTCTACCGATATTCCGCGTCCGTGTGGAAGGATCGCGAGGAGGGCCGGTTCGGCGGGATCGTCGAGCCGATGCTGCAGTGGGCCAAGGTGAAGACGATCGAGGCCGACCGGCAGATCGTGCCGTGCACGGCGGGGAACCTGACGGGCGTGGTTTATGCGAATGGCGACGTGAGCGTCTGCGAGAACCACCCGCCGCTCGGCAACCTGCGGCAGAAGTCGTTCTTCGAGATCTGGGACTCGCCCGAGGCGGAGGCCCTCCGTGCCAGCATCCGCGCGCGGATGTGCCACTGCACGAATGAAGTCTTCCTGTGGCCGAGCGTCGTCTTTCAGCCGCTCGAGCTCGCGAAGGCCGCCGCCGGAGCGCGGGTGTGGGAGAAGGCTGATTCGGAAGCGGAGTACAACCGCAAACAGCAGGCGCTGACCACCGTCTCGTCGTGACGCGGGAGGCGCCCGCCTCCCTGCTCGCGTCCCTCGCCGGCGTCTCCTTCGTCTGCCCCCGTTGCCATGGGGAGCTCGGCGCCGACGCGGACTCGTTCCGGTGCGGCGCGTGCTCCCTCCGATTTCCCGTCATCGCCGGAATCCCGGATTTCCGGCTCGCGCCGGATCCTTATCTCTCGGTCGAAGAGGATCTCGCCCGAACGCGAAAGATTCTCGAGATGCCGGACGGCCTTTCGTTCCGGGATCTGCTCCGGCGCTACTGGGGCCTTAGCGACGAGACGCCCGCGGCGCTCCGCGAGAAGTTCGTCGAAACAGCGCTCACGGGCGAGGAGAGGGCGCGGCGAACGCTCTCGGCGCTGGCTGCGGCGGACCGGGCGCGGGTCCGGAACGTCCTCGAGATCGGCACCGGCACCGGAAACCTCCTCGCGACCGCCGCCGGCTTTTTGTCCGGAGGCGTCCACGTCATCGGCACCGATGCCGCGATGCGCTGGCTCCACGTCGCGCGCCGGCGGCTCCGGGACTCGGGAGAGCCCGAGCCGGCGCTCGCATGCTGCGGCGGCGAGAACCTGCCGTTTCCGGATGCGTCGTTCGACGCGGTCGTCTCGATTGCCACCCTCGAGTTCGTCTCGGACGCCGCGGCCTTTCTTGCGGAATGCCTCCGGGTGCTTCGTCCCGGGGGGGTGGTGCTCGTCAGCGCGGTCAACCGGTTCTCGGTCACGCGTGAGCCGCACGTCGCGCTATGGGGCGTCGGGTTCCTCCCGCGCGGTTGGCAGGCGGCGTACGTCCGGGCCCGGCGCGGCGCGAGCTTCGAGCAGATCCGCCTGCGTTCGCACGGCGAGCTGCGGCGCCTGACCCGCGGCCCCCGTTTGCGTGTGGGCGGGGAAGTCGGTACCGAGTTTTTTCTGCCCGACCTCTCGGACGAAGAGACGCGCGCGCTGTCTCCTTCCCGCGCGCTCGCGCTCTCCGCCTACCGGCTCGCGAAACGCTTTCGCGCCGGTCGCGCTCTCCTTCGCCGCCTGGCTCCGGAGTGGGTCCTCGTGCTCAGAAAGAAGGATCCGGACCGCGCTTCCCGGTGAGATCGGTTGCGCTTTCGCTTTCGCTTTCGCTTTCTCTTTCGCTTTTTTCCGCCTCGCGCCGCACGCGGTCGACGAGCAACGCGGCGTCGAGAATCTCATCGGAGGAGACCGGGGATACACCGCCTCCCTGGATTGCGCCGTAGAAAGCGCGCACCAGAGCGGGGAGTCCGGGGAACGCGGGTTCCCGGTGCGCCGCGCGCCACGCCAGATTCGCCGCCGCCGTTCCGAGGATCCCTGCGCCGGAGCGGAGCGGAGCGGCGGCCTTCGAGAGGCGGGACACGCGCCGCCGCTCGACCACGGAGAACCCGTGGAAGAGGTCGAGGTGCGCCGACGCCCTGGACCCGAGCACGTCGAGCCGGCACCGGGTCGGGCGTCCCCGGTGAGTCAGGAACACCCCGAGGCTCGCCTCCCCGCACGCGGCCGAGAGCGCGACGTCGCCGGCAGCCGTATGGGCGACGGTCCACTCGGACACGTTCGGCGTTTTGGCGAGGCAGAGCCGGAACAGCGATACGGGATGCGACAGGGTCGCGAGGAGGGATTCCCGCGCGTCTTCCGGCGAGAGCCCGGTCCCGCCCGCGGAGCAGAGAAGGAAATCGAGCCGCACGATCATTCCGAGCCGCTCCCGCTTTCTCGCAAGCTCTCTGGCTCCGCGCTGGAACGGGAACTGGTGGACCGCCGACAGGATCCGTCCGCGCCGCTTCGCGAGTTCGAGGAGCCGCCGGGCGGCGTCCGCCGCGGGCGCGAGCGGCTTCTCTACGAGCACGTGCCGGCCCGCTTCGAGAGCCGCGCGGACCGACGCCTCGTGAGTCGCCGGGGGGCCGCACACGTGAACGGCATCGGACGGACCTCGAAAGGATTCCTCGAGAGTCGCGCACACGGCGGCGCCGGGAAAACGGCGCGCGAGCGCATGACCCGCGGCGAGGTCGGGATCGACGATCGCGGCGATGCGCGCGCCCGCTTTCGCCGCGTACCGCGCGTGCCATCGCCCCATGAGGCCGGCACCGGCGATCGTCACGGCGAGCGGCTCTCCGCGACTCATGCGTGAGGGGATCGTAACTTGACAGACCCGGGGCGCGGTCCTAGTCTTCGCGCACCGTGCAAAACGCTCCCCGCGGGCTTCCCCTGACCGCGGGACGTCCGCAGATCGGGATCGGCGGCTGCCAGATCAGCGACCGCGGCAGGGAGCTCGTTGGCGAGGTCCTCGACAGCAATCGCCTCTCGGCGGGACCGATGACGGACCGCTTCGAGCGGATGATCGCGGCGGCGCACGACCGCCGTTACGCCCTCATGTGCAGCAGCGGGACGAGCGCCCTCCAGATCGCGGTGCAGGCGTTGAAGGAGATCGGCGGCTGGGCGGACGGGGACGAAGTGCTGGTGCCCGCCGTCACGTTCATCGCGACATCGAACGTCGTTCTCTACAACGGTCTGAAGCCCGTGTTCGTCGACGTCGATCCGGAGTTCTACGAGATCGACCCCGCGCAGATCGAGCGGCACATCACTCCGCGCACGCGCGCGATCATTCCCGTCCACGTCGCGGGACTTCCGTGTGACATGGACCCGATCCTCGAGATCGCCCGCCGGCGCCGGCTGCGCGTGATCGAGGACTCCGCGGAAGCGATGTTCGTGCGCTACAAGGGACGCCCGGTCGGCTCGTTCGGGGACGTCGCCTGCTTTTCCACCTACATCGCGCACCTGATCACGACCGGCGTCGGAGGGCTCTGCGTCACCGACGACCCCGAGATCGAAGTGCTGCTCAAGAGCATCATGAATCACGGGCGGGACTCGCTTTATACGCGTATCGACGACGACCAGGGCATGGAGGGCGATTCCCTCCTGGAGGTCGCCCGCAGCCGCTTTTCGTTCGTCCGGCTCGGCCACAGCTTTCGCGCGACCGAGATGGAAGCGGCGCTCGGCGTCGCCGAGCTCGAGCGCCGGGAGGAGACGACGGCCCGGCGTCAGGCGGTCGTGGCCCGGTTGACACGCGGCCTCGCGCCCTGGGCGCATCTGCTTCAGCTCCCGCGCCCGCGGCCGGAGGCGGAGCATCTCCCGATGTTCTTCCCTCTGCGGATTCTCGACCCGCGCATCACGCGCGACGATCTCATCCGCCATCTCGAGGACCGCTCGATCGAGACGCGCTACCTCCTGCCGCTCATCAACCAGCCGATCTACCGCAAGCTGTTCGGAGACCTCGAACCGCGGTACCCCGTCGCCGCTTCGCTCAACAGAACGGCTTTTTACGTCGGATGCCATCCATGGATGAGCGACGAAGACGTCGATTACGTGGCGGAGTGTTTCGCGGAATTCTTCCGCGGTTTGTGAACGGTCCCGGGCGCATCGAAGCGGAGCTTCCCGCCGTCAGCCGCGGTCTCGCGCCTCGAAAACAGGGGACGTCCCGAAGGGCCATAGTCCGCTGCCAGATCTGCCAGGCGAAGACGACGCCCGGCCTCGACCTGGGACACCAGCCCGTCGGGGATCTCCTGCTGACTCCTGCGGAGTTGAACCGGCCGGAGACCTTCTACCCGATGCAGCTCCACCACTGCTCCGAGTGCGGCCTGACTCAGCTCGGATACACGGTCCCTCCGCGAATCGTCTACAGGAATTTCCCGTTCTTAAGCGGCACGACGGCGACGGCGACCGCGCACCTCCAGGCGCTCGCCGTCAACCTCGTGCGGCGGTCCGGGCTCGACGAAAAGTCTTTCGCGGTCGACATAGGCTCGAACGACGGCACCCTCCTCCAGGGATACGTGCCGAGCGGGGTCCGCTTCCTCGGAGTGGACCCCGCGGGCGACCCGGTCCGGATCGCGAACCAGGCCGGGATTCCGACGCTTCACGCGTTCTTCAACCGCCCGACCGCCGAAAAGGTCCTCGAGGACTACGGTCCCGCGGATGCGATATCCGCCGCCGGCTGCTTTGCGCACATCGCCGACCTCGCGGGCGTGATGGAAGGTGTCGGCGTTCTGCTTTCTGAAGGCGGCATCTTCGCGACCGACTCGCAGTACTGGCTCGACACCCTCGAGCGGCGCCACTACGACAACGTCTTCCACCAGCACCTGCGCTATTACTCGCTGCGGCCGCTCCGCGAGCTCTTCTCACGCTACGAGATGGAGATCTTCGACGTCGAGCGGTCCGATGTCTACGGCGGGTCCATCACCGTTTTTGCGGGCCGGCGCGGGGCGCATCCGATCCACGGCCGGGTCGACGAGCTCGAGCGCGCGGAGAGCGCCGCCGGGCTCTACCGGAACGAGACGCACGAGGCGTTCACCCGGGCGGTTGAGGAAAAGAAGCGAGCGCTGTTCGACGCGGTGTACCGGCTGACCTCCACGGGCCGCCGGGTCGTCGGCATCGGCGCTCCCGCGAAGGCGTCCACCGTCAGCAACTATTGCCGCCTGGGTCCGGACATGGTCGCGTACATCACCGAGATAAACCCTCTGCGGATCGGAAAGCACCTTCCCGGCGTACACATTCCGATCGTCGAGGAGAAGAGAATGTTCGAAGACTCTCCTCCCCCCGACGCCGGGATCCTGTTTTCCTGGAACTACGCTTCCGAGATCGTCCCGAAGCTCCGCGCGCGCGGCTTCACCGGCGAGCTGATCTACCCTTGAGCCTTCCCGGGCTCCGTTCGCGCTCCGCCCCGAAATGAAGATCGGGATCAACGGCTGGCGCATCCACGGCCGGCGCACGGGAGTCGGGCGTTACCTGTACAACGTGATCCGGTACTGGGACCGCGAGCTCGTCGGAAGCCGCTTCGACGAGATCAACTTCTACACGCAGAAGCCCGTCGACCGGCGCGACATTTCCCTTCCGGAGAACATACGCGAGAGGGTCCTCGGGCCCGAGGCGCCGATGCTCGTCTGGGAAAATCTGCGGTTCGGCCCATCCGCGGCCGACGACGTCCTGTTCTGTCCCTCTTTTTCGAGACCGCTCGTCGCCCGGGGGAGGACCGTCGTGACGATCTTCGAAGCGACCCTGAAGCTGTACCCCGAGCAGTTCCCCCGCTCTCACTGGTACACGGTCCCGCAGGCCTATCTGAAGCTCTACGAGTGGAGCGGCCGGCACGCGACACTCGTCCTGGCCGGAAACGAAGCGGCGGCGAACGACCTCGTCACCGGCTTCGGTTTCGACCGGCGAAAGATCCGTGTCGTCCCCCTCGCCCCTCCGGAGGAGTTTCGACCGATGAAAGAGGACCCGCGGCTGCCCGACATCCGCCGGCGGTACGTGGGCGAGGACGTCCCTTTTTTCCTCTTCGTCGGGAAGATGACGCCTCGCCGCAACGTCCCGATGCTCATGAAGGCGTTCGCCAGGCTGAAGCGCCGGCGCCCGAAGCTTCCCCACCGCCTCCTCGTGGTCGGGTTGAACACGGTCCACCACGATCTCGGCGCGCTCTCGAGGGAGCTCGGGCTCGGAAACGACTTCACCCATCATGAGTATGTGCCCGACGGAGATCTGCTTCTGCTCTACAACGCCGCCGAGGCGTTCGTGCTGCCCTACAGCTACGAAGCCGTTTCGCTCACGACCATGGAGGCTCAGGCCACCGGGACCCCCGTGATCACCGCCGACACCCCTGGCATGCGCGAGGGCACGGGAGGCAAGGCGATCCTGCTCCCCGCACCGTCGGACGAAGCGTCCCTGTGCGACGCGCTCGACCGGATCTCCGGGGACGCGTCGCTTCGAAAGGAACTTTCCGAGGAGGGCCTCGAGTTCATCCGCCGCTTCACCTGGAGGCGGACCTCGAAAGAGACGCTCGCGGTGATCGAGGAAGCGGGCTCGGGATGAGCGGCGCGCCCGTCGATTCGGGAAGGGTCCTCGTGACGGGCGGAGCCGGATTCCTCGGCTCCCATCTCGTCGAAAAGCTCGTCGCGCGCGGCGCGCAGGTGACGGTGGCGGACGACCTCTCGCGGGGGCCGCGCGAGAATCTGGAAGCGGTCGCAGGGCGAGTCGAGATGGTGCCGCTCGACCTTTGCCGCGACGACCTCGACGCTTTCCTCGCCGGGCGGGCCTTCACGCACATCTTCCACCTGGCCGGCCACGCGAACATCGGAGAATCCGTCCGCGCGCCGCGAATGGATTTCGAGAGAAACGGAGTCGCGACGTTTCATCTGCTCGAAGCCGTTCGCCGCGTGTCGCCGCAATCGAGGTTCCTGCAGGCTTCTTCCGCGGCGGTGTACGGCCACGGAACGGGCGGACCGATGCGGGAAGGAGACCCGACGGAGCCCGTCTCCCCGTACGGCGCGAGCAAGCTCGCCGCGGAACGGTACGTCTCGATCTACTCGAATCTGTACGGCGTGCCGACGGCCGTCCTTCGGCTCTTCCCGGGTTACGGCCCCAGACAGCGCCAGCAGGTGATCTACGACTTTTTAGTCAAGCTGCGGGGAAACGGCGACGAGCTCGCGGTCCAGGGAGACGGCTCGTCGGAGCGCGACTTCGTCTACGTGGCGGACGTCGTCGACGCTTTCCTTCTCGTCGCCGAGCGCGCGCCCCTGGCCGGTGAGGCATACAACGTCTCCGGCGGAGAGCCGCTCTCCGTTCGCGAGCTCGCCCGCAGGGTCGCGGCGACGATGGGGCTTTCCCCCCGGTTCACGTTCGACGCGGAACCGCGGCCCGGCGACGCGCGCCACTGGATCGCCGACACCTCGCGCATTCGCGCCCTGGGTTTCTCTCCGAACGTGTCTTTCGAGGATGGGCTGGCGCGGACCGTTGCCTGGTTTCGCGGGCTCCCGCCCGGCGGCCGGTGACGCTCTCGGTCCTCGTCACGTCCTTCGAATCTCCGGCGACTCTCCGGAAATGCCTCGAGTCGCTCACGCGCCAAGCGGAGGCCGGGGAGATCTGGGTGGCGGACTGCTCGCGAGAGAGCCCGGAACGGACTCTCGGCCCCCTCTTTCCGGCGGTTAAGTTCCTCCACTTCGACACGCCGAGGTCGGTCCCGCGGCTTCGATGGGCGGCGTACTTCGAGAGCCGGGGCGACCTGATCGCGGCGACCGAGGCCCGGTGCATTCCGTCGCCCCGCTGGTGCGCAGAGGTCATCGACGCCCACCGGCGCTTTCCGGAAACCCCGGCGATCGGCGGACCGGTCGACGTCGCGGCGGGCGCGAGCCCGGCCGACCTCGCCCTCTATTTCTGCGAATACGGGCTGTTCGCGCCGCCGGGCACGGACGCCGAAGTCCCCGCGATTTCCGGCGCGAACCTGTCCTGGAAGCGAGCGGCCCTCGAGGAGTCCGCCGACCTTCTGCGCGCCGGAGAATGGGAAACCCTGCTGCACGCGCGGTGGGTCGAACGCGGCCGGTACCCGAGGTTCGGCCGCGCGACGGTCGTGTTCGAAAACACGATGAGAGCGGGGACCGCACTCCGGCAGCGGTTCCATTACGGGCGGGGATACGCGGCGGACCGGGTGCGCGGCCGCGGTGTCCCCGTTCGGATCCTGTTCGCGCTCGCGAGTCCCCTTCTGCCGGCGTTCCTTCTCCGGCGTCTCGGCGCGGCCGCGGCCCGCTCCCGGCGTGGGCGCGACTTTCTCCGGGCGCTCCCGTGGACTCTGGCTCTCACTGTCGCCTGGTCCTTCGGCGAATTCGCGGGATACGTTTCAGGCGCGCCCTCGCGGTCTCAGATCTTCTGACGGTCACCGCGCGGATTCCGGCCCGCCTCCGCCATCAGCGCCAGGAACGGGACGATCGGCACACGGAACCGCCCGTAGTATTCGGGTCCCGAGACGGCGAGGAAATACAGAACGACCGCCGCCGCCGCGAGGAAAAGGCGCCGGCGTCTCCCGTCCGGATCCGACAATCCGCGCCAGCCCCGCGCCGCGAGCACGTAGAGGAGGACGAGAAGGGCGCCTTCGACGATCCTCTCGGCGACCGCGAACCACCACCACTGCGCGTCCGACGGTTCCTGCCGCGGCGCCGACCACCAGGGCTCCGGCACCGACGGGACCCCCAACAGGAGACAGATCGGGCGGTTGTCGGGGCCGAACGTGCGGAGCCAGGCGAGCAGCGTCAGCCGCGAGTAGGAGACGGGATTCGACAGGATCACCCGCCAGCCTTCGTTCCGCATCTGGCGCACCCGCGCCGGGTCGTTTGACCCCGGGATCTCCGACGGAGCCTCGTGTTCGACTCCCTCCCGCGCGTCCCGGATCGCGCGGCCCCGGTGGTAGAAAAGATTCACGTCCGCCACCGAGCTGACGTTGAAAAACCCGGCCGCGGCCTGGTTCCGCAGCACCCAGGGCAACACCACCAGGGCCGCGCCGCCGAGAAGGATCGCCGCTCCGCGCAGAGGCCTTCCGATCGCCAGCGCCACCGGCAGTCCGAGGGCGATCGGGCGGCAGAGGATCGCGGCGCCGAGAAGCAGACCCGCGCCGAGGTCCGCTCCGCGCCCGGATGGGGAGCCCGTCGCGCGAGGCGCGAGACTCGCGAACGCGAGAAGCAACAGGACCACGAAGAGCGACTCCGTGAGAAGGAAGTTCGCGTACGCGGCCGCTCCGAGGTCCGCCGCGACGAGCGCGGCAGAAAGGAGGCCCGCCCGCGGATGCGGGTGCGGATCGACGAGCCAGAGTCGTGCCGCGCGCCACGTCAGCCAGACCGCCGCGCACGAGAGGAGGACCCCGAGCGCGACGCCCGCCGACTCGAGACGCCCGCCGGCGGCGAGAACCGCCGCCAGAACCGCCGGGTACACCGGAGTGCGGAGCACATTCGGACGAAAGGGCGGGGCCGTGTCCGTCGAGAAACCGTGCCCCGCCGCGAGATTTTGGGCGAGTCGCGCGTAGTCGAAGGAATCCGGAGCGTAGAGGCGGCGGGACGGCTCCGGGGAAGAGGCGAGGAACAACACGACGCGGACGGCGATTCCGAATCCGAGGAGCGCCAGCCACAAACCGCGCGGCGGAGCCCTCACGGGAGGAAGTTCGCGATCCGGATCGTCTCTCCCGTCTCGGCCGCGCGGTAGGCGGCGAACACCGTCCGCAGGACCTCGCGCGCGTGGATCGCGCCCGACGGAGCGACGTCTCCCGAACGAATCCTGCCCGCGATCTCCAAGAGGTGCCGCGCGGTCGCGGAAGAGAATTCCGACCGCGCCGCGCGCGCGATCACCCGGGAACGGCCGTCGCGCTCGAGGCGCGCCTCGCCGCCGCGCACGAGGCTCGCGCGCAGGCGCGGGCGGCCCTCCGAAAGATCCAGGCCGGCGCGGGCGACGCCTCCGAGCGAGAGCCTCAGAGACGCCTCGCGGGTGTCGAGCCGCATCTCCAGGTACCGGCGGGGGGCGCGCGAGACCCGATGGAGGTTCAGAGTCGCAACGCCGCCACCCGGAAAATCGAGGAGCACCACGGCGAGCACGTCGGAGCGATAGCCGTGCGGCACCTTCGGAATGCGGGCGGTGACCGCGGACGGCAGCTCTCCGAAGAAGAACGCCAGAAGGTCGAGGGCATGCGTCCCGAATTCGAAGAGCGTGTATCGGTCGAGCGCGGCCCGCCAGTTCGTCTCCTTTTCGGGAGGGTGAAACATCTGCTGCCAGACCTGGGCCTGGTAGAGCGGCCCGAGAGCGCCCGAGGCGATCCGGCGGCCGGGCTCCGAATAGAGGCGCATGTAGCGGTACTGGTTGTTGACCGCGAGGAGCCGCCCGGCGCGGGACGACAACGCGATCAGCTCGTCCGCCTGCTCGAGCCGCGAGACGAAGGGCTTCTCGCAGAGAACGTGCGCGCCGGACTCCAGCGCTTCCTGAACGTGCGCCGCGTGGAGGTCCGGCGGAGTCGCGACGATGACGAGATCCGGATGCGTCGCAACGAGGAGAGACGCGAGGTCCGGGGTGACGACCGGGATACGCCAGCGCCCGGCCGCGCGCCGCACCTCGGCAGACGGGTCGGCCGCGCCGACCAGCGTGAAGTCGTCGAGTGACGCGAGAGCCGGGAGATGGATCCTCGTCGCCGCGCCGCCGAGGCCCACGAGCGCGACGCGGAGGGGCTTCACTTCGAGGCGACCTGGAGCGGCTTGCGCGCGAAGAGGAGCTGGGCGTCTCCGGTCGCGGACACGGGAAGCCGCGCGACCACCGCGTCTTCGACCCGCGAGTAGAGATCCATCGCCCGGTTCACGAACGCGGAGGGAACCGTCATCGCGAGCTCCCCGGCCGGCGCGGAGTGCGAATTGGAGTTCGCGGGGTTCGACCGCCGGAACCGCCCGAGCAGCGCGGCGAGTGGATGGAGCACGAGGTGCGCTTCGATTTCGAACCCCGCGCTGCCGACCAGTCGCGCGATCGCGGCCGGCGCGTACCGCCGGTGGAGCGACGCCGATCCGAGTTCGCTCGAGGTCGAGGCCGAGGTCGAGGAGCCGATGTTCGTCCTCAGCGAGAGCAAGCCTCCGGGCCTGAGCACCCGGTGCGCCTCGGAAAGCGCCCGCGCGTCGTCGCCCGGCGGAAGGTGCTGGAGGACGTCGTGCAGCACGAGGGCGTCGGCCGAGCTCGCCGCGACGGGAAGCTCCGCCGCGGAAGCACGGAGGAGGCGGATGGAACGGCTCGACAGGCCGGATCGGGCGAGCGCGAGCGCTTCGCCGGAAGAGTCGGCTCCAAAACAGCGCGCGGCCGGCCGCCGCCTTTCGAGATCCGAAAGAAAGCCGCCGGCGCCGCACCCGACGTCCAGGACGACCGGACGCGCTCCCGGGACGGCTCCGAGCCGGCCGAGGGCCACCCGGCGCACGGAGCGGCACCACCAGTGGCGCCGCTCGACGTCCCGGAGGCGTTCGAAGTACCCACGAGGGGGTTGGTGCGGCGTCCGGTTCAGCGCGGCTCCCGCGCAAATGGAGAACCCGTCGAGGTGCTGCCCAGCGGGCTGAATATCTTCAAAGCGTTGGGATATTTTCCAGCGGCCGGATCCCCTCCGCACCGTACTGAATCGAGGCGGTCGTCCGGTGGCATTCGACGACTTTTTTCCCGGACGCCCCTCCCTGCCAGTCATAAGAGAGACGCGCGACTCCCATGTCCATCAGGTGACAGCCGGGCATCGCCATGCCGCCCTTCGAATCCTTCGGCGTCATCCCGGTCATGAGCGTCATGTCGGACTGGAACTCGTTGTGCTCGGCCTCGGGGTCGCGGGCGCTCTCACTGGATGGTGGTGGCCTTCCATCGCGTCCTGAGCGGGAGCCTGCGGGGGGGCTCGCCTGCCGGACGCGAGTCCCGGGCAGACCCACCCGCCGACGCCAGGAACAGCGACAGGGAACAGGCGAGCAGCGTCGGGTGTCGATTCACTTTCATGTCAGTCGAAGCATGACACTGAGGGCAGGAGGCGCGGGCCCGGAGGCCGCGCCAGGGCGCGCCGCCATCTCCGCGACCATGTCCCCGAAGCTCCAGGTGTCGTACCGCGCCGCGAGACGCCGCGCGAGCTCCGGTCGTCCTCATACGAGATCCCCAACCGAGCGGGAACCCTCAGGTCCGGGATTCCGAGAAGCACGGGAAGGCTCGCGGCGCACTTCCCGCACAGGCAGGCGTCCGCAGTCAGGGCGGCCGGTCCCGCGCAGAGCGGGCACTCGAGGGCGGGGGCCAGGGTCACGAGGGAACGCTTCGCAGGGCGAGGCCGACCTCGCGCCGAATCAGAACGAGCATCAGAGTCTCGGAAAAGATCGTCGCGAGCGCCATGCCGAGCAGCCCGATGCGCGGGATGAGAAGGAGATTCAGCACGATGCTCGCCGCGGCCGCCCACAGCGTCGGCGCAAGGTTGCGGCGGGTCTCCCGCAGCACCACGAGGGCGCTCCGGTACTGAGCGCGCACTCCGACGACGGCGGCCGCGAGAAACAACAGCCTCAGCGTCCGGGTCGCTTCGAAATACGAGGGTCCGAAGGTCCACCGGAGGATCAGCGGCGCGGCCGCGATCAGGAGCGCCGCCGCGACGATCCACCCCATGGCGCTCGTCCGCACTGCCCAGTCGAGAGCGGAACGAAGGTTCTCCTTGACGCGCGACTCCCGGGCGAGGCTCGGGAACACCGCCGTCGAAAACCCGGCGCCCAGCATCTGAAAGACGCCCGATATCCGGCCGGCCGCGCGATAGAGACCGACGTGCCGTTCGTCGCCGAGCATGCCCATGATGATCACGTCCGCGTTGTAATTGACGATTCCGGCCGCCGTGATCGCGGCGAGCGGGGCGGCTTCGACCAGGAGCTCCCGTGTCAGCCCGGGCGCTCTTTCCGCCGGCAGGCGCCGCAGGACGCGCCAGCCGACGATCCCCAGGGCAGCCGCTGCCACCGCCGCGCCGAGACCCGACACGACGGGCACGCGGAGGATGTCCTCGGGCCGGCGTACGAGCGCGAAGACGCCCGCGGCATACACCGCCTGTCCCAGGATTCCGACCGCCGCAATCCGCTTCATCCTCTCGAGGCCCTGAAAGAGCCACGCGAGCGAGAGGGACTCCGCGAAGATCGGAATCGTCGTGAGCAGCAGCAGTATCCGAATGCCTGCGAAGCGGGGAACGAGCCACGTCAACGCAAGAAGGACGGCCGTCATCACGGCGCACAGCGCGACGCGCAGCGAGGCGACGGTGCGGGCGAGGGTACGAGCACGGTCGGGGTCGACCGCAACGCGCATCGTGCCGACGAGGTCGAGTCCGAACGTCGAGAGAACCCCGACGTAGAGAGCGAGGGCCGACGCGAGCTCGATCCGGCCGAAGCCCGACGCCCCGAGGACGCGTGCGACGTGAACAGTGGCGAGGAACGAAAAGCCCCGCGCGGCGACTTCCCCGGCGGCGAGCACCGAAGCGTTCGTGAAGATACGCCGCGTCTCGAGGATCCCGCGCGCGGGCATCGGCCCGGCGGCGTGGCGAAAGAGGCCCATCCCGAATCCGAGCCCCGAGGCGGCGTAGTACGACAGGTGAAGCGGCACCGACAGGACCGCGAACAGGAGACCCCGCTCGCGCACGAAAAAGCGGAAGACGTCCCCGCCGGCCACGACCGCGACGAGGAGGGCCGCGGCCGCGAGATAGATGAACCCGGGATTGACCGCAGTTCCGAAGAGCGACGCGATCAAAACCGCGGTCGCGGCGACGCCGATGCGATGCCGCAGCGCGAGGTTTAAATCCGTCGGCATCCGGCCGGCCCGCAGGATCAGCTCCGTCCACGGCAGCGCGCGGTCGAACAGGTCGGTTTTGAAGATGCCGAACGCCGTCCACAGCTTGAGGTGGCTACCCTGCGCCAATTTCACGAGCCGGATCTCGGAGCCGGCTTCGCGCAACCGGTGGCCGAGGTCGATGTCCTCGATGCTCGGCCGGCGGTATCGCGCGCTGTCGAATCCGCCAATCCGCTCGAACGCGTCGCGCCGGACGGCTCCGAGCCCCGACCAGAACGTGTGCGCCGCCTCGCGGCCCCCCTGGTGCACGAAGTGGTGGAGCAGGTTCTTGTACTGCGACGCGACGGTCAGTCTGGACGGCTCCCGGTCGTACGAGCCGAAGACCGCATCGACGCCGGGCTCCTCGAAGCTCGCGACCAGGAGGCGGATGGCGTCCGGCCGGACCGCCACGTCCGCGTCGATGAAGACGAGGATGGCGCCCGCGGCCGCCGCGACGCCGGCGTTGCGCGCCCCCGCCGGACCGAGCCGCTCCGGGAGCTGGAGGACCCGCGCCCCGTGGGCCTCCGCGACCTTCGCGGTGCCATCCGTGCAGGGCCCGTCGACGACCACGACGATCTCGAGAGGCGACGGCGTCGAGGCGAGGATCGCCGAGAGGCAGTCGGGAAGCGTGTGCGCGGCCTGTCGCGCGGGCACGACGACGGAGACCGTCGCGGGGGCTCCGGGCATCGCCTCACTCACGGTTGTGGGCTGCCTCCGGGGCCGACCAGTCGGTCGTGACCCGCCGCCGCACGTCCCTCAGAGCCTGCCGCCCCGCGAGATAGGCCCGGAAGGCGTCTCTCCGAAGCCACGCGACCGCGCGGGGGCAGACGTAGTGCGAATCGATCCGCGGGATGAGGAACGGATCGCTCGATCGGCCCGCGAGGCCGAGCCGCACGGAAACCGCGCCCTCGAAGTGGCGGCGCACGATCGCCCGGGCCCCCGTGGTGGACGCTCCGTACGGGTAGGCGAACAGCCGGACGCGCTGCCCCGTCCTGGATTCGATGTCGGCGCGCGAGCCCGCGACTTCATCCTCGATCTCTCCGTCGGAGAGGAGCGGCAGCGGGGCGTGGGTGCGGCCGTGCGCGCCGAGCTCGACCCCCTCCGCGGCAATCGCGGCGGCCTGGTCCCAGGACATCAGCGGACTGCGCGGAACTCCCGGCTTCTGCGTCGGCCAGAGATTGTCCATCCCGCAGCGCCCCGAGACGAGAAACACCGTTGCCCCGAATCCGCGAGCTCGCAGCCTGGGCCACGCCTCCTCGGCGAAAGAGCGATAGCCGTCGTCGAACGTGAGGACCAGCGAACGATCCATCGCGGGCGCGGGCGCGGGCGCGGATTTTCCGGCGGCGAGCGAGGCGGCCAGTTCCGCGAGCGGCATCGTGCGGAAACCGGCCCGCGAGAGCGCGGCGAGATGCGACTCGAACACGCGGGCGGGCGTGAACAACGGAACCGGCCCTTCGCCGATCGCGTGGTACGTCAGGACGGGAACGCGCCAGGAGCCGCTCACGCCGGCCTCGGGACGAGCGACCGCGATTGGAGCTCGCCGAGCTCGCCGATCAAGCGGGTGTAGGCCTCGAGATGCTTCGCCTCGGTGAACCGCTCGAGGTAGCTTCGTCGCCCATTCTCCCCCAGGGTGCGCCGCAGATCCGGCCCCGACTCGAGCGCCGCGAGACCCTCGAGCAGCTCTCGCGCAGAGCCGTACACGATTCCGCCGCGGGTCGAGCGGACGACTTCCTCGAGCGCGCCCCCTGCCGTCACGACCGCGGGAATGCCGGCGGAGAACGCCTCGACGGCCGACAGTCCAAACGTTTCGTACGCCAGAGAGGGTACGATCGCCGCCACGGCGCCGCGATAAAGCGAGCGCAGCCCGGCGTCCGTCACCCAGCCGGCGAAACGGACACGCGGAAGGTCCCGGACCGCCTCGCGAAGACTTCCTTCCAGACTGCCGGCGCCCGCAATCACGAGATCCGCGCCGTCATACGAACGGAAGGCCTCGACGAGCGCTTCGATCCCCTTCAGTCGTTCGAGCCGTCCGGCATACAGAAAATAAGGGCGGCGCGCGACTCCCGCCTCCGCGGGTTCGCCGGGGGAATCCGCTCCGGAAAAATCGGGGACGAAGTGCGGAAGGACGCGCATCGGCGCTGGAAAGCCGTTTCGAGCGTGGAGCTCGCGGCACGTCTCACTCGGCGCCAAAAAGGCGTCCACCGATTCCGCCGAGCGGCTCACCGCTCCCGTGGACCTCCAGACCTGCGGCGGCCGCCGGCCCGCGATCGTGCACGAGAGGCAGGTTCGCCGGGTGCAGCGTTCCCGGTCGTAGCGCCAGAGCACGTGCATCGAGCAGACGAACCAGTAGTCGTGCAGGGTGCAGAGCTTCACGCCCCCTGCCCCGCCGTAGCGCAGGAGCCCGGGAGCGCCGAGAAGCGAAACATTGTGGAAGTGGACCACGTCGTAGCGGTCCGGGGAGAGAAGAGCCTGGAGCTCCCGCGCCTTCCCCGCGGGGCTCCCGAGCTGATGCCGCGCGAGCAGATCCGCACGCGCGAATGGCCCGTCCGCCAGAGACCGCACGGTCAGATTGGGCACGACCTCGGGCGCCGCCGAAGATCCGCCCGGCGAAAGCGCGTGGAACGCGCCCGCGTCGTGAACGACGTCGACCCGGTGCCCCTCGCGCGCCAGCGCATGAGCCAGCCGCTCGACGAAGACTCCGTCCCCGCCGAAGCTCTGGGGGGGATAGAACGTGGTGACGAGGCAGATGCGGAGGCTCCTCAAGCGCGCTTCCGACGTCCGGCCCCGCCGGCGAGTCCCCGCGCGCAGAGATCGTTCGACATGCCTCTTCCGAGGGCTCCCTTCGACGCCGACGTTTGAAGTTCCGGTCCGCTCTCTTATTCTCCCCTACACGGTCCGGTCTTCTCGCAGCACGGAAGGAGCGCCAGGAGTGACTCGCGTTTCGATCTCCCTCGTCGTCGCGGTGGCAGCGGGGATGAACGCGGCCCAAAGCCATCTCGAGGCCTTCCGTTCGCAGCTCGACATGAGCGGGGACGACGAGTTGCTGCTGGAGACGGCGGCCGAGGCGGGAGGTTCGGCGCTCGTGCCGGTTCTCTGGTCCCGGGGAATCGCCCGCGCGCGCGGCGACGTCGTCGCCCTCACCACAGGCTCGATGGACCCAGCGCCGGGCTGGGCACAGGCGATCCGGGACGAGATGCGCGAGGGAATCGCGGGCGTCGGCGGCGCGATCGAGCCCGCGTCGGGACTGACCGCTCTCGACTGGGCGGTGCACCTGTGCCGTTACTCGGCGTATCTGCTTCCGTTTGCCGCGCACAGAGCCAGGACGCTCCCCGGGGACAACGCCGCCTACCGGCGCGAGTCGATCGAGCCGCTGCGGACGCTCTGGGCAGGCGGATTCTGGGAAACGGAGATTGACGCGGCGCTCGTCGCTGCTGGAGCGACACTGATCGTGACGCCCTCGATCGTCGTGCGGCACGGGCGATCCGCGGGGTTTGCCTCGTTCTGCCGAAACCGCTTTCGGCATGGACGCCGCAGCGGCCGCGGGCGGCGGCGCGCGGCGTCCGCCCTCCTGACCGCGCTGAGAGTGGCCGGGGCGCCTCTGGTCCCGTTCGTCCTCTTAGGGCGCATCGCGAGGCGCGCGGCGCCTCGCGGCTACACACGCCAGCTGCTGATGGCGATTCCCTGGCTTCTTCCATTTCTCACGGCGTGGGCGGCCGGCGAGGCGCTCGGCGGCCTGCGAGCTTCCGATGAGATGGCGCCGTGACCGCTCGCGGTAGCCCCGCCGAAATCTCGGTCGTGATCCCGGCGGTCAACTCGCTGTCCCTGTTGCGGGGGACGCTGGCCGCCCTCGCCCGACAGCCGCGACCCGGGTCGATCGAGGTCGTCGTGGTGGATCGGCTCGCCCCGGCGGATTCCGCAGCGCTGGCGCGGGAGTTCCCTGCCGTTCGGATCGTGACCGGCGAGGGCCTGACGATTCCTCAGATGCGCGCCTCGGGGATCCGCGCGGCGGCCGGACCCATCGTCGCGATCCTCGAGGATCATATGGAGGTCACCGGGACGTGGCAGGACGCAATGGTCGGCGGGCACGAGGGAACGGCGGCGGCGGTCTGGGGCCCCGTGACGAACGGTTGCCTCTCGCCGGTCGACTGGGCGGCGTTCTTCACCGAATACAGTGAGCACATGAGCGCCGCCTCGGACGCGACCGGCCCGCCGGGAAGCAACGTCTCCTACAAGCGCTCCGCGATCGACGAGTGCGGAGATCTGTTTTTCGGCGACCAGTGGGAGAGCGCCGTTCTCGCGGGGCTTGCGCGGCGCGGATTCACCTGGCGCTGCGTCGCGGGCGCCGAGGCCGTGCACGTCAAGCCGTTCTCGGTATCTCACTTCGTCTCGCAGCGGTGGCACGTCTCCCGTTCGTACGCCGGCATGCGCGCCCGGGAGATGTCGTGGCCGGCGCGGGCGCTGTCCGCCGCGGCCGCGCCCGCGCTCGTGCCGCTGCGCGCCTGGAAAATCGCTCGCCGTGTCGCCCGCAGCAAGGGGACGCCGGCTCGCCGCGCATTTCCGCGAAGTCTTTTGTGGCTCGCCGGGTTTCTCGCGGTTCGCGCCGCCGGGGACGCGGCCGGCTATCTCTTTGGCGAAGGCGGCTCGACCCGCAACGTGGTCTGAGCGGTGCGGTTCGGCATCGAAGCGGGCGCCTGGAGCAATCCGCGGGGGTACGGCCGTTTCCTCCGGGGCCTCGCCACGGCTCTCGTCCGGCGCGGCCGCCACGAGTGGATCCTCGCCGCCGACGAGATCACCGCGCGGGACCTGCCTCCGGACGGAGAGATGCCTCGCGTGGTGATCCCGACCGGGCACGCCGCGAGCGCCGGCGCGTCGAGCGACCACCGCCGGTCCCTGGCGGAGATGTTCCGCATGAGCCGAGGGTTGTCGCGGGGCCGATTCGACGGGCTTCTTTTCCCTTCTCCGCTCACCTACGTGCCGGTCCGAGGCACTCCCGAGTTTCTCGTTCTCCACGACGTCACCGCCGAAAGCCATCGAAAGCTCGTATTCGAGTCCCCCGCGGCGGCGCGCCGCTGGCGCTGGAAGACGACGCTCGGGCTGCGCCGCGCGCGCGCGATCCTCACGGTCTCGCTGCATTCCCGCCGCGGGATCGCACGGATTTATGGAGTCCCGCCGGAGCGGATCTCGGTCATCCCCGAAGCGGCGGATCCGATCTTCTTCGAGCCGGCGGTTCGGCAGGCGGCGAGGCCGCGGCCGTATCTCCTCTTCGTCGGCGGCCTCTCTCCGCACAAGAACATCGCGGCGGTCCTCGAAGCATTGGGACACGTGCCCGCTGTCGATCTCCTGCTCGCCGGCCCGTTTGCGACGGACGTTTTCCATGCGCAGGACGTGGCGGCGATGGTCGCGTCCGCCGCGCTCGCCGACCGGGTCGAGTGGATCTCGGGGCCCTCCGACTCCGCCCTGCGAGACCTTTATTCAGGCGCGCTCGCGCTCGTCCTGCCCTCCTTCGACGAAGGGTTCGGGCTCCCCGCGATCGAGGCCGCCGCCGCCGGGACCCCGTCGATCCTCTCCGACAGCACCGGCGCCGCAGAGCGCCTCGCGGGCTCCGCGCTCCTGTTCGACCCCCGGGAGCCCGCGCAGCTCGCCGCACACGTGCGCAATCTGCTCGACGATCCCTCCCTTCGATCGGCGCTCGGCGCGGAAGCCCGAAGAAGCGCTCTTCTGCTGACCTGGGACCAGGCCGCGGCATTGGTCGAGGAGACCTTCGAAGCGGCTTTGGAGCGCTGATTCGCGGCGAAACGCCGGCCGGACCCGCCCGCCCACTCGTCGAGCGGCTGTTGCCGCTGTTAGACTTCTTTCTTCCTTTTCCACATTCATCTGATGAGCGAAGTTCTTCCGATTCTCGGTTGCCTCGCGCTCTTTCTCCTCGTCCTGCCGGTCGCGGCCTTCGTCCAGGCGCGGCGGACCAGAAAAGAGATGCGCCAGCTCTGGGTGCAGTTCGCCGAGCTCACCGGCCGGATCGCGCGCATGGAGATGGAGCGGGGAGCTCACGCTGCCGCTCCGGCCTCGATCGCCCACGAACCCGCACCGGTCGCGCCGCTGGTCCCCGCGCCCGGAGCGTCGGCGCATCGTCCGCCCGCGCCGGAGCCATCGGCGCCTGCCACGGCCGCCGACGCGACCCCTCCGTCCCCACGGGATCCGATCGTCCCGCCGATCTCTCCGCCGCCGCCGCCGTTGGTTCCGCCTCGGCCCGCCGCCCCCGTTCTGCCGCCTCTTCCGCCGCGCGCTCCGCGCCCCCCTTTCGACTGGGAGAGTCTGATCAGCGTCCGCCTCTTCGCGTGGCTCGGCGGCATCGCGCTCTTCATCGGGATGGGACTCTTCCTCCAGTACTCGATCCAGCACAACCTGATCCCGCCGCTGTGGCGCGTCGTGATCGCGCTGCTCGTCGGCGCGGCCGCGCTTGCGGGCGGGGACTTTCTGCGGACTCGCGGGGACATGGCGGGTCAGGCGACGTCCGGCGCCGGCGTGGGAATCCTGTACGCCTCTCTTTTTGCCGCTCACGCGCGCTATGCCCTGCTCTCGACCCCGGCCACGTTCGCCTGCATGGCCGCCGTGACGGTCGTCGCGGGAATTCTCGCCGCGCGTCGGAGGGCCTACATCGTCGCGGTGCTCGGTCTCGTCGGCGGATTTCTGACGCCGTATCTCCTCGCGACGCACGAGGACCGCCCGGTCGCGCTTTTCCTCTACGTGCTCCTGCTCGACTTCGGCGCGCTGGCGCTGGCGCGGCGCCGGGGGTGGCTCTCGATCTCGAGCCTCGCTCTCGCCGGCTCCGCCATCCTCTTCGCGGGTTGGTCCGACGCGCATCTGGACGGCGGCAAGGCGCCATGGGCGCTCGGCGCCGCCGGAGTGCTGGCCGCCCTGTTCGCCGGATACCCCCAGGGCGCGGAAGGCGCGCCGGGAGCCCCGCGCCGCGAATGGGTGTCCGGGATACGGATTTGCGCTTCGATCGGTCCCCTGCTGCTCGCATTCCTGGTCGCGGGCCACGGGGGTTTCGCGATCTCCCCGGCGTTCCTTTGCGGATACCTGATCCTGCTCGCGGTCGGAGCGTTCCTCGTCGGCGATCGCGCCGGGTTCACTCCGTTGCTCCCGATCGCCGCCGCGTTCTCGGTCGCCGCGCTCGCGGCGCGCGTCTCGAACGACCTCTTCACGCATCGCACGGAAGTCCTCTTCTATTTCGCTCTCGTCCCGGCCGGGTTCCTGGCGTTCGCCCTGGCGAGGCGGGGACGCGGCGATCACCCCGCAACGCGCGCCGCCGCCGCGATATCGCTCGCGGGAGGGCTTCTCGTGCTCCTCCGATTCCTCGACCTTCCCGGGACGGCGCCCGTGCTGCCGCTCTGGATCTTCGCGGCGGCGCACGCGGCCGGGCTGCTGGCGATCGCGACGATGTTCGCCTCCGGCGCGTGGATTCTGGCGAGCCACGCGCTTCTCTTCGCGTCGCTCGCCGGGATCGTCGCATCCGACCTCGCCGGTTCCGGCAAACGCCCGCACGGACTCCCGGAGATTCTTCCGCTCGTCATCGCGCCGACCGCCGCGTTCTGGGCCCTCCCCTTCGTATGGAGCCGCTGGCGCCGGGACAGGCTCGCGTGGCTGTCGAGCGCGCTCGCCCCGATCCTGCACTTTCCCGTCCTGTACCTGCTGGCGAAAGACGAGTGGGGCTCGACATGGCTCGGCGGCGTGGCAATCGTCTGCGGCGCCGCGGCGCTTCTGGCTCTCCGCCGCTCGCAGGCGCTGCTGACTTCGCCGGAAGACCGCCGCTTCACCGCCGCGCTCTTCGGGGCGCTTACCCTCGTTTTCGTGACGGCCGCGGTTCCGATCGTTCTCGACAAGCAGTGGATCACCGTCGCCTGGGGCCTGGAAGCCGCCGCGCTCGCCTGGCTATGGCGCCGCGTCCCGTCAGAAGGCCTCGTCAAGGCCGCGACTCTCCTGGCGGCGGCCTGCTTCGTCCGTCTCGTCTTCAACCCCGCGCTGTGGCACTACCACGCGCGCAGCGGCACGCCGATCCTGAACTGGTATCTCTACACGTTCGGAATCTGCGCGGTCGCACTGCTCTGGACCGGCCGGATGCTCCGCGATGCTCCCTGGGCCGCCCGGCGACGCGTCAGTCCGCTCCTCCAGGCAGCCGCCGGAGTCCTTCTGTTCATGCTCGTCAACATCGAGATCGCTGACTTCTACTCTCCTGGACACACGGTGGTCTTCCGGCTCTCCGGGGGAGGTCTCGCCGAAGACGTTACGTATTCCGTCGCGTGGGGCGTCTTCGCGATGATCCTGCTCGCGCTCGGAATTTCGCAGAGCTCCAAGCCGGTCCGGGCCGCCGCGCTCTTCGTGCTCCTTCTGACGATCGGGAAGGTGTTCCTGCACGACCTTTGGGACCTCGGCGCACTTTACCGCGTGGGCTCCGTCATCGGTCTCGCGGTCGCGCTGCTCGCGGTTTCGTTTCTGACTCAGCGTTTCGTCTTCGCCCGAGAGCGATCGTGAGGAAGGCCTTTCTAGCCTCGGTTGCGCTCGTTCTGGTCGCGGCCGCGCCCTACGATCTCTTCCGGTACTCGAGGACGATGACCGCGAGCGCCGGATGGGCCCGCCTCGTTCTTCCGGACGACGTCCTCGACGCGTGCCACCCCGGACTCCCCGATCTGCGCATCCGCGACGCGGCCGGCGAAGAGGTCGCCTGGGCGCTCGAGGAGCGCATCGGCCGGGCCCCCGCGCGCCTGCCGTTGCGCGACGTCGAGACGACGCCGCGTCGTGAGACGGTCGCGCTCCTCGATCGCGGCGCGCACCCCGCTCTGGCTCGCGCGGCGACGCTGGAGATCGAAGGCACCGAGTTTCTGAAACCCGTTTCCGTCGAGTCTTCCGACGACGGCAGCTCGTGGGGAACCTTCGCGAAGGGATCGATCTTCGCCGGGCGCGAAGTGCGGTCGACGACGCTGCGCTTTCCGCCCAACGGGCGTCGCTGGTGGAGATTCCGTTTCGACGACCGCAACGGCGATCCGATCGTGCCGCGGGCGGTTTCAATCGACGCGCGCGGTGACGAGCCCGTCCTGCGGGAAATTCCGCTGACGCCCGGTCCTGCCGACCGATCGGATCCCACCGCGACGACGCGCACCGTGACGCTGCCCGCCGGAAACCTGGGCGTCGATGCCCTGCGGATTTCGGGTGCCGCACCCGCGTACGTGCGAAAGGTCACGGTCACATCGCGCCTGTTCTATCGGGACGAGGTCGTTCGGCGCGTCGTCGGAGAAGGCACGATCTCCCGAGCCGCCGACGGGTCGGGCAACGACCGCATCGCGCTCTGCGACGGGTCGTCGCGACTCCTCGAGATCGAGATCGAAGAGCCCGGCGGACCGCCGTTCGAGATCGCGCGTGTCGATGCGCTCGCGCGCCCGCAGACCATCGTCTTCGCGGCTCCCCGGGACAGGCAGCCGCTCCGGCTTTTCTACGGCTCGGGGATCGCCGAGGCACCGCGGTACGACCTCGAGCGGGCCCTCGCGATTTCGAGACCCGTCCACCCTTCCGAGGTAGCCCTCGGCCCGGCGGAGAAGAGGGCGGGAGAAGCGGCGGCGCTTCCGGCCGGCCCGCGCGGCACCCCGGTCAATCCCGCCGCCTGGAAGAAATCATCGCCGATCGCGCTTCCGGGCGAAAGCTCGGTCGCCTACCTCGATCTGCCGCCGCCCGCGGCCGAGAAAGCAATCTCCGTGCGAATCCTCGATTCCGAGAAGCGCCCCGTGCCCTATGTGCTGGAGCGCGTCGCGCACCGGGAGCGGCATCCGGCTCCGGCGTCCGCGACGGAGCGCGGAACGAAGACGATCGTGCGGATCACGATGGACCCGGCGTCCTCGGTCGATCTCGTCGAGATGTCGGCCGGCTCGCCGGCGTACTTCTCGCGGCAGGCGACGGTCTTCCAGGACGACCGTGACGCCCGGGGAAGCACCGGACGCCGCGTTCTCGGGAGCTCCTCGTGGGTCCGCCGCGAGGGGGATCCGCCGGTCCCGATCACGATCCCGATCACGCGGCCGACCCAGGCCGCGATCGAGGTCGAGATCGAGAACGGCGACAACGCGCCCCTTTCGATCTCCGACACCGCCGTCTGGACCTCGTCACCGCGCATCGACTTCGCGTTCGTGCCGGGCGAGCGACTGACGCTCCTGTGGGACAACGAGAACGCGCTGGCTCCGAAATTTGACCTGGAGCTCGTGGCGGGGCGGGTCCTTTCGGCGCCGGCGCTTCCCGCGAAGCTGGCTGCTTCCTCCTCAGCCGCGAAGCCCGCCGGGGCGGCGCGCACGCCGGCAGCGCTGTGGATCGCGATCGTGGTGGGCGGCGCCCTGCTCCTGATAGTGCTCGCCCGGACCTTGAAAAGCCCCGGCTAGTCTTAACGTTCAGCGCGGGCTGGAAGATCCGGGCCCCGGCGTCGGCGCGGGCCTCTGCGCCCGGAACTCCGACTGACGCGGCTCCTTCTTCGCGGAGAGCGACCCCGCTGGATACAACAGGACTAGGTCTTCCGGGTGCACGAGGTGAAGCTCTTCACGGGCGACCTTCTCAGCCGGGAACTGATGGCGTGTCGCCGCCTCGATCGAGAGCCGAAGTTCGTCGTTCTCGGCCGCGCGCCCGGCGAGCTGCACGTCGAGCCGCTTGACGTCCTCTCGCGCGTTGTGAAGATCGAGCACTTTGTGGTCCCAGAGCAGCAGCAGCCCGAGCACGACGGACGAACACGCAAGCGAGGCGAAGAACGTCAGGAAAGGACGAGGCGCGCGCGGCGGAGGCGGAGCTTCTCTCATCCCGGAAACGCGGCCTTCCCGGCGAACACGCCGGCCGCGCCGAGATCCTCTTCGATCTCGAGCAGCCGGTTGTATTTCGCGAGCCGCTCGCCGCGGCACGCGGAGCCGGTCTTGATGAGGCCGCTGTTGACCGCGACCGCCAGGTCCGCGATGGTGTCGTCCGAAGTCTCGCCGGAGCGGTGAGAGACGATCGTGCGGTATCCGTTGGTCTGCGCCATGCGAACGGCCTCGAGGGTCTCCGTCACGGTGCCGACCTGGTTCAGCTTCACCAGCAGCGCGTTGGCAATGCCGTCGGCAATGCCTTCGGCGAGGATCGCGGGGGTCGTGACGAAGAGGTCGTCGCCCACGAGGAGCATTTTCCCGCCGAGCTCCCGGGTGGCGAGTGCCCATCCTTTCCGGTCGCCTTCCGCGAGGCCGTCCTCGATCGAGGCGATCGGATACTCGGCGGCCAGGTCCGCCCAGTACGCCACCATCTGTTCCGGCGAGAAAGTCTTCCTCTCGCCGGAGAGGACGTACTTGCCTTTCTGAAAAAACTCGGACGCGGCGGGATCGAGCGCGATGACGACGTCGCGCCCGGGCTTGTACCCGGCCGCCTCGATCGCCGACATCAGGAGGTCGAGCGCCTCGCGCGAGGACCCGATGTCGGGCGCGAAGCCGCCCTCGTCCCCGACGGCCGTGGAAAGGCCCTTTTTTTTGAGCTTCGATTTCAGCACGTGAAAGATCTCGACCCCGGCGCGGAGCGCATCCGTGAATCGCTCGAAGCCGATCGGGCACACCATGAATTCCTGCGGGTCGAGACGGTTGTCGGCGTGCACGCCTCCGTTGATGACGTTCATCATCGGGACCGGCAAGGTCCGGGCGGCGGCGCCGCCGAGGTAGCGGTAGAGCGGGAGCCCGGAAGCTTCGGCGGCGGCGCGCGCCACGGCCATCGAGACGCCGAGAATCGCGTTCGCGCCGAGCCGCCCCTTGTTGGGCGTCCCGTCGAGCTCGACTAAAATCCGGTCGATCAGCGCCTGGTCCCGCGCGTCCGTGCCCTGGACCTCGGCCGCGATCTCTCCATTGACGTGGGCGACGGCTTTGAGCACCCCTTTGCCGGCGTAGCGCTTCGAGTCGCCGTCCCGGAGCTCTAAGGCCTCGCGCTCCCCCGTCGACGCGCCCGAGGGGACGCCCGCGCGGCCGATGGCCCCGCCGGAGAGCAGCACCTCGACTTCGACCGTCGGGTTTCCTCGCGAGTCCAGGATCTCGCGCCCGAGGACCCCTTCGATCAGAAAACTCAAGGCCGCTTCACTCCTTCGCTCACGCTTTCAGCAGGTCCTGCGCGGCCTCGGCGAGCGCGGAAGCCTCCTGCGCCGAGCTGGCCTCCACGTACACCCGCGCCACCGGCTCGGTCCCGGATTCTCGAACCAGAATCCACGAACCGTCCGCGAAAATCAACTTCATTCCGTCGAGAAGGTTCACGGAAGCGACACGCGTCCCGGCGAGGCTTTCCGGCGGGGAGGCGCGGCGCCGGGCGAGGGCCTGACGCGCCTCGGGGGACAGAGGGAGGTCGACGCGACGCGAGATGAAGGCGCCAATGTCCGCGACGAGATCGCGCGAGAGCTCGCCGAGCGTCTTGCCGGTCGCGCCGAGCATCTCGGCGACTAAGAGGTCCGCGAGAATCCCGTCTTTCTCCGGGACGTGGCCCTCGACGGTCAGCCCCGCGCTCTCCTCGCCTCCGAACAGGATCTCGCCCGCGATCAGCTTCTCGCCGATGTACTTGAATCCCACCGGCGTTTCGTAGAGCGGCACGCCGTACTTTGCGGCGATCGCGTCGAGAGCGTGCGTCGTCGCGACGCTCCTCGCGATCCCGCCCCGACGCCCCTTCCTGCCGAGAAAATCGTTTGCGAGAAGCGCGAGGATGTCGTTCGGCTGGATGTACTCGCCGTTTTCGTCGCAGATCCCGAAGCGGTCCGCGTCGCCGTCGCACGAGAGCCCGAGACGGGAGCCGTTCGCGACGACGGCTCGGCCGAGTCCGACCAGCTCCTTTTCGCCGCACTGGGGGGATTGCCCCCCGAAGAGCGGGTCCGGCTTCGCGTTCAAGCTTTCGACCGAAGTTCCACACGCATTCAGGTAGCCGTCGAGGAACCCGGCCGACGTGCCGAAGCGAAAATCAACCGAGAAGCGGGGGTTTCCGCGTGCGACGTCGCCGCCACGTACTTTCGCGCCGAGGTCTTCCAAATACGGCGGCACGGGATCGAACTCCGCCACGCGCTCGGGCGCCGGCGGCGGCATCTCCGGGATCTCCGCCAGGAACGCTTCGATGCGCGAGGTCACTTCGGGCAGCGACGGCGCGCCGTCGGAAGTCGAGAACTTGATCCCCAGGTACTGAGGCGGGTTGTGGCTCGCGGTGAAATTCACGCCTCCGGCCGCCCCGCGGCGCCGGATCTCGAAGGCGAGGACAGGCGTCGGAATTGGACGGCTGGACATCTCCGCCTGGAACCCGGCCGCCTGGAGGATGCGGGCGGCCTCGGCAGCGAACCGGCCCGCGAGGAATCGCGTGTCGTACCCGACGAGAACCAGCTGGCCCTGATGTCCCTCCGCCTCGAGCGTCCGCGCGATGGCGGCGATGACCCGTCGGGCGTTGCCGAACGTGAATTCCTCGGCGAGAACGGCCCGCCAGCCCGAAGTCCCGAATCGGATCGACACCATGTCCACACCTCTTGTCCGGTGACCGGGAAGGAGACGCCCGGGCCCAGCGTTGCCGTGACGGATGAACCTCACATCGGAGGCTCGTCGTCTGCCGGGCCACGGCGGCGATGATGTCATTACAGGGATAACCCGCGCAAAAGTCCCGCGGACGGCGGCCACGCTTCTGCTCGCCGCGGTATGCCTCCCGCTGACGCTCGCCTGCGCGGTGTCGGAGTCCGCGGGGTGGACGGCGAGCGCATCGCGGCGTCCCCTCGAGCTGCACGCGCCACAGCTCGACCGGCCGCTCACCGAAAGAGCGCCCGACCCGTCGCGGCCGGGAGATCCGGTGAAGGCCGCGGTGCTCGAACGGATCAACGCGGACCGCGCCCGCTTCGGCATCGCCCTCGTCGCCTGGGACGAGGCCGCCGCGCGCGTCGGCGACGCCTTTTGCGCGCGCCAGATCCAGGAGCGGACGCGGGGACACTTCCTGATGGACGGCCTGCCTCCGTATGCGCGCACGGGGCTTGCCGGGATCTTCGGCCTTCATTCGCAGAACTCGGTCTCGTGGGTGACGACCGAGCCGAAATTCTCAGAGACGACGATCGCCCTCGCGCTGTCGGGACAGGAACAGATGATGGACGAGAAGCCTCCGGCGGACGGCCATCGCGTGACGATCCTCGACCCCGAGGCGACCCACGTCGGCGTCGGGTACGCGGTCGCCGGCGGGCGATTCCAGATGTCCCAGGAGTTTCTGACCCGCCGAATGGAACAGGTCACGCTGGCAAGGGCCGACGCGGTCGGAGCGGCGATCGTCATCCGGGGCAAGCCGGCGGCGAACTGGCGCCTGCGCTTCGTGACGATCGCGCGCGAGGAGCCGCCGTCGCCGCTCACCCGCGAGCAGGCGTCGGGAAAGACGAGTTATTCCTATCCGAAGCCGAGCCTCGCCTACATCCCGGAGGGGATTCGAGGCATGACCGTCGTCGGCATGACGACGGACGACAAGGTCCTTATCCTTCCGGGCCACGAGTTCCTGTTCCCGTTCGCGCCCGACCGCCCGGGCCTCTACACCTTCGAGTTTTACGTGGCGCAGAGCGACGGCTCGCGCCCGAGACCCGGAGGAAGCGCGACGATCTGGGTCACGGAGCGCGAACACCGCGCGAATCCCGGCGGAAGGCCGCCCCCCGATGCGGCCGTTCCGCCGGCTTCAAAAGCTGCCCGCTGAATCTACGGAACACGAACCCTAGCGCGAACACCGCGCGGATCCCGGCGGAAGGCCGCCCGCCGACGCGGCCGTTCCGCCGGCTTCAAAAGCTGTCCGCTGAATCTACGGAACACGAGCCCGAGCCCGAGCCCGCACGATAGCCCGCCGACGCGGCCGTTCCGCCGGCTTCAAAAGCTGTCGCTGAAACCACGGAACACGAACGCGAGCCGGGACCGGTCCAGCTCCCCATCTAAACTCCCACTCAGCATGTTCACGATCCTGGTGGTCTCCCCGGACCCTTCCAACCTGGCGGGGCTGCTCGACACACACCCATCAGTCGAATTCGTCCGGGCCCGCGACGCCGAAGAAGCCCTCGAAAAACTCGGCCGAAACCGCCGCGTGGACGCTATCCTTCTCCTCTCCGGCCCCGAAAACGCCGCGATCGCCGAAGAGATCCGCGAAGACAACCCCGCCCCGCCGCCGCTGTTCACCGTCGAAGGCGGAGGCGAAACCACCCCGCCCTCCCGCCGCCTCCCGGCCGCCTCTCCGCAAAACCTCGTGCAATCGCTGATCGACAGCCTGAGCGACACCTAGCCGGCGGCCCCTCCCAGCCAGGCGGGGTCGGAGCAGGACATCCGCTTCGATCACCCGCGACGCAAAGTCGGCGCAATTCACGAGACGGCAAGAACGCATCGCCTGCCTTCGGTCCCCTCACCCCCACCCTCTCCCCGAGCGCGGGGAGAGGGAGCAGAGCTGCGCTTCGGCCGACATGGTGGCCACGCTCGCCCCGAGAGGAGTCTCCCGACCGGAGGGAGGGAGGAGCCTCTCGGGGC
>JBDTRB010000026.1:0-35233 GCA_039931865.1 Acidobacteriota bacterium | reverse complement strand
AGGCGAGCGGTCGAGCCTTCAGGCGAGCCGCTCGCCGGCGCGTGAGCGCGTCGCGTAGTGACCGGAGGCGACGTTACTTGGGCGGCGTCGTCTTGGTCTCGTCCACCCCGCCGTCCTTGATCGAGTCCTTGAAGTTGCGCATGCCCTGCCCGATTCCCTTGCCGAGCTGTGGCAGCTTGTTCGCGCCGAAGATGATGATCACGATCAGCAGGATGATCAGAAGTTCGGGGACGCCGAGTGAGCCAAACATCGATGGTTCTCCTTCGAAGGATGGACGGTCAGCTTAACAGAGGCGCGAGCCGGGCCTGAAAGAGTCGGGCGAAGGCGGCATCTTCGGCGGTGTCGCCCAGGAGCCGCCCCACGAGGGCGATTTCGCCCGGCAGGTACCGCCTGTACGCCTCGCCCCGGCCCTGCGCGACCGCCCGGGCGAAAGTCCCGCACACTTTCCAGGCCCGCTGGAGGAGGACCCGGTCAAAGCGCCGCCGAAACGGCCCCCTCTGGATGCCTCTGGCTCGGATGAACCCGTCGATCGCCTCTTCCGCCGTTTCCGCCGTCATCCAGTCGAGCGTCGTCCTCTCCCAGAGAAGGGAGGCGAGGTCGTAGGAGTCCGGGCCCGAACGCAGATCCTGGAAGTCGATCGCCGCGACCGCCGCGTCGAGGGGAAAGAGGTTGTTGCCGTGGAAATCGCGGTGGCAGAGCGCCCGGGGATGGGAGGCGATCTCCTGCGCGAGCGCTTCCGCCCAGCGGTCGTGGACCTCGCGCTCGGGGGGGGTGAGCGGCTGCTGCAGGTAGAGATCAAAAACGGCTTCGCGGGCAAGATTCAGCTCTCGCCGGAAGAGCGCCGCGTCGAACGGGGGATTGATGCCCGGATCCTCCGTCTCCGCGAATACCGAACCCGCGGCGACGGCAAGCTGCAACCAGGCCTTCCGCTCTCCGGGACTCTGGAGGAATTTTGCGGCGAGGTCCTCGCGGCCGAAGTCTTCGACGATCTGGTTGCCCGCCTGGTCGTCCGCGATCAGCAGAGGCACGCGGATCCTGTCGCGGAGCGCCGCGCGCGCCGCGGACCAGCGGCGTCGCGAGTCCGACTCCTCCTGCGGGTACATGACGCCGAGCACCGAGCGGTTGTCCGCGAGCAGGAGCCGCACGTAGCGCCTCCGGCCGACGTCTCCCGGAAGCACCTCGCACGAGACCGGCTCGTGATGCGTGCGCTCCGCCAGGGCGGAGAGGAGTGAGAACTCGGGAGGGAGAACGGTCGAGAGGGTCACCGGGGGATGGGAAAGACGGGGAGCCGCAATCGGACCGTCCGGAGGACCCGGTCTTCCGGCGTCCCCCGCTCGAGCCTCCTCCCGCTTTTTGAAAGGATCAGCGCCTCAGCCCCTCGCCCTTCACCCCTTCAACCCCTCAACCCCTCAACCCTTCAACCCTTCAACCCTTCAACCCCTCAACCCTTGGCCTGGGTCAGCATGATTTTCTTGATGCGAGTCGGCTGGTTCGGCAGGTCGTTCGCGTTCTTGGGAGCGGCGACGATCTTGTCGACGACGTCCATTCCGGAGACCACCTCGCCGAAGGCCGTGTACTGGTTGTCGAGGAACGTCGAGTCCTTCACCACGACGAAGAACTGCGAGGACGCGGAATTCGGGTCCTGCGAGCGCGCCATCGAAACGATTCCGCGCTTGTGGGAGGTGTCGTTGAACTCGGCCTTCAGCCGCGCTTCCTTGCCGCTGACGACGTTCCCGCCGGTTCCGTACCGGTGCGCGGCGTCCTCCGCGCCCTTGGTGTTGGGGTCGCCTCCCTGGATCATGAAGCCGGGGATGACGCGGTGAAAGAAGGTGTTGTCGTAAAAGCCCTTCGACGCCAGGTCGATGAAGTTTTCGACGTGCTTCGGGGCCTTGTCGTGAAAGAACTTGATCGTGATGTCGCCGGCCTCGGTCTGCAGAGTGGCCAGCGTGTTCGAGTAGTCGCGGGGTGCGGAAGACACAGTTTTCTTTGCCTTTCCCTTTCTCGCCGCCGGCGCCGCCGCGAGCGCGAGCGGTAGCGCGCACAGCAGCATCAGGGCAAATCCGAGCTTTCTCATCGTTCCAGGCTCCTTTCGAGAATTCGCTTTAAAACATAACACGCGGTTGCGCGTGAGAGAGACGGGCGAAAGCAGCAGTGCGAGGGGCGGGGGAGAAGCCTCAGGCTTCCCGGGACTCCCTTCCCGCCTCGAGCTGTCCACCCTTCGCCTTCACCGCTTCGTATTTTCCTCCGATAAGATTCCCCTCCATGTACGTCGACCTCGCACGCGCGGTGCTCCTCGGACCCGACCAGGAACGACTCGACGCCGACATCCGCAGGATCGTCGAACGGCATCCCGATGCCGACCCGGAAGAGGTCTCCCAACGGCTGGTAACCGGCGCCGCGCTGCGGTGCGCGGCCGTGGGCTCTGTCGCATCCGTTCCCGCCGGATTCCTCGCCGCAATTCCGCTCGCCGCAGACCTTTCCTTTCAGGTCGTCACACTGAACCGCCTCGCCCTCGCCATCGCGCGCGCTCACAAGCGCGAGACGACGGCCGTCGAACGGGCGGCCGCGGCCGTGGGAGCGCTGGCTCTGGGCAGCGCGGCGCTCGTGTTTCGCAGCGGGTTTCTGAAGGGCGCGCGCGCCTCGTTCCGCCGCCGCGCGCCCGGTCTCCTTCCCTACGCGGGCGCCATTGCCGGCGCGGCTTCCGGTGCGCTCGCGGCGTGGGCCGCGGGAAGGATCGCGGGCGACGCATTCGGGCGGCGCCGCCGGCGGCGGTGAGCTCCGCGCGGAGCGTCCTGATCGTCGGAGGCGGCGTGATCGGATGCGCGCTCGCCCGCGAGCTCGCCCGTCGCGGCGCGAGCGTCACGGTTCTGGAGCGCGCCGCGCCTGGAGCGGAGGCCTCCGGCGCCGCGGCGGGATTGATCGCGCCGCAGGCGGAAGGCGTGCCGCAGGGACCGTTCTTCGACCTCGCGGCCGAGAGCCGCGGCCTCTATCCCGAATGGTGTGCCGAGCTCGAGACGGAAACCGGGCTCTCGGTCGAATGGCGTGACGGCGGGGTCCTCCGCTGCGATCTCGACGGAACGAAGGACTTCGCCTCGTTCCTCTTCCAGCGGGAGTCTGGATTTCCGCTCGAGGAGGTGGACGGCCGACGCATCCGGCAGATCACCGGGGGACTCTCCTCCCCGCGCGCCGACCGTGGCGTGTTCTTCCCGCTCGACGGGTCCGTGGATCCGCGGCGCCTGACCCGGGCGCTGTGGGTTTCAGCGGAACGGCGGGGCGTACGGTTCGTGCTCGGCGCGACGGCCTCCCGCTTTCTGTACCGGAATGGTCGCTGTTCCGGAGTCGAAACCGACCAGGGCTCGTTCGAAGCGGAGGCGGTCGTCGATGCGGCGGGCGCGTGGGCCGCTTTCGACCCGGAGAGGGCGCCCGTTCCGGTCCGGCCGGTCCGCGGACAGATCGTCCGACTGGCAGCAAGGCCGCCGTTCCTTCCCTGTGTTGTCCAGTCGACAGACGTCTACATCGTGCCCCGTGCCGACGGATCGCTCCTCCTCGGGTCCACGGAAGAGGACGTCGGGTTTCATAAACAGGTCACCGCGGAGGCCGTCGCCGCGTTGTGCGAGGCGGCCTTCCGGCTGGTCCCTTCGCTCCGTCAAGCGGAGTTCGTAGACGCCTGGTCGGGCTTGAGGCCGGCCAGTCAGGACGCGAAGCCGATCCTCGGTGCTTCCGGGACAGCGGGCCTTTTCTTCGCCACCGGCCATTTCCGCAATGGCATCCTTCTCGCTCCCGTGACGGCCCGGCGGGTCGCCGAGGCGATCCTCGGTGTTCCGCCGCCAGAGCTCGTCCCGTTTTCGCCCGAGCGTTTCAAGGGAGCGTCGAACATGTCTGGACGTTCGGGGAAACTGGAAGTTTTCGGATAGAATGGAAAAACAAAACCGGACGGGATTCCCCCGCCGACAATGAAGGAGATCGTCCCGGGCACATTTCCGGGCACCCGAATGATGCGGAACGCTATCTATTCAGGACTCCGGCTCACTGCGGACGCATTCTGGCGCGCCACGCGTGCCGTCGATCGTCGTTTCGAGCAGAACTCGTTTCAACCGAAGTGGGCGCCCGCGCCTCTTTTGAAGCAGAAGGAACGGAGCTTCCCGACGTTCGGGTTCCCGCGCGAGACGGACTCGCTCTGCCCGAAGTGCGTGACCGAAGTGCGCACCAAGATCCTGTCCGGCGAGGCCGACTGGAAGGTCCTCGTCGACGGGAACCCCGGAGAGATCAAGGCGCAGATCGTCGAGGAAGACGGCAAGATCCTCATGAAGAAGGATTGCCCCGAGCACGGCCACTTCGAAGACGTCATGTCCACCGATCCGGCGTTCTTCAAACGGCTCGAGTCCCTCTATCCGGGGCGCGACTTCGTCATTCCGAAGGACGGGCTCCACGAGCACGGCACCTCGTCGATCAAGTACGGCCGCGGCGCGGTCCTGACGATCGACCTCACCAACCGCTGCAACATGATGTGCAACCCCTGTTTCATGGACGCGAACCAGGTCGGTTACGTCCACGAGCTCGAGTGGGAAGACATCCAGAAGATGCTCGACGATGCGGTGTCGATCAAGCCGCGCCGGCAGCTCTCCGTCCAGTTCTCCGGAGGCGAGCCGACGATCTCGCCCTATTTCCTGCAGGCGGTTCGGTACGCGCGCCAGGTCGGGTATTTCTCCGTGCAGGCGGCGACCAACGGAATCCGGTTCGCCCAGGAGGAAGAGTTCGCCCGCGAAGCCGCCGAGGCGGGGCTCCGGTTCGTCTATCTCCAGTTCGACGGCGTCGACAACGCGGCGAACGAGCACCGCAAGGTCGGGAACCTGTTCGACGTGAAGCAGCGCGCGATCGAGAACCTCCACAAGGCAGGGGTCGACATCACTCTCGTGACCACGATCGTGAACACCGTCAACGATCACCAGGTCGGAGAGATCCTGAAGTTCGCGATCCAGAACATCGACAAGATCAACACGGTCTCGTTCCAGCCGGTCTCCTTCACCGGGCGCGACGAGGAGATCGACGACGAGACCCGCGCGAAGCAGCGCTATACGCTGTCGCACCTCGCGCACGACGCGAAGACCCAGGCGGGAATCGGCGAGCCTATGCGCGACTGGTACCCGCTGTCGGCCTCCGGCCCGTTCTCGGACCTGAAGGACCTCCTCGGAGGGCTCGAGTCCGAGTGGGGGTCCTTAAAGTGCGGCTGTCATCCCAACTGCGGGATCGGGACGATGCTTCTCGTCGACTCGAAGACCAAAGAATCGGTTCCGGTGCCGGCGATGATGAACGTCGACCAGATGCTGACCGACATCAAGGGCATCACGGACTCCGCGCGAAAGAAGAAGTGGACCGCGTTCCAGACGGCGCTTTCGATTCTTCGGAATTTGAAGCCCGCCGGAATCCCGAAGAGCCTCTCGCCCTGGAAAGTCGTCCAGATCATGGACGGCCACACCGGCGGCAAGCTCGGGTTCTCGAAGAAGAAGCGCTACGACTGGCGCGTGTTTTTCATCGGCGGCATGTGGTTTCAGGATCTCTTCAACTACGACTTCCGCCGCACCGAGATGTGCATCATCCCGTACGCGACCCAGATGGGTGAGATCTCCTTCTGCGCCTACAACACCGGCGTCGGATGGCGGAAGATCATCGAGGAGATGTTCCAGACCGCTTCGCTGGCTGACTGGTACAAGAAGAACGGCCGGCACGAGGTCTACGCGCGCGGAAGAAGTGTGCCCCTGCCGACGCTGCCCGGTCAGACCGTCCCGAGCCTGCTCGGCGCTCCGTCGTCTCCCGCTCCCCCGTCGTTGCCGGGCTCGCTGCCCGTGTATGGCGGGGCGGTGGGGAAGTAGCGATTTGAAATCCTCTCCCCGCGCCCGGGGAGAGGGAAGGGTGAGGGTCCGGCCCTCTCGATTGCAGATTCGGTGCTGCGTGGTGCGCCCCGGCCGAAGCATCTTTCCCCAAACGCAGTGAGAGGGGAGTTCGCTTCGACCGGTCGCAGGGCGAAGTCGGCCGAGTCAGCGGGGCGCTGAAAACGCACCGATTACCGCCGGCCCCCTCACCCCAACCCTCTCCCCGAGCGCGGGGAGAGGGGGAGAAACCTACCGGCCTCCGGGCCTGCGGCCGTAGCTCGGCGCCACGGTGCGGGGGCCGCTCGGGCCTGACGGGCGAGACGCCGTCACGGGGCGCGGGCCTGACGGGCCTCGCGAGGGACCCGAGGGACCCGAGGGACTCCGGTGACCGGCCGACGGGCCGGCGGCTCTCGCCGGCTGCATCGCGCGGGCCCGGCGTTCCGCTTTTTCCTTGGCGCGGGCGCGGTCTCCCGCCTTGCGCGCGCGGATCTCGGCGATCCGTTCCGCCAGAGGCACCTCGAACTTCTCGGCCGGGGCCTTCGAATAGTCGAATCCCGGAACGGTGATCCGGGGGAGGCGCTTGCCGATCGCGTGCTCGATCTGGCGGAGATCCGTCTCCTCTTCGGGCGAGACGAACGTGAACGCATCGCCCGTGAGCTCCGCGCGGGCAGTCCTGCCGACCCGGTGGATGTAGTCCTCCGGAACGTGCGGCACGTCGAAGTTCACGACGTGCGAGAGCGCCTCGACGTCGATGCCGCGCGCGGCGATGTCCGTCGCGACGAGCACCTTGAAGCGGCCGTCCTTGAACCCGGCGAGTGCCGCCGTGCGCTGCATCTGGCTGCGGTTTCCATGGATGCGCTCGCAGGGAACGCCGTTCCTGGTCAGGTTGTCGGCGAGGCGGTTGGCGCGGTGCTTGGTGCGCGTGAAGACGAGGACGCTGCGGAAGTCGCCCCGCTTGATCAGCTCGAGCAGCAGCGGCGCCTTCAGGTTCTGCGAGACGGGATAGACCGCCTGCGTGATCCCGACGGCGGGTTCCGCGACACGCTCGAGGTTCACGGTGAACGGGTTGTGGAGCATCTCGCGCGTCAGCGTCACGATCGGCGGCGGCATGGTCGCCGAGAAGAACAGCGTCTGGCGCTTCGCTGGCAGATGCTTCAGCACGCGGCGGATATCCGGGAGAAATCCCATGTCGAGCATCCGATCCGCTTCGTCGAGCACCAGGACCTCGAGGGCATCCAGGCGCGCGTACGGGAAGCGGAAGTGGTCGAGCAGGCGGCCGGGAGTCGCGACGATGATGTCGGCGCCGCGGCGGAACGCGTGCTCCTGGGGGCCCATCCCGACTCCGCCGAAGACGGCGGCCGACGAGAGGGGAGTGTGGACCGCCATCGCGGTCAAATGCTCGTCGATCTGCGCGGCGAGCTCCCGTGTGGGAGTGACGATGAGCGCGCGGGTCTTGCCGCGCGGCTTGCCCATCAGCCGGTTCAGAATCGGCAGACCGAACGCGGCCGTTTTGCCGCTGCCGGTCATGGCGCAGGCGAGCACGTCCTTGCCGGACATGGCCGGGGGAATCGTGTCCTGCTGGATCGGGGTGGGTTTGACGAACCCCATCTCCTTGACCCCCTTCAGGAGGTCGGGATGGAGTCCGAACGTGGAGAAAGGCATGAATCTCGTTTCCGCGGAGGCGCTCTGAAACAGCGCTTCGCCGCTATGTCTTTCCGGCTGAATGATCTGAACGAAGGATTTGCCGGCGAGGCCTACGTTCGCGGTTGGACCGCTGCCCGCGGAGGCTCGACCTGCGAGACCGGCGGAAGAGTGGAGGATGTCACATCAGGAGGTCAAAATCAATTGGCACCGACCTCCCTCGCCCGCGAGCGGGGAGAGGGTTGGGGTGAGGGGCGCACGAACAAGTAGCCGAGCCCGTTGATGTTCGGGGGGACTCTCTCTTCATCCCTTCGCGGCGAACACCAGCAGTTGCCGGCTGATCGTGACCTCGAGGTCTCCGATCCCTGACGCGCGCTCGCTTTCGCTAACGCGGCCGCCTCGGTAGGTAGCGGTCAGCAGGTCCCGGATTTCCGGGCGGGTGAGATTCGCTTTCCGACCCAGCATCCGTCGGGAGAGAAGCTCGAAATCCGCCGCCAGCTCTTCGATCGCGGACGCGGCGCGGTCACGCTCGGTCGCATGCCCGAGCAGCGCCTCGCGCAGCTCCGCGAGGTCGTCATGGCCCGGCACCGCGAGAACGAGCCGCCCGGTCGATTTGAGCACGCGGCGCATCTCCGGTCCGTTTCGGCGCGCCGTGATCGAGAGCACGAGGTCGAACGAGCCGTCGGCCCAGGGGAGAGTCCGGTCCGCGTTGCCGACGACCCACCGCACTCGCGGGTATCGCTTCGCGGCGAGCTCGATCGCCGGAACTGAGATGTCGATTCCGTGCGCCTCGACCGGCCGGAGCGCCGCGAGCGCGCCGGCGAGGAAACCCTCCCCGCAGCCGACGTCGAGCACCGCGCGGGATCCCGATCCGGGAAGCGCGTCGAGCTCCCGCAGCAGCTCGTCGCGCATCCCGTCTTCGAGCCCGCGGTCGGCGAGCCGGCGTCGCGCCTGCGCGGCTTCTTTCGAATCGCCCGGGTGCTTCGACCGGCGGTCCTGCGGCTGGAGAAGGTTCAGGTAGCCGCTGCGCGCCTCGTCGAACGCATGGGCCCTCGCGCACGACCAGACGGTTCCGAGGCGCGACAGCGCCGCCCCGCAGCCGCGGACGGGGCATGTCAAGGCCGCCGTCGTCGCCGCGGGGACCTCGGTCTCTTCCCGGCCGCCGGCTGGCACGAGGCGCCGCTATCGGCCGAGGAGGAGCAGAACGGCCGGCGCGACGATCCCGGCGAGCAGGCACAGAGTGACGGTCAAGGGGCGCGCCGTGAACCGGTAGGCCATCACGATCCCGAGGATGGTCGTCGTGATCAGGGCGAGAGACGCCAGGAACATGAACGCCTTGGCTGCCGTCGCCGCCGGAGTTTCCTTCCCGAGGGTCTGGTTCCGGTGAATGTTCGAAAGTATTTTCACGATGGCCGGGGGCTTGTAGCTTCCATCCTTCTTCGCGTCGTTCCACCGGTAGACCTGCCATGCGCCGCTCGCCGCGAACGCCAGCAGCACGGGAGCGAAGAGTGCACCGAGGTACAGATGCACTCGCCGGAGCGTGCGCGGATTCATCATCGGAGTCTTTCGCTCGACGTTCATTTCTTTCCTTCCGGAGCGTCGAACCACTTCGACAGCCGGGCCGACGGCTCCGACGGCAGGCCCGCCTCCGCGGTCGCGTAATGCGACGTGTCGTTGAAGAGCGTCAGACGCGCGCGCGCCGGATCGCTGAAATCCAGAATGTTGAGCGACGCGGGACTCTGGTCGAGCCGGTCACGGTACTTGCGCGCGTCGAATCCGAGGAGCGAGCTGACGAGCAGCCGGATCGTGGCCTTGTGCGAGACGATCACGACGTGCTGGTTCTCGTGCGCGGTGACGATCTCGAGCAGCGCCGGAAGAGCGCGCGCGGTCACGGCAAGCCCGCTCTCACCGCCTTCGGGGGCGAACGAAAAGGGATCGGTCTCCCAGCGCGCGTACTCCTCGGGATAGAGACCCTCGACTTGTGCCCGGGTCTTTCCCTCCCATCGGCCGTGATGGATCTCCCGCAACCCGTCGCGCGCGATCGGCGCCTTCCCGTGCGGCGCGGCGAGGATGCGCGCCGTTTCCATGGTGCGGCCCATCGGGCTGGTGTAAAACGCCGAGACGGGGTCTCTCGCGAGCCGCGCCGCGAGGCTTTCGACCTGAGCGCGGCCGACGTCCGAAAGGGGAATGTCGGTGGCCCCCGCGAACCGATCCTCGGCGGACAGCGTCGTGGCGCCGTGGCGGACCAGGTAAACGCGCGTCGTCATGGCCGCGTCATCCTTTCACCTTCCAGCCCCGCCGGACCACGAGCTCGCGCAGCCTCTCGCGCTGGTCTCCCTGCAACTCCACCCACCCCTGTCCCGCCGTCCCTCCCGTCCCGCACGCTTTCTTCCACTCCTTCGCCAGTCCGGCGAGAAGCTCGGCGTTGTCCGGTAGTCCGTCAATGACCGTCACGCTCTTCCCGGAGGCGCGCTTCTCGACGCGCAGCGTTGCGGTGATGACCGCAGGCACGGCTTCCTTCCCGCGGGCGAGCGTCGAGGAGCAGCGGCAGTCGATTTCGGGCCAACCGCACTCGGGGCACCGGCGGCCGACTCCGCTCGAGAAAACGATCCGGTCTTTCATGGGGAGTTGTCGGTCATCCGTCAAGCGTCATCCGTCATCCGTCATCCGTCATCTGAGAGCTGAGAGCGGACAGCTACTTCCTCAGCCGTCGTTCCAGAAACTCGTCGGCGGCCCGGTACGCGCGCAGCCAGTTTTCGTGCCGCAGGAAGTCGTGCACCTCGTCTGGAAAGATCAGCTGCTCGACCTCCACCTTCTTCGCGCGAAGCGCCTCGGCGAGGTTCACGGACTCTCCGAACGGAACGTTGCGGTCGTCGTCTCCGTGGATGAGGAGCACGGGAGATCGCCACGTTTCGATAAACGCCAGAGGCGAGGAATCAAACGCGAGCTTCGCCGCGGCCGCGTTCTTCTCCGGATCGTAGGTCGGCTCGAAGTTCCGAATGACGAGGTTCCAGTCGTGGACTCCGTGGAAATCAACGCCCGCGGCGAAAACGTCCGACGAGCGCGCGAGCCCGAGGGCGGTCAGATAGCCGCCGTAAGAGCCGCCCCAGAGGCCGATGGCCGCCGGCTCCACGTCTGAACGAGACTTCAGATACTGCCCGGCGCCTGTCACGTCGCGGAACTCGCTCGCGCCCGTAGCCCCGTAGTCGAGCGCTTCGCGGAACTCCATCCCGTAGCCGATCCCGCTGCGGTAATTGACCGAGAGCACGACGAACCCGCGGCTGGCGAGGTACTGATTGAACGCGTAGGCATTGCGGTAGTAATAGTTGTAGTGCCACCCGAGGAGCATCTGCCGCCGGGATCCGCCGTGAAAGAAAATCGCCGCGGGGTGGCGCGACGCCGAGCCTCCGGGCGGAAGGAAGAGCTGGCCGTGGATCTTCATCCCGTCCGATGCCGGGAACACGACCGCCTCCGGCACGACGAGCGCGCTTTCCGGAAAATCGCCCGGGATGGCGTCCCGGGCAATCTCCCGGATGCCGGCGCCTTCCCGCCAGATCGCGGGGCGCGGGGGCTTTTTCGCGTCCGAGTGAAGAAAGGCGATGACGCGGCCGTCCGCGGTCCCGACGGGTTTCCACTCGATTCCCCGCTCGGACGTGATCGCGACGGGCGGGCCTCCCGAAGGGCTGACCCTCCACAGGTGCCGGCGGTCGATGTCTCCCTGATTGGAATTGAAGAGCACGGTCCGGCGGTCCGCCGACAGCGAGACGTACTCGACCTCGAAGTCGCCGGGAGTCAGCAGCGCCGGCGCTCCTCCGGAAGACGCTACCGAGTAGAGGTGCGTCCATCCGTCGCGCTCCCACGGGAAGACGAGCCGGTCTCCATCCGCTCCATCCGCCCAGAGAATCTGGTCCGTTGCCACGACGCCGCGGAAGACGCTGCCCTTTCCGGGCGCCGCGCGGAAGACCTCGCGCCCCGCACCTGTCGACGCGTCGCTCACCCGGACCGACCAGGGCGGCGCCTCCCGGTGCGGCCGGAAGCTCTGGAGCGCCCGGGAGGAAGGCACGCGGACGAAAGCGACCCGCGAGCCGTCCGGCGACCAGGTTGGCGCCTGGTCGCGGTCGACGCTCGGGTCGAGATAGCGGATCGTTCGGGCGCCGGGATCGAATATCCCGACGAAGGAGTGGTCGCCGCGGCGGCTCACGAAGGCGAGGCGCGCGCCGTCCGGAGACCAGCGGAGAGACCCGGCCTCGCCCCGCGTCTTGAAGAACGCGGACGGCTTGTCGGATCCGGCGAGCGCGACGGAGAAGACCTGCCCTTTCGAGACGAACGCGACGCGCCCGTCCTTCGGCGAGACGGCGGGGGAGTGTCCCTCGCCGAGACGCCGCGGAACGCCCCCGGAGATCGGGATCGCGTACACCGCCTGGTCCGCGCCTTCGGGCGAGAGCGCCGGATTCGGGACGTCGCCGCTCCGGTTCGCGTCTCCGCCGCGCACGTACACGAGTGTCCGGCCGTCTTGCGTGAACGCGACGTCGGAGATCTCCTGTCCGTCGTCGTCGCGGTAGGACGTGACGCTGCGCCCGCGGTACTCCGGCGGCTCGGCGATCCAGATGTTCCGCGCGCCGCGGGCGTCGAAGACCCAGGCGACGGCGCCGCCGGTCCCCGCCGCCACGAGCTCCGACGGAAACGGAGCGCTCAAGACCTGCTCGAGCGTGAACGGCGATCCCGCCGCGGCGGCGGCCACCGCACAGAAGATGGAAAAGACGAGTGACGCGAGGGCCCGGCGAAGAGTTGTGCGCATGGACGCGAAGTCTAAGGGCAAAGGGGAGCCGGCCGGTCTAGTTGCCGCCCTCGAGCGCGGCGAGCAGCGCTTCGCCGTAGGCTTCGAGCTTCGCCGGACCGATCCCGGAGATCTCCCCGAGTCCGGAGAGCGTTTTCGGACGGGCGCTCGCGATCGCGAGCAGGGTCCGGTCGTGCAGGACGACGTAGGCCGGGACCCCGCGGCGGCCCGCTTCCTCCCGCCGCCAGGAGCGGAGCCGGTCGACGACCCCCTCCTCCGGCGGCGCCCCCGGAGAAGCGCTCGCGCTCGCTGCCAGCGCGCCCTTCTTCCGCCGCGGAGATTTCGGCGCAGGCGCGGATGGCAGCGTCACCTCGACCGAGGTCGCGCGCCCGGCCATGACCTCGCGGCCGAGTCTCGTCAGCGAGAGCGTCCGGTAGACGTCGTCGGACGCGCGCAGAAGCTCGGCGCCCGCCGCCGCGTCCACCCACGCCTCGACAGTTTTTGCCGGGAGGCCGGCGAGGATCCCGGTCGTCGAGAGCCCGGCAAGAGATTCCGGCAGATCTTCGAGGCGGCCGGTCAACATCGCGGCGATCTTCCGCTTGCCCCAGCGCTCGCCGGCCCGCGCGACTCCCGAGAGCACTTTGCGCAGCAGGAGAAGGTCCCCGTCGCCGAGCGGCGATCTCCGCGCGCAGTTGCCGCAGAAGCCGCACCGCGAAGAAGCGTTCGGCTCGCCGAAATAGCGGAGGAGGGTCGCGCGCAGGCATCCGGTCGCGTCGGCGTAGCCGATCATCCGCCGGAGCTTGGCGCGGTCGAGCTCGCGCTTCCTCTCGCGCTGCTCCGGATCCGGCGGCGCGTGCCTCGTCCTCAGATCGAGCTCGGCGTCGTCGCGCTCGATGAAGAACTCCCGAGTCCGGACATCCACGTAGTTCCACAGGAGGGTGGCGTCCGCGCGGCGGCCGTCCCGCCCTCCACGGCCGATCTCCTGGTAATAGGCCTCGAGCGAACCGGGGATCTCGAAGTGCACCACCGCGTCCACGTCCGGCCGGTCGATGCCCATCCCGAAGGCGTTCGTGGCGCAGACGGCTGGGAGCTCGCCGCGGGCAAACGCGTCCTGCACCCGCGTCCGCTCCGCCTCGTCGAGGCCCGCGTGGTACGGCTCGGCCGGCAGTCCCGCCGACCGCAATGAGGCGGCAGCTCGCTCCGCGCTCTTGCGGGTCGCGGTGTAAACGAGCGCGCGGCGGTTTCCGACGAGGTCGGGCAGAAGGCGGCACTTTTCGATCTCTCCCGACACGCGCCGCACGTCGAGGAAGATGTTCGGCCGGTCGAACCCCGCGACGAAAACCGCGGGGTCGCGGAGCCCGAGCAGGGTGACGATGTCGGCGCGCACTTCCGGCGTCGCGGTCGCGGTGAACGCGGCGATCGGAGGGCGTCCCGTCCCCGTCCCCGCGCGGCGGCAGCTTTCGGCCGCCCGCTGTAGGACCCGGTAGTCGGGCCGGAAATCGTGCCCCCACTCGGAAACGCAGTGCGCCTCATCGACGGCGAAGAGCGCGATCGGGATCTCCGCGACCAGGTCCCGGAAGGACTCCGAGGCGAAGCGCTCCGGCGCCACATAGAGAAGGTCGAGCGCGCCTGCGCGGGCGGCGCGCAGCGCGTCACCCCGCTCGGACGAGCTGCGGCCGGAATGGATCGCCGCCGCGCGAATCCCGCGGCGCACGAGCTCGTCCACCTGATCCTTCATCAGCGAAATGAGCGGCGACACGACGAGCGTCGTGCCCTGGAGAAGAATCGCGGGCAGCTGATAGCCGATCGACTTTCCCGATCCGGTCGGCATCACGGCCAGGACGTCCCGGCCCGCGAGCACGGCGCGCACGATGTCCTCCTGGCCCGCCCGAAACGCGGCGTGCCCGAAGTGGCGCTCGAGGGCGGGGCCGGGCTCGGACGTCGTCTCCATGGAAATGAAGCTCTCCGGCACCCTGTTATCGTTCATTCACCCCGTTTGCCGCGGTTTCGCGAACGAGAAAGAATAAGAATGGAAGACACGATGACTCTCGCCCCTAAAGATACCTCCGCGCTCAACCGGCGGGCGGACCGGCGCGCGCTCGCGATCGTCGCGCACGTCGACCATGGAAAGACCACTCTCGTCGACGCGCTGCTGAACCAGTGCGGAACGTTCCGCGCGGGCCAGCACGTGGCCGAGCTCGTCATGGACTCGGGCGAGCTCGAAAAAGAGCGCGGCATCACGATCCTCGCGAAGAACACCGCCGTCAAATACCGCGACACGATCATCAACATCGTCGACACGCCGGGCCATAGAGATTTCGGCTCCGAGGTCGAGCGCATCCTGACGATGGTCGAGGGTGTACTGCTCTTAGTCGACGCGTCCGAGGGACCGCTCCCGCAGACCCGGTTCGTCCTGAAGAAGGCGCTCGAGGGCGACAAGCGCCCGATCGTCCTGATCAACAAGATCGACCGCTCGGACGCTCGCACCATGGAGGTCGAGGCCGAGATCCATGATCTCTTCCTCTCGCTCGCCACCGAGGACCACCATCTCGACTTCGAGGTTCTCTACGGGTCCGGCCGGATCGGCTTCGCCTCGAAAGATCCAAACGCCACCTCCGGCGACTTGAAGCCGCTTCTCGACAGCATCCTCGACCACATCCCCGCGCCGGTCATCGGGGACGCTCCTTTCAAGATGATTGTCGCGAACACGGACTACTCCGATTACCTCGGCCGGCTCGCGATTGGCCGGATCCACTCGGGGAGCCTTTCGCACGCCATCGACCTCGCGGCGGTGCGGCCGGACGGCACGATCGTCGAAAAGGGAAAAGCCGGCAAGATCTATCTCTTCGAAGGGATCACGCGCGTCGAGGTGACCGATGCCTCGGCCGGCGACATCTGCATGATCTCGGGCTTTCCGGACATCGAGATCGGCCACACGATCCTGGACCTCTCGGACCCCGAGCCGCTGCCGGGCATCCGCGTGGACGAGCCCACGCTTTCGATGGAGTTCCGGATCAACGACTCGCCGATGTCGGGGCAGTCAGGAAAGTACGTCACCAGCCGAAACCTTCTGGAGCGCCTTGAGAAGGAGCTCGAGCGCAACGTCGGCCTCCGCATGGAGCCGACCGGCTCGCCGGACGCCTTTCTGGTGCTCGGCCGCGGAGAGCTGTCGCTCGCGATCCTCGCCGAAACGATGCGGCGGGAGAGCTACGAGTTCTCCCTCGGCCGCCCGCAGGTCATCTTTCGGCGCGACGAAAACGGCCAGCTGCAGGAGCCGTACGAAGAGCTCGTCATCGACTGCGCCGACGAGTTCACGGGCTCGGTGATCGCGGCCGTCGGCGAGCGCCGCGGCGAGCTCAAGCACCTCGGCCGCCACGGCGACCGCACCCGCATCGAGTTCACGATCCCGTCGCGCGGCCTGCTCGGCTTTCGTCTGGAGTTTCTGACGCTCACGAAAGGCACGGGGCTTTTGAACCACCTCTTCGACCAGTACGGGCCGCACAAGGGCCCGCTGCCGAACCGATCCAAAGGCGCGATGGTCGCCAAGGAAGGCGGCGACGTGACCGCCTACGCCCTCGACCGGCTCGGGGACCGTGGGACGTTCTTCGTCAAGCCGATGGACAAGGTGTACGCGGGGCAGATCGTCGGCGAGCAGGTCAAGGAAGGCGAGATGGTCATTCAGCCGTGCGAGAAGAAGCACCTGACCAACATGCGCGCTTCGACTTCGGACATGGCGATCAAGCTCACCCAGCCGAGAGAGCTGAACATCGAGCAGGCAATCGAATGGATCAACGACGACGAGCTGGTCGAGGTCACTCCCTCGTCGATCCGCGTGCGCAAGCGGATCCTCGATCACAGCAAGCGGAAGACGGCGCATAACAAGTCGACTGTCTAGGCGCCGGGCGTCGGGCGCTCGCCCGTCCCGTTGTCCCTCTTCGCCTAACGCCTAACGCCTAACGCCTGACCCCAGGCTCTCAACGATCTCCCGCATCTCCCGCATCTCGCGCTGGAGTGCGGCGCGCTCGGCCATCAGGCGGCGCAGAGCGGGTCGGTGGAAGACGCCGAACGTGAGCGCTCGGGCGCGGCCGGCGAGCGTCTCGAGCGACTCCGACGCGCGCAGCGCGGCCCACCCGCAGAAGGGGACCACGACGAGAGCGCCTGCCGCGGCGGCCGGGCCCGCGAATCGCCAGGCTGCCGCCCCGCAGAGAGTCCAGGTGAGCGGAAAGAGGAGCATCGAGGACGCGACTTTCACGGTCGCGAGCACGTCCTCGCCGCTCTCGACGAGCCTGCGGGCGAGCATTCCCGAAAGCCGATAGGCGGGATAGTGAAGGAGAACGCCGGCGGCCGCGAACGGCAGGAGAGCCAGCGAGGCGAGATTTTCCGCGAGGAGCTTCGCGACTCCGCGCGCCCCGAGAGCTTCGGCAGTGAGGTCTTCGAGCGAGAGGCGGGCCTGCCTCCGGCGCGTCTCGAATCGGCGGATCCGCTCCCGCACGGCCGCGAGCCGCGCCGGATCGCCCTCTGAGAGGGTCCGGTACGCCGCGGCAAATCGCTGGCGCCGCGAGAGCTCTTCCGCCAGATTCGAGCGCGCCCTTTCGGTCCCCAGGATCCGTTCCGCCCGGCGAATGAGATCCATCGTCTCCAGCGCGTCCGCCTGCAGCGTGAGCGTCTCGAGTGCTCGAGAGATCCGCTCGGTCAAAGCATGCACCCGATCGCGATCCGGCTCTCCCGCGATGTCCCCCTCTGCCGGCTCGACCGCGAGCGGCTCCCCGAACGCGAGGAGGGCCGAGCTGCGGAACTTGTTCTTCCATGTGTAATAAAGGCCCGCCGGTACGACCGAGATCGGGGCGCCCGTCGAGGAGGCTGTGCCGATCGCGATGCGAGCGGCGCCGGACTTTAAGGGCGCAAGCCGCGGGGCGTCATGAGAGATGCCCTCGGGGAAGAGCGCCAGGGTCCCGCCCGCCGCCAGCAGCCGCGCGGCGCTTTCGAAGGTCTCGCGGTTGTGAACGAGATTGTCGGCTCCGTCCTGCGCGCGATGGACCGGGATCGACCGGAACAGCCGCACGAGTGAGCCGACCACCGGCATCCGGAAGAGCGGCGCCTTGGCGAGAAAGGAAACGGGACGGGGCGAATAGCAGAGGAGCAGGACTGGATCGACCAGAGCATTCGGATGATTCACCACGAAGATGACCGGCCCGGCCGCCGGAACGCGCGCGGCCCCTTCGACCTCGATGCGGCGGAAGAAGATCCGCAGGGCGCGCGCGAAGACCGCGCGGAGGAGCGCCCTCACCCGGCCGGGCTGATGACGGTGTCCCGCTGCCTCGCCGCGTAGAGCCAGATCGCGCCCGCCACGGCGACCGCCACCGGCACCACCACGAACGCCCTCTGCAGGCTGCCGGTCGCGTCCGAGATCCACCCCATGATGGGCGGCGAGGGGACATCCCCGAACAGGTGAATGGCGAGAATCGACAGGGCAACCGCCGTGGCGCGATCTCCGGGAGACACCACGTTCACGACGACGGAGTTGATCGGGCCCGTGGACGCGAAGAGGAGCAGCTCCGCCATCACGATTCCCGCCATCGGAAGCGCGCGTCCCGCCGCGAAGAACGCGACCGCGGCTGCGGGCGCGGCCGCGAGCGCGGTCCAGCCGGAGAGCTTCAGATACGCCTGAGGGTCTCGCCGGAGGAGACGGTCACCCAGCCAGCCGCCCGCGAACGTCCCGACGAATCCGGTCGCGACGACGATGGCGCCGAACTGGACGGTCGCCGCGCTCTTCGGCAGACCGCGCACCCGCTCGAGGAAAGAAGGCGTCCACGCGGCGACGCCTCCGAGGCCGAAGGTATAGGCGGCGTATCCGGCGACCGTCAGGCGATACGCCCGATTCGAGAAGAGTCGTTTGTACGCGGCGCGGGCGCCGGGATTGACCGGAGCGGCTTGCGCGGGCTCGTCCTGCGACCCGCGCGGCGGGTCCCGCAGAAGGAGACAGAGCAGCGCGAGCAGCAATCCCGGTCCCCCAGCGACGAAGAACGCGGCGCGCCAGCCGAAGTGCTGGTCGATGAGGCCGCCGAGCACGTACCCGAGCGCCGAGCCGACCGGGATCGCCGCGAAGAACACCGCGAACACGAATCCGCGGCGCTCCTTCGGAAAGGAATCGGCGAGCAGGGCCGGCGCGATCGTCCCGTACGCCGCCTCGCCGATCCCGACGGACGCGCGGGCGGCAAACAGCCCCGTGAAAGACCTCGCGAATCCGCCGAGCGCCGTCGAGAGGCTCCAGATCGCGACACCCGCCGCCAGGAGCCGCGGCCGCGACGCGCGGTCGCCGAGCCTTCCGAAAAGCGGGGACGTCAGCATGTACACCACGAGAAACGCGGTGAAGAGGGCGCCGAGCTGTTTGTCCGAGAGGTGGAGCTCCGAGGCCTTCAGGCTCTCGAAGAGCGAGGCGAGAACATACCGGTCGAGGTAATTGAAGAGATTCAGCAGGGTCAGGATGACGAGCGCGCTCCGGGCCCCCGGCAGCCGGCCCTTCATCCGGGCGGCGGCTCCGCGCGTTCGCGGCGGAGCGCCGGGTTATCGACGTCGATCGAGCAGGGGAGCGACGTGGCGAACGCGAAGCCGATCTTTTCGTAGAACCCCTTCGCGGTACTGCGGCTGTCGAGGTGGATGCGCGCGAGCCCCTGACCGGCGCTCTCGAACGCGAGCCACGCGAGCAGCGCCTGTCCGTATCCATTGCCCCGGTCTTCGGCGTGCGTGACGAGGTCATCGACGAAGAGATGCTCCCCGCGCGCGAGGGTGTGGGTGCGGCGTACGCCCGCGAGGGACACGAGCCGGTCGCCTTCGAACGCGCCGTAGAGCCGGTAGCCCTCGATCTGCTGGCGCCGGACTTCCGCGAGAAACGTCTCTTTGCGGACCCGATCCCGAAGCGCCGACATCAGAGGAAAAGCCGCGTCGATGTCCGAGTCGCTGGCGAGCTCTCGAAAGTTCATCGTGTCAGTCCGGAAGTTCGCAGATCCCCCGCCTTCATGTTCGCCTCTCGCCTGTCGCCTGTCGCCTGTCTCAAGGACGAATGGAGCCGCCGCGCCCCCGGGAACCTAGAACCGCCGGCGCATGAAGAGGAATCCAATCGAAGCGAGCGCGACGCCGAAGATCGCGAGACCCGGAAAGGAAACCGTCGGAACGGGAGATGCGGGCGCCGCCCCCCCGGGTCCGGGCGTCGAGGCGATGGTGCTCGTCGGGGGAGGAACCGTCGGGGTCGAGGTCGCGACGGCGGTCGTGGTTGTGGTCGAGGTCGGAGTGGGCGTCGAGGTCGAGGTAGGTGTCGAGGTCGAGGTGACCGTCGCCGTGCTCGTCGGAGTGGGTGTGGAAGGGGCCCCTGCGAAGGCGGGGGACGCGAGACCGAGGAGGACGGCCACGGCGATCGCCGTCATCGAAACCCTCGCGAAGCGCCCGGGAGAGAGCAGTCGAATCATGAGACCTCCTGAAAAGAGGCGACTCGTTTGATTGTCCGGAGACGGAGGACTCGATGATAGCGCGAACGGCCTCCCCTGCTTCTCGCGTCAATCGCGCGGAGCCACCCAGGTCGCGCGGTTCTCCGGTCCCTCCCAGACCGTGACCTCCGCCACTCGCGACCAGCCGAGCGCTTCGGATCCCTCCAGGCGCTCCGCGAAATGTCGCGCCAGATTTTCTGCGGAGGTATTGCGCCCGATGAAGGCAGGGTGTTCGTTCAGATACGAGTAGTCGAGCTCCTTCGCGATCGACTCCAGCGCGCGACGCGCGGCCACGAAGTCGACGGCGAGGTCATGCTGCTGCAGCTTCTCCGCCTGGAGCACGGCGTCCACGCGGTAGGAGTGTCCGTGCAGGGGCTCGGGGCCCCCGACGTAGTCGATGAGATTGTGCGCGGCCTCGAAGGTGGCCGAGACGGTGATGCGGTAGGTCATGCAGGAGTTGCGGTTCAGGTTTGAGCGTTCAGCGCGGCGAGCGTAGACCGTCTATCCCAGGACCGTGGCCTCGCGGGTCACCGACAGCGTCGCCTGGTCTTCGGGCGCGATCGCCAGAAGTTTCTCGAGGACCTTCTTCGGCGTCGTCGTCTCTCCGGCGGTCTGGTCGAGATTCACTTCGAAGAGGAGCCGCGAGCCCGCGGGACCGGTCTCGAGGGAGAGCGCGCGCAGCGCCGGGACGGACTCGCTCCATCCGTTCGCCACAGCATCTCCCGCCCGGGCGACCTGCTCGTTCGAGGCGAGCCGCACCGCGTACTTCGCGCCCTTGACGGAGCGCGAGAGCGAGCGCTCCGCTGGACCGAGCTCCCGCACTTCGAGCACGCCGATACCGGGCGGCAGCTTCTCCTCGATCTGCCGGGCCGCGTCTTCCGGGAACGCGCCGACGGCTTCGAGATCGAAGACCTCGTGGCGGCTCTCGAGCCCGAGCGGCAGAGCCGGGCCCATCGACAGCTTCATGTGCGGGTTGAAGCCCTCGCTGTACCGGGCGGGGAGTCCGGCGGCGCGTATCGCGCGCTCGAACACGTCCATCGTGTTCCGGTGCGAGAGAAAGCGGGCGTCGCCCGTCTTGTCGAACGAGATGCGATACCGGCGAGGCGTTCCCGTGAAGACTCGGGGGCCACGGGCGGCCGACGGGAGATCGGGAAGCGCCTTCTGCCGGTACGCGGCGCCCTTCGCCACGTCGCGGTAGGACGCCGGGTCTGAGGCTCGCGCGGAGTCCAACGCCGCGGGCAGCCGCCCGGCCATCGCGGTCGCGAGCACCGTGTCTTCGCCGTTTCCGGGGACCCCGCAAGCGTAGCAGTGACCCCACTTGCAGTCCTCGGTGCGCATCTCCTTCTTCGCCTTGATGAGCTCGATCTGCAGAAAGCGCTTGCGGATCGAAACGTCGAGGATGTCCCACGGCAGGATCTCGTCGAGATCGTATGCGCGGAGATAGGCCTCCTTCGGGATGCCTTCGGTTTCGAAGGCTTTCATCCAGAGGTCATAGCGGAAGTGCTCGCTCCATCCGTCGAAGCGCACGCCGGAGGTCCACGCGGTGTGCAGCACCCGGCCCATGCGCCGGTCGCCCCGCGACAGGACGCACTCGATTTCCGCCTCGCGCGGCTCGTGCCACTTGATCTTCGCGCCGCGCACGTTCCGGAAGCGGTCTTTCAAATATGCCAGCTTGCGCTCGAGGATGTCGACGCCGTCGAACGGCGCCCACTGGAACGGGGTCCAGGACTTCGGCACGAACGAGCCGATCGAGACGTTCACTTCCTTGCGGCCGTGCTTACGGCCCTGCTTCAGGATGTCCTGCACGAGGATGACGAGCTCGTCGAGATCCGGCGAGGTCTCGGTCGGCAGCCCGATCATCGTGTACACCTTGATCAGGTCCCAGCCGCGCGAGAACGCGAAGTCGGCTGCCTGCACCATGTCGGCGTTCGTGAACGTCTTGTTGATCACCCGGCGCAGCCGGTCGGAGCCGGTCTCCGGTGCGAACGTGAATCCGGACTTGCGCACCTCGGAGACCGCGTCGGCGAGCCCGACGGAGAACGCCTCGGCGCGCAGCGACGGGAGCGAGATCGACACGCGCCGGTCCGAGAGCTGAGGCGCGAGGCACTTCACGAGCGGCTCGATCTGGGAGTAGTCCGCGGTCGAAAGCGAAAGCAGCCCGACCTCGCTCCATCCCGACTCGGCGATGAACTTCGTCGTCATCGCCGCGACGTCGTCAGGGTCGAGCTCGCGCACAGGCCGGTACCAGTACCCGGCCTGGCAGAACCGGCACCCCTGGGTGCAGCCGCGCATGACTTCCAACCCGAGCCGGTCCTGCACGATCTCGACGGACGGCACCATCGGCTTATCCGGGTAGTACTCGGGCTTCAGGACGGGGACCCAGGTCCGCTTGGGAGTCTCCGGCGCGCGGGGGTCGTTGCGGGCGATCGCGGAGATGCGTCCGTCGTCGGAGTACGAGACGTCATAGAACGACGGGACGTAGATGCCTTCGATCTGCGAGAGCCGCGCGAGCAGGTCGCGACGGGAGAGCCCCGCGTCGCGCCCTTCTCTATAGGCGTCCAGGAAACGAAGCAGCGCTTCTTCCGCGTCGCCGATCAGGAACGCGTCGAAGAAGTCCGCGATGGGCTCGGGGTTGGCGGTGCAGGGTCCGCCGCCGAGCACGAGAGGGTCGGAGTCCCGGCGGTCGCGCTGCCAGACCGGGACGCCGGCGAGGTCGAGCATGTTCAGGATGTTCGAGTAGTTGACCTCCGCCTGGAGCGAGAAGCCCAGCACGTCGAAGTCCGCCGCCGGGGCGAACGACTCGGTCGAGAACAGCGGGATGCCGTTCGACCGCATCTTCGCCTCGAGGTCGGTCCACGGCGCGTACACGCGCTCGCAGGCGAGCTCCGGACGACGGTTGACGAGCTCGTACAGGATCTTGAGTCCCGTGTGGCTCATCCCGATCTCGTAGGTGTCCGGAAAGGCGAGCGCGAGCGTCACCGCCGCCGACGAGAGGTCCTTGCGGATGACGTTGCGCTCGATACCGATGTACCGGCCCGGCTTTTCCACCGTCGGGAGGATCGGGTCGAGAAGGGGGCGCAGGGAGGCGTACTTCATGGAACCGCGCATTATACGGGCCTCGGCGGGGGTCAGAGGTACTTGAAGCCGGTCCCCGTGTTGAAGAGAACGATGCGCGCGTCGGGATCGAGAACGCCGGAATCGCGAAGCGCCTTCGCAGCCGCCCAGACCGCGCCGCCTTCCGGCGCGACGAAGAGACCCTCGCAAGCGCCGATCTCGTCGCTTGCGCGCCGCATCGCATCGTCGTCCACCGCGATCGCGGTGCCGCCCGACGCCCGGACCGCGGAGAGGATGAGGTCGTCCGCGTAGGCCTTCGGGACGCGCAGGCCCGACGCGTAGGTCGATGCGTTTTCCCACTTCTCCGAGACGGGCCGACCCTGCTCGAACGCGCGAACGATCGGCGCGCAGCCCGCCGCCTGCACCGAGAACATCCGGGGCCGGCGCTTGCCGATCCAGCCGAGCGCCTCCATTTCTTCGAACGCCTTCCACATCCCGATCAGGCCGGTGCCGCCCCCGGTCGGGTAGAGCACCGCGTCCGGGAGCTCCCAGCCGAAGTCTTCCGCGAGCTCGTATCCCATCGTCTTCTTGCCTTCGACGCGGTACGGCTCCTTGAGCGTCGAGACGTCGTGCCAGCCCTCGACCGGCGCGCGCTCGGCCACCAGCTTCCCGCACGCGTCGATGAGGCCGTCGACCATGGTGACGGTCGCGCCGTATCGCTCGCACTCGACGCGAAACACCGGCGGCGTGTCCGCGGGCATGAAGACGTGGCAGGCGAGCCCGGCCCGCGCGGCGTAGGCGGCCGCGGCGCCGCCGGCGTTTCCGGCCGTGGGCACGGCGATCGCCGCCTGGCCGAGCTCCTTCGCGCGCGACACCGCCGCCGAAAGCCCGCGCGCCTTGAACGACCCGGAAGGATTGTTTCCTTCGTCCTTGATCCAGAGGTCCGTGAATCCGCCGGCTGCGGAAAGCCTCGGCGCGGAAAGCAGCGGCGTTCCGCCCTCGCCGAGCGAAACGACGTTCGCCGGATTCTCGACCGGCATCATCTCGTTCCACCGCCACATCGATCGCGCGCGCCCCGCCGTCGCTTGGCGGTCGAGCGGCGGCGGCGTGTAGCGGGCGAAGAGTGGGCCGCGGCATCGGGGGCAGAGGTTCGCGCCGTCGTTCTTCGGCAGACGCTCCGAGCAGCGTGTGCACTCGAGGTGCGAAAACGAAGAGAACGCGGCGCTCACGGCAGCACAGGCTATCAGCGCGTCAGGACGAGATCCGACAGGCGCAGGAGCGTGAGATCGCGGAGGAAAAAATACGCCGGGAGGACGGCGCATTCGCGGAGGTCGTGAGCGAGAACATTATAACAGCACCGATCCCCTTTCTTCGCCTTGACGCTTCCGAGAACTGGAAGCGATAATCGCCGCGGCCATGGAATTGAACGACCACCTCCGCCAGATGTTGAAGGAGCTCGGGCAGGCGATCAACGAGTCGATCTCCGGCTCGGGTCGCGTGCACGAATCCATTCAGCGCATCCGCGACGAGGGCTACAACCTGTACATGGTTCTCGACGCGAAAGTCGGCGTGAACAAGCGCGAGCCCCGCGGCGGCGGCGGACGGCGCCGTCTCGTCACCTCCGGCAAGGAACCGGACGAGACACTCGTCGAAGAGCGCGCCGCGTTCCGGATCAACGTCAAGGATCTCCGGCTCTTGAAATCCCTGGGCATCGACCCGACCCGCAAAGTCCGGTCGCGCCGCCCCGTCCGCCGCCGCGTCGCGCCTGCCCGCCGCCCGGTTCGCTCCCGGAGCGATTAGTCGGGATCGGGAAGGTCTCGCGCGAGCGCCGCGTTCTCCACGACGTCCGCGCCCGATCCGGCCGGGCTGACACCCTTGCGGACACCCTTTATGACGCATCCCTTCGATCCGCTCGGCGCGACCGCTTCCGACTGGGAGCGGCAGGCGGAGTCCTGGTCGCTGCCGCGCTACCGCGGCAGACAGATCTTCGAAGGGCTGCACGGCAGGGGGTACCGCGACTACGGGCGAATGCGGGAGCTCCCGGCAGGCCTCCGCGAACGGCTGGCGCGAGAAGCGCCGCTCGCCCTCCCGGAGATCGCCCGGCGCGAGGTCTCTTCCGACGGCAGCGTGAAGTACGGGCTCCGCTTGAGCGACGGGGCCCTGATCGAGGCGGTGTTCATGCCGGGGACCCGTTCGTTCTCCGAGGTCAACGAATTCGAGGACGCGCGGGTCAATCCGGCCGGCATGCCCGACCCGCCGCCCCCGTCGCCCGGCGCCGCGGGCGCACCGCTCGCGAAGTTCACCGTCTGCCTTTCATCTCAGACCGGCTGCGCCGTCGACTGCGTGTTCTGCGTGACGGGCCGGCTCGGCGCGGGGCGCAACCTGACCGCGGGAGAGATCCTCGGTCAGCTCTACGCGGTCCTCGACGATCGCGGCCGGACCATCGAAGGACTGCGCGTCGTCTTCATGGGAATGGGGGAGCCCTTCTTAAACCCCGACGGTGTTTCGGGAGCGCTCGACGTCCTGTTCGAGAAGGTGTCGCCGCGGCGGGTCACGGTCTCGACGTCCGGCATCACGCCCGCGTTCCCCCGGTTCGCCGGCCGAGAGCGCCGCCCGAACCTCGCGGTGTCGATCAACGCGGCGGACCCGGAGACCCGCGGACGGCTCATGCCGATCACGCGTACGTATCCCCTGGAGGGCGTCGTCGCCGCGATGCGCGCCTGGCCGCTCGAGTCGCATCGGCGGATGACGGCTGAGTACGTCCTGATCGCCGGAGTGAACGACTCGCCCGAGGAAGCCGGCCGTCTTGCGCGCCTGCTCGCGGGATTGCGCGTGAAGGTGAATGTCATCCCGTTGAACGAGGACCCGGTGTATCTGGCCGGCTGGAAGAGGCCTTCTGAAGACACGATCGACCGGTTCGCGGCGAGGCTCTCCGGAGCCGGAATCCCGGTGACCGTCCGGCGCAGCCGCGGCCCGGACGCGCAGGCAGCCTGCGGGCAGCTGAAGGGCCGAACCGAGGATCCGCGCCGCGCCCGCACGGGCGTGCGTTAGCCCGGCTCCGCGCGCCGAGAGGAGGCCCCGGCGCGGGCCGAGGGTCTAAGATGGAAGCATGACTTCGGGGCCCGTCGGAACGGGTATCAGCGCCGTCGACGAGGTCGCCCGTCTGCGCGAAGAGCTTCGCGCCGAGCGCGCGCTTCGCCGGACGCTCGAGGCCGCGCACGGCGCGCTCCAGGCGGCATTTTCGGGGCTCGAGGGGGGCGTCCTGCTTCTCGACGCCGACCGCGTTCTCTTCGCCAATCCCGCCGTGGCCGCGGCGTTCGACATTCCGGCCGAGCGGCTGCAGCGGATGACGCGCGAGCAGTTTGTCCGGGACCTGCGACGGTCCTCCAACGAGCCGCCCGATTTTCTGGACCGGAGCACCCGGGACTCCCACGCAGCGGTCGAAGAGGCGCGGGGCGAGTTCGAGATCCAGTTTCCGCAGTGGAGGTCTCTCCGGTGGGTGAGCCGGCCCGTCCGGCTTCCCAGCGGAAACGGCGTGCTCGTCCTGTTCAACGACATCAGCGCCGATTCCGATCTCGCGTCCGGCCGCGAACAGCGCGCTCTGATCGACGAACTCACGGGGCTCGAGAACCGGAAAGCGGGCGAGCAATCGGCGCTCCGCGAGATCCGGAACGCTCGCCGCTACGGTCGCCCTCTCGCGTTCGTGCTGTTCGACGTCGACCACTTCAAGAGGGTCAACGACTCCTACGGGCACCTCGCGGGCGACGCGGTCCTGCGCGAGGTGAGCCGCTCCATGTCGGGGCTCCCGCGCGGGGGCGACACCGCGGTTCGATGGGGTGGCGAGGAATTCCTGGTGATCCTGACGGGCGTCGGGCTCGACGGCGCGCGGCTCTTCGCCGAACGGGTGCGCCGCGCGATCGAGGAGCTGCGTGTCGGCGAGGTCGGCCAGGTCACGATTTCCGCCGGCGTCGCCGAGCTCGAGTTGGGCGAGGACGAGCCGGGCCCCGCGATCGCCCGGGCGGACGCGAGCCTCTACGAGGCGAAGTCGCGCGGGAGAAATCGCGTTATTTAGAGGATCCTGTTTTAACGCCCTTCGCCCTTCGCCCTTTGGCTAATCCAACACCCTCGCGAAAAAGCCTCTCCACCTCTCGAGGTACTCGCGCTCGTTCATTTTCTGCGGCTCGTCGGCGTGGTGGCAGTGGCCGGCTCCCGCCGGGTTCCAGAACGTGGTGTCCGGCGGAAGGGCTTCGGCCAGGCGCTCCGTGAATCTCGGAGGGGCGAGGCGGTCCTCGGCTCCGAACACGACGAAGACGGGGACGTGGATCCTGGCCGCGGCGCGAATCGGGTCGGACGCGAGGATCTCTTCCGGGGTGACATCGAGGGCGGCGCTCAGGCTCGCGAGGGCGCGGCGGACCGCGAACGTGGTCGTGAGGCCGAGCGCGAAGCGGGGCAGACCGGTCAGGATCCCGAGATAGTGGCGCGCCATTTCCCGCGCGTCGGCGAACGGGGACTCGAGCCAGAGGCCGCGCACCCGCGGCTCGTCCGCGGCCCAGACGAGGGCCGTCGATGAGCCCGCGGAGCACGAATGCGCCGCGAGCCGCGAGGCGTCCAGGCCGAACCTCTCCTCGGCTGTGCGGACCGCCGCCGCGAGATCCTCCCGCTCGAGGAGGCCGTAGGTGACGAAGTCTCCGCCGCTCGGACGATGCCCCCGCAGATCGGGGAGAATCGCGTTGTACCCGAGCGCGACGGCTCGCACCGCGTCCGGCTCCCACTCGGCGGCGCTGCCACCCTTTCCGTGGAGGAAGACGATCGTGCGCGACGAGCGGCCGGCGGCCGGGGTCGCGAGCACCGCGGAAAGCTCGTCGGAAGTCCGCGGCGACCCCGTGAAACGGAAGTCGTGGACACGGGCCCCCGCGGCGGCGAGCCCCGAGAGAAGTCCTTCACGGCTGGCCTCGCAGGGAGTGACCCCGCCGGCGGAGATCAGCCGCCGCGCGAGCGACCGCGCCAGGATCCAGGAGGCGCCCGCCCAGGCCCCTGCACCCGCGGCGGCGGCGGCGATGGCGACGCGGCGGCGCATCCGCAGACGCTATCAGCTCCCTTTTGCCGGTTCCCCGTGAGCCCCTGTCTGGCAGGCTGCTGAAAAAGGGTGTGGGATGGACACGACACCCGCAGGTTTTTTCAGCAGCCTGCTGGATATGCACCCCTGTCTAGAATGGAGCATGCGCCGCCGCTGCATCGCCGCCGTCCTCATGCTGTGCGGTTTCGCGGCCGCGGCCTCTGCGCAGGCGCCGCCCCCCGCCGCACACTTCAGGATCCTCGAACCGCGTCCGGGATGCTTCGCGGCGATCGCGACGGCGGGCGACCGCCTCTCCGTCGGCAACGCGGGATTCGTGATCGGCTCCGAAGCCATCCTGGTCGTCGACACGTTCGCAACCGAAGAAGCGGCGAGGGAGCTCCTCGCGGAGATTCGGCGTCGCAGTCCTCTGCCGATCCGCTGGGTGGTCAATACGCACTACCACCTCGACCACGTCGGCGGGGACGCAGTCTTCCGGCGCGAGGGCGCGCTGGTCATTGCGCACGAGAACGTCCGCCGGTGGATCCGGACGGAGAATCTGAAATGGCGCAAGGAGATCACCGCAAAGGACCGCGCGGTGCTCGACGCACTCGTGCTGCCGGACGTCACTCCATCGGGGGGCATGACCGTGTGGCTGGGCGGCCGGTCCGCGCGGGTTCTCTTCCGCCCGGGACACACGGGGGGAGACCTCATCGTCCGTGTCGAGCCTCCGGACGTGGTCTTTGCGGGCGATCTATTCTGGAACGCCACGGTCCCGAACCTGATCGACGCGGACACTGCGGCCTGGCTGCCCACGCTCGAAGGCTTCACAGGGGAGTTCCCGTCGGCCGTGTTCGTCCCGGGCCACGGCGAGCCGGGCGCCGCTCTGCAGGTGAGATTTTTCCGGGACTACCTCGCCGGCATGCGGCAGGCGGCGGCGCGAGGGATCGAGGCCGGCCTCTCCGGCGCGCCCCTCGTCTCGTCGGGAATCGAGGCTCTCCGGCCGCGCTACGGCGCGTGGACCTGGTTCGATCAGTTTGCGGCGTCGAACCTCGAGCAGACCGAAGCGGAAATGCGGGGAACAAAAAAATACGCGATCCAGGAGCCGGCGCATTGAGAACGGCTTCCAACGACAGGAGACTGAATGAAGGACATCCCTTCGGGAAAGAACACCCACGAGTCGCAGGCGGACGGGGCGCCGGCCGTAACTCCCGTTCCGGCCGCGGCGGCCGGGGAAATGCCGCAGTTCTCGGTGTCGATCGAGTGGGTGGGGGATGGGAGCGGCTGCGGGACCGCCCGCGTCGCGGCGGAGACGTTCGCCATCCCGATCGGAGGCGCGAAGGAGCTCGACGGCTGCGGCAAGGGGGCGAACCCCGAGGAGCTCCTGCTGAGCGCCATCGGATCGTGCTTTGTCGGGACGTGGGGGATCTTCCTGAAGAAGCTCGGGCTCATTTATCCGGATCCGACCGTGCGGCTGACCGGTGCGCTCGGAAAGGACCCGGCCGGCGGGTTCAAGATGACGCGCGTTTCCATCTTCGCGCGCGTGCCTGCGGCGCTGCTTGCCTCGAACCGCCCGGCCGTCGAAAAGACGCTCGCTCTCGCGGAGAAATACTGCATCATTTCGAAGGTCGCCAAGGCGGCGATGCCGGTCGACGTCGTGCTCGAGGAGGCGACAGCGGACTCTTCGGTTTAGATCCTCGCGGGGGGAAGCGATGAAGCACGTTCCGATCGAGGACGCGTTCGACCTGCATTCGTTTCTACCGCGCGACGCGGCGTCCGCCCTGGAGGAGTATCTGCGCGAGGCTCTCGACGCGGGATTCCGTGAGGTCCGGATCATCCACGGCAAAGGGATCGGGGTCCGGCGCGCGGAGGTGAGGCGGCTGCTCGGCGGGCGGAGCGACGTCGCCGCCTACTTCGATGCGCCGCCGGAACGCGGCGGATCCGGCGCCACCGTCGTCGTCCTGAAAGCTGGAGGCTGAAAGAACCGAGGGGAGCGGAGAGCGGGCTACTCGCCCCGCTCCGACCCGACCGCGTCGGCCGTTGCGCCGAGCGTCAGCGCCTGACCGCAAACGCATTCGGTGACGAAGCCTCCGGTCGCGTCCGGCACGAGTCCCACGATGGCTCGGCCGTCGTTGACCGAGCGGTCCGTCGACCAGCGCCGCAGCGACCCCGTCACGGCCCCCGAGGTGCTGGTCGTGTTGATGGCCACCTGGCAGCGGCAGCCGGGGCACTCCGTCCAGTGGTATCGCACGTTCGTTCTCCCCTCCCGTTAACTCTTGTCCCAGGCGCGACGGGTCTGCGTCGAGGTGGGCGTTTCGCGCGCCGCGGTGCGCTGCGAGGGCTCTCCGCGCTGGAGCGGCTCCCCTCGCATCTGCTTCAACGCCTTCTTGCGCTCGTACATCACCCGGTCGGCGGTCTCGATGGCCATGTCGAGCGGCACCCGGCTCGAGAACGGAGTGACGCCGACCGAAGCGGCGACGAACTTCTTGTAAGCGCGCGCCGCGGATCGCTGGGACTGCCGCACTTCCTCGATCTTGGAAGGCAGCATGTAGAACCGCTTCTTCGCGACCTCCTGGTCCATCCCGGGGAGTACGACCAGGAACTCGTCGCCACCCCAGCGAATCAGGTAGTCGTCTCCGCGGATCAACTTTTTCACCGCGGCGGCGACGGTCCAGATCGCCTTATCGCCTTCCTCGTGCCCCTCTTTGTCGTTGATCGTCTTCAACCCGTCGACGTCGATGAGCACGATCGCGCCGCCGGCCGGCTCGCGCGCGAGCGTGGGCCGCAGGTCGTCGAGGAAGAACCGGTTATAGGCCTCGGTCAGCGGATCGATCTGCGCGCGGCGCTTCGACCGCTGCGTGTCGTCGACGGCCCGCGCGTGGACGTTCGTAAGCTTGCGTTCGGTGTCCTCCATCGCCCAGATGATCAGCCCGATCCCGAAGAGCATCTGGAGGAAGAGGTCGTAGAACCCGGTGTACGAAAGGAACGGAAACACCTGCTCGTGGTTCGTCGCTGAGAGCGCGAAGAAGACGACGTACGTCATCTGCAGAAGCGTCGTCATCAACGCGAGACTCCCGGAGAACGTCTTGCCGAGACCGCTCGCGCGGCTGCGGAAGATGAGAACCGTAATGATCAGCCAGGCGACGACGCCCATCGCCATGTGGATGGCGAAGAAGAGGGACCCGCTGCGGGTCAGGGCGACGATCCCGAAGGACACGACGAGCCCGACGATCGCGGCGGTGCGCAGCGGGCGGCCGAGCGACGATTCGTGCTCCATCCGGTCCGCGGCGACGATGATCGACACGAAGTGGAGGAGTTTGAAGTATTCGTAGGGGAGGTTCGCGAATGGAATCACGACCTCGTAGGAGAGGAGGAGCGAGGAGAGCGCGATGAAGAGGAAGAGCCAGCCGTAGCCGGCGGCGTTCAAGACGCGGTTCCCCCCGGATCGGGACAGGTACAGGAAGATCAGCGCGAGGAGGCCCGCGCCGACCGTCTGAACGAACAGCCCGAGACTGGAAAGTGCCATGAAGTGTTCGGAAGCTTAACGCTTTCCGGCCGAAAAGGTCAGCGGGCGTTCATCCGCGCGCCGACGCGGTGAAGGATTTCGCCTGGCCCCGTCACGCGGCAATCCCGCCAGGAGGCGCCCGCCTCGGCGCATTGAATCGGAATCCAGGAAAAACTGTTCGGGCCGCGCAGCTGGACTCCGCGGCTGGGCCGCCCGCCATCGCTCGGAAGAGCGAGGGCATCCAGACCGTCCGGTGCGCCTTCGAGTTCCATCCGGAATTTCCCCTTCCGGATGTTCAAGAGAACGGGGTCCGAGGAGGCGAGCGCGATCGACATCGGCTCCCCTTTTTCGCTGGTCCAGTGTCCGACGAGGCCATTCGTGGCGAGCTCGTCCGCCGCGGTCGCGAAGATTCGAAGGGCTCCGTCGGTGATGTGCATGGCGCCCGAGTAGAAGCCGTCGAAGGAGGGGGAGTGGCCGGAGAGGACGGCCTCTCCCGGAACGGGGGCGCCTCCGGCGAGGGTGATCCGAAGCTCTACCGGCGGCGTCGCCGACCCGAGGGTCAGTACGATGTCGTGCTGTTCCGGGCCGCCGCCGCGCGCAGTGACGGGAAGCAGCTCTTCCTTCCCCGGCACGCCGATGCGCACCTTGAAGATGCCTTCCGCCGGATCGGTGACGACCTGAAGCCGCGGCCCGCGCTTCAAGACACCGAGATCGTATCGGGCGTACAGACTCTCGAGCGAGCTCTTTTGATACAGCCGGGTCGGGTACCAGGAGGGGATGATGAGTCCGCGGATCTCCGCCTGGCTCCTCGCCCGGTCGAGCTCGAGCTGGAACCCGGCGTACCGGAAGCTTTCGACCTGGTGGTGCGTTCCGTCGGCGGTCTCGCGCGTCCGCTCACGGCGGTACTGGGCCGGAGCGTCCGCGGCGGGACGGTCCCAGCCGTACACCCAGCCTCCGCGCTCGCCGCAGTCGGGCAGCGCTCCGGAGCGGCCGCCGACAGGAACGCGCAGGAGCGCGCCTTCCCGCAGCCGCCACACGCTGCGGCATTCCACCGCAGCCGCATCTGTCCCGCTCGTCGCCACCACCTCGACGAGCGCACCGGCGCTGCCGAGCGGTCCCTCGGACAACGCCACCGCGGTCACACCCGACTTCGGCATGGGGGCATCGCCGCGCGCGATCACCTTTCGCGACGACCCGGAGCGCACTTCCAGGCGAACTGTCTTCCCGTGAACGGCGGCGCCGACCGTTTCGAGCGTCCCGTCCCCATCGAGATCGACGGAGAGCGACTGCGGAGCCGTCGTCGCCGCTAAAAGAGAGAAGACCAGCGAAAGAATCATGCGGCGGCGATCAAACGAGCTTCGTCCCGAGCGGGAGATTCTCGCAGCGCGCCTGTCAGCTCCCGGACTTCGGCACGGCCGCCTCGGCCGCGGCAAACCCTATGCGGCTGTGCGTGCCGTCGCAGTACGGTTTGTTCACGGAGGCGCCGCAGCGGCAGAGCGATACCGAGCGTCCCTCTTCGATCACCGTTTCATTTCCCTGCGGGTCCGTGAGCCTGGCGGGACCGGTCACGCGATAAGGCCCGTTCGGGTTCACACGAATCGTGCATTCGGCCATGAAGGCCCTCCTTGTCCGACATTTGATTGTAACCGGCGCCGCGGCCTCCTTCGGAGCCTCCGCCGTGCTACCCTGATGGAAATCCTTGCGTGCGTTCGAAAAAGCTCCTCCGGAAATCCAGGAGATCCTGACCAAGCCCATCCGGGAGCTCGGTTTGAAGCTCGAGGGCTCTCCTCTCGAACGCTACGTTCTGAAGCTCTCGCGCGAGCTCGAACGAAAGGGTCTCAAGCGATTCCGCCCGGCCTGCTACCTGACGGACGAGTGGGGATGTCCGTCGGGAGAGCCGGTGATCGGTATCCCGTTCTACCTCGCGGACCCGAAGCTCGCGCGTCTCGAGAAGGAGATGAACGATCTCGAGGATGAGCGCGAGATCCTCATGTACCTGCGCCACGAGGCGGGGCACGCCTTCAACTACGCGTACGAGCTCTACAAGACGCCGGAGTGGCGTGACCTGTTCGGACCGTTCCGTCGCCCCTATCGCGACGACTATCGTCCGGTGCCGTTCTCACGCCGGTTCGTGCGGCACATCGCCGGCTGGTACGCCCAGAAGCACCCGGACGAGGATTTTGCCGAAACGTTCGCGGTCTGGCTCACGCCTGGCTCGCAGTGGCGGCGGAGGTACCGTGGATGGCCGGCGCTCGCGAAGCTTCGTTACATCGACCGCGTCGCGCGGCGGGTTCGGGATCAGCCGCCCATCCGCGAGCGCGGAGCCACCGACATCACCGTCGACGAGATGGAAGCGACGGTCGGAGAGTTCTACGACGGCAAGATCGAAGAGAGGGGCGCGTCGGTCGTGGATCTCCCGCTCGACAGCGATCTCACCGACATCTTCTCGGTGTCGAAGCGGCGCCGGAAGGGCGTGCGGCCCGCCGCGGACCTTCTCCGCGAGAACCGCAAGTCGATCATCGACAAGATCGCATACTGGACCGGCGTCGCCCGCCCGCTGGTCAAGGAGATCGTCGAATCGATCGCGCGGCGCGTCGGGGAGATGGGACTCGTGGCGGACGTTTCCTGCGAGGCCGAGCACTTGACGGAAGTCACGGCGTATGCGACCGCGCTCGCCATGAATTACCTCACCAGGGGAAAGTCCGTGCAGCCTTGACCGGGAGGATCGCATGAGCAACTCGCTCCGCGAGAAAACGAAGGTCGCGATCCTTTACGACCTCTGGGAGGAGACGCCTCCCGAGGTCGAGCACGACGAGCCGCCTCCCCCCAGGGGGAAGAAAAAGCCCGTGGCGCGACGCAAGCGCAAACGCGAGAAGCCGGACCGCGAAGAAGTGTTCGACGCGCTCGAAAAGCTCGGACACGAGCCGTCTTACCTGGTGCTCGACGGACGCCCGCAATCGCTCGCGGCGGTCGCCCGGGCCGATGTCGACCTCGTCTTCAATCTGACCGAGTCCTACGCCGGGGACGACACGAAGGACATGAACATTGCGGCATATCTCGACCTGATCGACCGGTCCTACACCGGAGCCGGTCCGCACGCTCTGTATCTCGCTCAGGACAAGAGCCTCGCGAAAAAGATCTTCGCGTTCCACGATATTCGAACCCCGTACTTCGCGACCTCCTATCGCGGGAAGCTCGACCACGCGCACGACATCTCGTTTCCACTGATCGTGAAGCCCACGTCGGAGGACGGATCGATAGGGATCGACTCGACCTCGGTCGTGGGAAGCGTCAAGGAGCTCATGGAGAAGATCCATTACATCCACGAGGAGTTCGACGGCCCGGCCTTGATCGAGGAATACATCGCGGGGCGTGAGATCTACGCGTCGGTGATCGGCAACGGAAACGCGGAGACACTCCCGCTGATCGAACTCGACCTGTCGCGGCTTCCCGAAGGAACGCCCCGCATCGCCGGCAGCGACGTGAAATGGGAGAAAGAGACGCAGGCATACAAGGTCACGAAATCCGCGCCGGCCGAGAACCTCGACGAGGAGACCACGAGGCGTCTCTCAGAGACCGCTCTTGCGGCATACCAGGCGCTGCGGCTTCGCGACTACGGCCGCATCGACATGCGCCTCTCGGACAAGGGCGAGGTCTATGTCATCGAAGCGAACCCGAACCCGTGGCTCGCGAGCGGAGCCGAGTTCGCGATGGCGGCGCGGAAGGCCGGTCGCAGCTACACCCAGTTAGTCGGCGAGATCGTGGAACTCGCCCTGGCTCGCTACGCGGCCGATTAACGTCGCCTCCGCTGCCGTCGCCTCCGCTCACTGCGGGACGTGCCGTTCGCGCCGC
>JBDTRB010000025.1:0-35246 GCA_039931865.1 Acidobacteriota bacterium | reverse complement strand
ACCGGGATCGTGTGCTCGACGGTCGTGTGTCCGTCCACGACCATCGTCATGTTGTGCATGAACATCGAGCCGCCCTCGGGCACGACGAGGATCCCGATCTCGCGCGCCGCCGCGAGGATCTGCTGTCGCTGCTCCCGTCGCGGCTGGTTGTAGCTCTTGACCGAGATCGCGCCGACGGCCTTCATCCGGCGCAGATGGCTGCGCGCGTCGTCCAGCGAATCGATGTCCGCGCGGTAGTCCCCAGCGGCGCCGTACAGGATCGTCCCCGTCGAGAAGACGCGCGGCGATCGGATCATCCCGGCGCGCGCCAGTTCGGCCGTCGAGAAAATCTCGCCCGTGTCGTTGCTGGGATCGTGGATCGTGGTCACACCGAAGGCGAGGGCGGCGTCCGTCACCCAGTTCTGCTGCGGCAGGATCTGATCCGACCCGACCGAGCCGTGCCAGTGCGCGTCCACGAAGCCGGGCAGCACCGTCTTGCCGGACGCGTCGATCGTCTTCGCGCCGGCGGGGATCGCCACGTCGTTCCGACGTCCGACCGCCTTGATGCGATTGCCCTCGACCACGACCACGCCGTCTTCGATGACTTCGTCGCCTTTCATCGTGACGACGCGGCCGCCCGTGAACGCGATGACGTTCGTGGCCGGGGGAACGTCGAGAGGCGCCTGGAACGAGATGTTGATTCCCTGCGCCGGCGGATCGGGCAGCTTCTCGGGCGAGTCGGGCAGGAAGGAGAACGCGTCCCTCAGATCCCGCCGGTAGAGCTCCGGGCCGTACGACCAGTAGAGGCGGGAAGAGTCGCCGGAAAAGTGGAGGTCCTGGCCGGCGTCCTTCGAGGCGCGCGTGACGGGGACCGCCTTGCTCTTCGGGCCGATTTCGACGCGGCGGCCGGTCTCGACGAACGGCGTCAGGAAGGCGTTGAACCCTTCCCGGAAGGCGAGCCACCGGCCGTCAGGAGAGACGGCGAACTCCGTGGCGAGGTTGGAGACGAAATTCTCGTGCTCGTCCGAGCCGTCGAGCCGGATCGACGCGAGGACCCGCTTGCCCGGCGCGATCTGGTCCCCGCCGCCCTCTGTCTTGACGAAGAAGACGCGGTCGGAAGCCTTGCCGAACTTCGGACTCGTACCCGTCGTCGAGATGAGGGTGGACTTGTTGCCCGATCCCCCCGAAGCCACCTGGTAGAGCCCCGGATCGGAGGACCAGTCCTGCGAGCGAAGGAAGCCGCCCGTGTCCTTGCGGTACACGATCTTCGAGCCGTCGGGCGAGAAAACGGGATCCTCGTAATGGCCCGGTTTGTCGGTGACGACACGCGAGACGCCGGCGGGAACCGACGCAACGCGGATCGAGCCGAGCGACTCGTCGTTCCACGTCGCATAGACGAGAGAACGCGAGTCGCGAGACCAGGAAGGGAAGAACTCCCAGTGGTCGGTCTGCTTCGTGAGGCGCCGGGGCGCACCGCCCTTGTCTCCGAGGTCTTTGACGTAGATGTGACCGAGAGCGGTGTAGGCAACGCGGGTGTTGTCGGGGGAAACCTGGACCCAGCGGAGCATCCGGACCGGGAACGAGCCCGGCGGGACGGCTCCCTTCGCGCCGTCGCCGAAGATCACCTGGCCGCTCTCGACGTCGACGTTGAAGCGTACCGCCGCCGCGGCCTTGCGCTCGCTCTTCACGTGAAAGGGGATGCCGGAAGCCTGCTTCGACGCGGCGTCGACCCGGTGGATCTTCCCCGCCGCCCACACCACGATCGACCGGCTGTCCGGCGTCCAGGCCATCGCCGGGTAGACCCCGTGGATCGCCCACGTCTCCTGCATGTCGCGCTCGAGCCCGTTCCAGACCGGGCGCTCCGCGCCGGACTCTATGTCTTTGAGGAAGAGCGTCGACTTGTATCGGACGCGGCGGACGAAGGCGAGCGACCTGCCGTCGGGTGAGGGCGTCGGACGGATCGCCCCGCCGGGTCCCGTGACGTAGTCGATCAGGCGGCCAGTCTGCCGATCGAGGCGCTTGATCACGTAGATCTGCCCGTTCGGGTCGGGGTTGTACTGGTAGATCTTCCCGGGCGAGGAGTCCTCCGAGTAGTAGAGGTAGCGGCCATCGGGCGAGAACGCCGGCTCGCCGGTGTCCTTCTGCTCGTTGGTGCGCTTGGTCATCTGGAGGCCTTCGCCGCCGGAGCGGTGATACAGCCAGATCTCGCCCGCGCCGAGCGAGCGCGTGCCGGTGAAGTGCTTTCGCACGGCGATGTATTGCGAGTCGGGGGTCCAGGCGGGGGAGTTGGGGAGGCGGAACGACTCCTTCGTGACCTGCTTCGGATTTTTCCCGTCGCGGCCGATCACCCAAATGTTGTCTCCGCCGGAGCGGTCGGAGGTGAACGCGATCCACTTCCCGTCCGGCGAGTAGCGCGGCTGCATGTCCCACGCGATGCCGGACGTCAGCGCCTTCGCCTCACCGCCCGTCGAGGGCATGGTGTAGAGGTCGCCGAGGAGGTCGAAGGCTATTTCCCTGCCGTCCGGCGAGACGTCGACGGACATCCACGTGCCCTCGTCGACGTCGAGACTCACGTTTGTGTCGAAGGGATACGGCGCCTCGACGTCCCACTTCTTCGCCTCTTCTTTTTCCCTGGCGGGATCTCCCGCCGGAGCCGCAGGCGGCTTGTCGATTGGCGGCCGCGGCTGGTCCTGCGCGGAGAGGTGGACCGTCAGCGCCGGGGAGAGGACGAAAGCAAACGAGACGAGGAAAGCGGGAAGACGGTTCGTCATCGGCTGAAGTCCTTTCGTCGGTGATCGCCGCGGGATCTTAAGCCACGATGGGCGATCCGTGCGCGGCTCGACTCGCTCTCCCCGCGCGCCGGGGGAGAGCCGAAAAGAGTCTCTTGTTGACAATCGACAGGAACGGGCTTAACTTCTGAAGCTTCTGTCGAATGTTTACAGGAAGGCCATGCGCGAAGGAGGCTCCCATGCGGCGTCGTGATCTGTTATCCGGCTCAGCGGCTCTTGCGGCAACAATCCTGGGTTCCCGCGCGGTCCGGGCCGCGAATGGAGCCGCGGCCCCGGTGGCGGCCTCCGGACGGGCGGGAAAGCTCGACCCGGGCACCGGCCGCATCCCCGTCGCGGTCGCGATCTCGCGCGGCGTCACCGTCATCGATTTTGCGGGACCGTGGGAAGTGTTCCAGGACCTCTGGGTGGCCGAGCGGGGCGGCGACATGGACAGCCAGATGGTCTGCGATCTCTACACGGTCGCGGAGACGAAGGAACCCGTGCGCGGTTCCGCCGGCCTGCACCTCATTCCGGACCACACGTTCGCCACGGCGCCGGCTCCGAGAGTGGTCGTCGTTCCGGCGCAGTCGGGAAGCCCCGCTCTCCACGAATGGCTCCGAAAGGTGAGCAAGACCGCGGACGTGACGATGTCCGTGTGCACGGGCGCGTTTCAGCTGGCGCGGGCCGGGCTTCTCGCGGGACTCGACGCCACCACGCATCACGACTTCCTCGACCGGCTCGCGAAGGAGTTCCCCGACGTGAAGGTCAAGCGCGGGCTGCGCTTCGTGGAGAACCCGAAGATCTCGACCGCGGGAGGATTGACGTCGGGGATCGACCTCGCGCTCCGCGTCGTGGAGCGGTACTTCGGGCGGCCGGCGGCGGAGAGGACCGCGGTTTACATGGAGTACCAGAGCAGGGGGTGGCAAGTCTAAGCCGTCGCCTCCGCTACCGTCGCCTCCGCTCACTGCGGGGCCTGCGGTCGCCGCGGCGGCGGCGACCGCACCGCCGGGCGGCTCGCCTGAGGGCTCGACCGCCCGGCTGGCCCCTTCGTTCGCTGCGGCTCCCGCATCGAGAGGCTCCTCCTTCCCTTCGGTCAGGAGACTCCTCTCGATGCGAGCGTAGTCACCATTGCGACGCAAGAGCAGCTCTGCGCCCTTCTGTCCCCCCGCGGGCCGGGGGAGAGGGCTGGCGTAACGGGCGAAATTGAAAGCCTGACAGGGCTCGAGGCGAAAAAGTTGCTTTCTCACGCGACTCCGTCGCCTCGCACCTCTTTCCCCACGCCGGGGGAAGAGGTCGGGGCGGAGGGGCGGGAGACGGGCGGGACTGACAGCCTGCAACTCACGACGAGAGGCAGACGGCGCTGTCGCGAGAAGATGGAAACTGCTAATCGGCCCGCGCGGGCGCGGCCGGCGTTCTCTCCGCCTTGGAAATCCCCTGCACCGGCTTCATCCACTCCGACAGCCGGTACATCGCGAGAGAGCGATGGCTGTCGTCCTGAGGAGACTCCACTGCGATCCGGTACCAGTCTGATGCGTCCCGGAAACGCCTCTCGTTTTCCGCGCGCACGCCGAGGTGATACGAGACCTCGGACAGCCGGCCGGGTGTCGTCGCGAGCGCAAACATCTGCCCCTCGGTGGCGAGACCGAGCAGATAACGTCCCATCGTGTGGTACGGATCGGGCTTCGCCGGCTCCGGCGTGTAATACGCTAGAAGCTCCTTGCGGCGCGCTTCTCCCCCGGCCTTCCGCAGCGCGAAAGCGATGACGCGAAAGTTCCAGACCTCCTCGGACCCGATCTTAGAATTGTCGACCTTGACGAGGTCCCAGAGAAGGTCGTCGTTCTTCGTGTACACCGCCTTCAGGCTGAGCGACCTCAGATCCGCGGGCCGCAGCTTCCCGTTCAGCCATTCGCCGGCCTGCTGGCGCCCTTTCCATTCCTTCATCCATCCGTAGCGCGTGAGCAGGGTGTCGAGGTCCACCGGCTGCTGAAAAGATGTCTGCTCGGCGACGCGGAAGGCGTCGTCCCAGAGCGCGGCGCGAACGAATCCCTGCGGGAGGCAACGCATGTATTCGGAGAGCGCGGGCTCCTTCACGAGGGCGTCAACGGCGCCGGCGAGATTCTCAACAGTCTTGTGGCGGAAAATGTCGGTCAGACTGCCGGAAAGCGCTTCGCAGAGATCTCTCTGCGCGAAGAGGTGCGTCGTGGACACGAGCGCCTTCGCCGCTTCCTTATACCGATCCTGCAACCAGAGGAGTCGCACCATTTCGGTATGGGTCTCCGGTTCGTTGGGAGCTACCCGCAGCGCGTCGACCAAGAGCGTCTCCGCCTCGACGAGCTTTCCCTCGGCCGCGAGACTCTCGGCGATTCCGCGGTTGCGCATCGCGTTCTGGTAAGAGCCGCTGTCGTTCATGCCCTCGAGCACCTTCCGTCCCTTCGCGGGTTGCCCGGCGAGGACCCACGTGTGGGCCAGTCGGACGTACGCGTGGAAGTGGCCGGGGAGCGAGGGATCCGCGTTGTGACGGAGCCACCGCTCTCCGATTTCTGCGGCGCGCGCGTACTTCTTCTCGGCTCGGAGAAAATCCACGTACTGGTTGGTCAGCGGCCATTCGGACTGAAACTTCGCGGTCAGTCGCTCGTACTCCGCCGCCAGTCGTTCCCGCTCCGCGTACGACCACTGCCAGGTCCACAGAAGCGCCGCGGCTTCCGCGGGTTTGATCCCCGGTCCGCGAAGAATCCGTTCGAGCTCGGCCCAGTCGCCGAGATAGATCGCGCTTTCGCCCCGCTCTCTCGAGCTACCTTCTCCGATCGTCGCGAGCACGCTTCGATGGAGATCCTCGGCGAGACGCGTATCCATGAGGTGGTAGTGGGAAATGAAGGCAAAGCGGATCCGATGAGAGGGCCGGCAGTCGAGCCGCCGGACCAGGAATCGGACTTCGGGGATCGTGCGCTTGTCGGCCGGGTTGAGCGGCCGGAGAATCTGTTTGACGCGGTCGAACAGCAGCGGGAGGCCGATGCCGTCGCCGCCATCTTCAAGTTCGGAAAGACTGTTAGCTTCCGTGAGTTTGACCAGCTTCGGCCCGAGGCTCCCAACCGGCGATGGCGGCCAGATTCCGTTTTCAAGCGAGGCCGGAGAGAAGTACTGGGCCTGGTAGTAAGCGGTGAGTGCCGGACCGTCCCACAGGAATCCGTGTTCATTGCCTGCGGCAGACAGGAGCTTCGAGTCGAACTCCGTTCGAGGATCGTTAGACTCCGATCCTCCGACCTCGCGCGTCAGGGCTCTGAAAAGGGCCTGCGAGACGAGCTCCTTTCGCGCTTCGACTTCCAGTTGACGAGGCAGCGGAAGCCTGACACCCGTGGAGATCACCGCCGAGGCGGGATTGTCGGGAAAGAATCTCTGGCGCGCCTCCCGCCAGTGCGGGAGGTCTCCCTCCGAAGAAGCGCGGCGAAGGGCGAAATATCGCGCTGCCTCGGAAGCACCGGGCTTCGACGCGATCTGATCCAGGTGCGCCAGCTCCTGCGGGGTTTCAAAGAGCCGGAGCGGCGATCCCGCGGGCAGGGTGCGGGCGAGCGTCTCTGCGTGCCGTGTGTACCCGAGCGCGTGCGCGAGCAGGACCTCCTCCTCCACGAACCCGCCGGGGTCGATGGCCTGAGACGCGGCGAGGAGAGCGGCGGCACGCGCGGAGACGAGCGGTGCGACCTCGTTGGGGTCGGCCATCTGGAACGCCAGACGGGCAAACGCGCGCGTCGCATCGGCGAGCGATCCTCCGGCGGAATTGGATTGATCGGCGGCGCGGAGCGTGTCCGCGAGGCGCGGCATCAGAAAGGCGGGCTGGCTGGCAGGGCTTTCCAGTTTGCCCGCGGCGGGCGCCGGGTGGGGAGAGGACCTGGCCTGCTGAACGAGCAGCGCAAGGTAGTCCGGGAAATCGGGCAACTCCGGAAGAGTGCCGAGGTCTTTGTCGCCGAGTCGCACGGTCCAATGGCCCTCTGCAAAGCCGGCCTTCGCCGGAGCAGCCGGCGGCGAAGGGACGTGGGACGCCAGTCGGTTCACTTCGCCAAATGCGAGAAGGAAGCGCCGGTCGAGCCCGAGGCGATATGCGTCTCTGAGAGCCGCGCGTTGCGCGGCGATCGGGATGTCGAGCGTGATCGGCGTTGGCTTCAACCGGGCGGGAGGCGCCGGCGCGGGAGGAGGCATTTCCTTCCGGCAGTGGACGAGAGACAGCAACGCACAGAGGGCGACCGTCGATTTGAATGTCATGGAAGTCCCCATTCTCAGCTATCCGCTTTTCAGGATGCTCTCTTCCGACCGAAAACCGACCCCTGTCAGGCTTCATGTTGCGCCCCTCACCCTTCTCACTCCCCGAGCGCGGGGAGAGGGTAGTGGCGGGAGAGGGCAGTGGCGTTCCGCGCCACAAGCCATAGAGTCCCTCCACCTTGAAGAAACACACATGACCGACACCGTTGCCGCCGTCGTGATGCCCGGTCCGGGCCTTCCCCTGGAGACTCGGCGCTTCGCGGCTCCGCGCGCTCGGCCGGGCGGCGCAGTGCTCGAGACGATCGCCAGCGAGGTCTGCGGCACGGACGTCCATCTCCATCGAGGCCACCTCGCGGGCGTGCCCTTCCCGATCATCCCCGGGCACGTCAACTGCGGTCGTGTGCTCGAGACGGGAGGGTCGCTCTTCGACGTCGAGGGCAGTCCGATCGAGACCGGTGCCGTCGTCACGTTCTTCGACGTGTTCGGCACCTGCGGTGCGTGCTGGCACTGTCTCGTCGCGAAGGCGGGAACGCGCTGCCCTCACAGGAAGGTCTACGGCATCACGACTTCGGCGGACGACGGGCTCCTCGGAGGCTGGGCGGAGCGGATCGAGATTCTGCCCGGCGTGCGCCTGGTCCCGCTGCCGGAGGGCGTCGCGGCGGAAGACTTCATGGGAGGCGGCTGCGGGCTGCCGACCGGTTTTCATGCAGTCGAGCGCGCCGGCATCGCGCTCGGCGACACCGTGGTCGTTCAGGGAAGCGGCCCGGTGGGATTGAACGCGGCGATTTTCGCGCAGCTCGCCGGCGCGCTCGCCGTATACGTGATCGGGGCTCCGCGGTCCCGGCTCGAGGCGGCGACGCGGCTCGGCGCGGCGGGGGTACTCGACGTCACGGAAGTCCCGGATCCCGCCGCCCGCGCGGCGTGGGTGCGCGAGCGAACGGCCGGGCGCGGAGCCGATGTCGTGATCGAAGCATCGGGAAATCCCATGGCGGTGCCGGAGGGGTTGGAGATGCTCCGCGACGCCGGCCGCTACGTGGTGGTCGGGCAGTACACGGACGCCGGCGACATCCTCCTCAACCCGCACCGCCACATCAACCGCCGCCACGCGACGATTCTCGGCTGCTGGGGATACGAGTTCACGCACCTCCACCGTTCGCTCGCGATGATGGCGCGCCACAGGGAGCGATTTCGCTGGCGCGAGCTCATCACGCGGGAGTACCGGCTCGGCGACGCGTCCCGGGCCCTCGAGGACATGGAAAAGCTCGCGGTGGTCAAGGCGATCATTCGCGTCTGAACGGTGTGAGGCGTTCCGGAAAGAGCGGATCGCGTGAAGGTCCTTGCGGGGCGCTCTCTCTTGAGGAATCCTGTTTCCAACCCGTCATGCCCGTAGAGAAGGAAATGTCCCGCAACGCGGCCGTAGCGCTCGGCGTCGTCGTCGCCCTGACGGGCATCACGATCCTCATCGTGGCGTTCACGGCCCGTGCTGAGGGATTCCATGCGCCCCGCTGGGTCGTGGGCTGTGCGGGGGCGGCGTTTCTCTTCTTCGGCGCCTGGACGGCGGCCCTCTACGCGACCGGGTACGACCCGAAGCGCCCGAAGGAGAAAATGCCGTCGCCCGCGGTGCAGTTCGCGGTCCTTATCCCCGCCCTGATCTTCTTCGCGGCACCCTTCCACTGGATCGCGTTCGGACCGGGTGCGCGCGAATTCTCAGGTTCGACTTCGATCCCGTTTCTGACGATCCGCCACGGGATTCCCGGGCTCGGCGGCCGGATCATGTTCGGCTTCGGCGCGCTGGTTATTGACGCGATCCTGGTTGCGGCGGTCGTTGGACTCGTGAGAGCGGAGAGGCCGAAGTAAACCCGCGCGCGCTCACTCGCGCAGGGTTCCGTCTAAACTGCCCGCCATGCCGCCGCGACGATCGCAGAAAGCCCCGTTCGCGTTCGAGCACCAATCTCAGCCGCTCCTTCCGTGGCCCGCCTTTCGGGAACGCATGGTCCTGGCCCTCGCGCTGGGTCTCGGGTTGATCGTCCTTTCGCTCGCGGGAGGAATGCTCGGTTATCGGTACATCGCGGGCCAGGAGTGGCCGGACGCGTTCTTAAACGCTTCGATGATCCTCTCGGGGATGGGGCCGATCGGCGACCTGAAGACCACCGGCGCGAAGATCTTCGCCGGGCTCTACGCGCTCTACAGCGGCCTGACCTTGATCTCGATCGTCAGCCTGGTTCTGGCCCCGGTCATTCACCGCGCCATGCACAAGTTCCACCTCGAAGCGCAGAAGGGGAAGGGCGGAGACTGATCGACTGATTCGATGCACGCCCGGACGGGTCCGCCGGGCTCCCTCTCAGTTCCAATGCTTGAAATCGGGCGTCCAGTACTCCGCGATCGTGTGCTTTAACCCACGGCAGAGAAAGATCGGCCTGTTTTCCTCCGCCATGCCCCACGGATGGAAATGCTCGCCCACCTGCTCGACCGAACGGCAGTGATCCTCCACGCCCTTGCGGCTCCATTGCAGCCAGATGAGGTTCTCCGGCTCGTTCTTCGGCGGTCCCCAGAAGTAGTGGTTCTGATGAGCGCAGATCGGCGCGGGGAGTCCGAGCGCGGGGCCGTAGAGGTTCAACGCGCCGGCCTCTCCGTAGTTGCTCGCGAAGATCCCGGTGCGCGCGCGTTCCTCCGGCGGAAGCGAGCGGTAAATGCGCGCGACGTCCGAGGCGAGCTCCGGCCAGCCGAACTGATCGCTGAGACGCTGCTCGAGAGGCCCGTCGTGCCGGATCTCCGTTTTCTGCGGCGCGACGCCGAGCCTGCGCTGATACGCGAGCATCTTTTCCGGTGAGAGAAACGGCAGAACGGCCGGTATGAACGGGACGGTCACGATGACGACCAGCACGGCGATCGCGGCTTTCGGCCAGAGCCGCCCCGCGCTCCACCGGCGGCGTTCGAGCCAGTCCTCGATCGCAACCGCTCCGGCGGCGAAGAGAACCGGGTAGATCGGCGCGAGGTAGTAGTTCTTCGCCTTCGCGCCGATCATCAGCGCCAGGAGCGCGACGTAGGTCCAGCCGATCGCGCGCGCCCGGGATCGCCGGCCGGCGAGCAGGGAGACGAGGCCGGCTATCCAGATCGGCGCCAGCAGGGGGTGCAGAAATTCGATCTGCTGCTTCACGAATTCGATGGGCGAGAGCACGACGTTCTTCCCGGAACGCTTGACGTTCTGCAGGTCCTCGAGTGTCGGAAAGCCATGGCGGACCTGCCAGAGGATGTTCGGGAGAAACAGAAGAAGCGCGATCGCGCCGCCGATCCAGATCCAGCGCCGCGCGAGCTCCCGCCGGTCGCGGGAGAGCAGGAGGCCGATCACGACCGCGGCGCCGAAGAAGAGCGTCGAATGCTTGTTCTCGAGCCCCATGCCGGCGAAGATCCCGAACGCGATCCAGTAGCGCGAGTCGCCGGTGCGGATGATGCGGAGGAGCGCCCAGACGCATCCCATCCAGAAGAGCGGCTCGAAGACGTTCATCGTCATCAGGCTCGCTTCGCCGAGATAGATCGGCGCGAGGAGAACGCAGAGTCCGGCGAGGAGTTGCGCGTACCGGCGCCCGCCGAGTTCTCGGGCGAGCAGCAGAGTGACGGCGACGACCGCGGCGCCGGCCACCCCGCCAATCGCGCGAAGCGCGAAGAGGGAGCCGCCGAGGAGCAGGGCGACCTTCGCGTAAACCGCGACGAGGGGGGAGCAATCGACGTAACCCCAGTCGAGGTGGCGGCCGAGGTCGAGGAAGTAGAGCTCGTCTCGGAAATAGCCGTACCGGTTCGCCGTCGCGAGGTGAAGAGCGAGCTTTACGGCGGGGAGAGCGAGCATGAGGCGGAGATCGAGAGGCGGGATCTCCCAACTGTCCTCTCTGGCCGGCGAGCGCGTCGTGGTCTCAGTCACGCTGGCGCATTCTGACAGTGTGAGCGTCGAGCGCATCTCCCTCTCCCGGGCGCGCGGGGAGAGGGGACAGATGGGGGCAGAGCTGCGACGGGGGCCTGCGAGCGCCTGCGGTGAACTACTCCGTCCTGGCCGCCTGTTCCGCAAACTGCTGCAGCAACCAGCCCCATCCTTGCGTTCCATCGACGCCCGTCCGCATCGTCTCCCCGGCTTCGCCGAGATGGTCGAAACGGCGGTGCTCGAGGTCGACCCGCGTCGAGCCGTTCGCCTCCCGAGTGAACCGCACCTCGACCTCGCTCGATTTCGCGAGGTCGCTTTCGGGCTTCCAGGAGGTATTGATTTTCCACGCCGGCACGAGCCGGCGCGGCGGGTCCCACACGAGAACCAGGCCCCAGTCGGACTCGCTGCCGTCGGTGTGCTCCGTGTAGCAGCGGCCGCCTGTCCTGCCTTCGATGCGCACCCGTTTCATGGGGGCGTTGCCGACGTGGTGCTCACGCGGCCACCATGTGTCCATGCCGTCGGTGAAGACGCGGAAGGTGTGGTCCGGCGACGCGTTCACGAGCACGGTCTTTCGAACGGAAGCCTCCGGAGGGGATTGAGTGGAAACAGTCATCTCTTCTCCTTCCTGCGCGAAGGGATCCGCTCCTCCGCCTTTTTCCTGAAATCGTCGAGCGCAAGCGTCCAGAAGCGGTCCAGGTAGTCGCGGAGGGAATCGAAGCCCTTCGGATCGAGCTGGTAGAGGCGGCGGTTGCCCTCCGCCCGGTCGATCACGAGCCGCGCTTTCTTCAGAACGCGGAGGTGCTGGGAAATCGCGGGCCGGCTGACGGGGAAGGTCTCGGCGATCTTTCCCACGGGCATCGGCCCGGCCATCAGGCGCGCGAGGATGCCGCGCCGCGTTGCGTCGCCGAGGGCGTCGAGCTGGGCGTGATCGTAAGTAGGCACTTACGGTAAGTATCTGCTTACATATATCGCCGTGTCAAGAGGCTTTTCCCCCTCCCCGAGCTCAGGGAGAAGGAACAGGGCGAGGGGGCATCTCCCTCCCTCCCTCCCTTCCTTCCATCCCTGTCCTGTCAGGTTTTCGTTCCGCCCCTCACCCCAACCCACTTCCCGGCGCGCGGGGAGAGGGGGCAGGGGGGCTCGAAGAGAGGCCTAAAAATCTATGCGCGTCGTGATCCCGATCGTTCGAGGCTGATTGGTCAGATAGCCGATCCGGGCGCGAGTTCCGCGCTCCTGGTCCAGGGCCAGACGCGCGAGCTCGTCCGTGAGGTTGTTGCAATAGAGCGCGACGTCCCAGTTGGCGTGCCGGACGCCGAGGCGCAAGTTCACGAGGTCGTAGGCCGGAAGCTCCGGGTCGTAGGTGAACGTGCTCGCGGTCAGCGGGCCGCCGATCGCGTTCGCTCCGAAGGAGTTCAGATTGAGCGTGCCCAACAGGTCATCTCCGACCTGTGTGAAGCGTGAGCCCACATGGTTGTAGGTGGCGGAGAAATAGCCGTTGAAGTCCGGCGTGATCGGCTGCTGATACGTGGCCGCGAGCGCGGCCTGGAACCTCGGAACGCTCGGCAGCCGTTTCCCGCTCTGGATCCCGGAGACGACGCTCACGTTGCCGCCGGGGTCCGTGGAGGTCAGAGTGGACCGCAGCGTCGCGTCGTTGTAGCTGCCCGAAACGGAGAAGTCGAAGTGGTCAGTGACCGCGGCCGCGAACTCGAGCTCGCCTCCCATGCTGCGGGCCTTCGGGACGTTGAAGATGACCCGCGACGAACACGAACCCGCGGTGACGGTGGCCTGCAGGTCGTTGATGTCCACGTAAAACAGCGAGGCGTTGAACGAGCCGCGGCCTCCGAAGAGCCGCGACTTCGAGCCGATCTCGTAGTTCCAGGCCTTTTCGTCCTTCCAGTTTTCCCGGCCGCCGAAGGTGATGCGGTCCTGGGCGGTGCAGAGATTGACGTTCAGGGGGTCGTTGACGCCCCCGAGCCGGAAGCCCTTCGAGACCTGGGCGTTCAGGTTCGTGGAGTCGGTGACTTTGTAGGAGGCGATGAACCGCGGCGCGACGCCGTCGGCCTTGGTCGATCCGGGCTGAGACTGCGGCTGCCCGTTCCCGTCGGCGCCGAAGAGGCCGTCGAAGATCTGTTTCTTGTCTTCAGAGAAGTGGTAGTAGCGAAGGCCCGCGGTCACGCTGAATTTTTCCGTGACGGCCAGGGTGCCTTCGCCGAAGAGCGCGAACTGGTCGAGCTTGTAGGAGAGATCCGAAAAAAACAAGACGTCAGGCGGCGCTACGGTCCGGGTGTTGGTGAATGGGCCCACGTTCATCGCCTCGTAGCCGGCGACGTGGAGTTGCTGGCTGTACGCTCGTCTCGAATTGCCGTAGAAACCGCCGGCGACCCAGTTGAAGCGGCTGTCGGCCTTTCCGCCGGACACGCGCAGCTCCTGCGTCAGGGCGTTCGCTTTGGTCGCGTCGTCGAGCGGCGAATTCAGGTTGTAGACGCTCGGGGGCAGACCGAAGCTGCCGCCGGTGATGCTCGAAGTGAGCGCGCCGGCGTCGCGGACGACGTCGATGTCTCTATGCGTGTAGGAAGTCACGGAAGTCAGCGTGACGTCGCCGAAGTTGTATTTGACGTTCACGTCGCCGAGAAAGAACTTGTCGTTGAAGGGCTCGTCGATCTGCGTGAAGATCTGGCGCTCGCCGAGCCGGACCGGCGGGCGCGTCGTCGTGAAGGGGTTTGCGAGGATGTTGTACGCATCCTCACGGTTCCACCCGTCCATCTTGACCTTCTGATAAACCACGCGCGGAATGATCGTCAGGCGATCGTCGGGAGCGAACTCGAACGCGGCGCGCAGGCCGGTGCGGTCGCCGGTGTTGACGTTCTTGTCGACGCTCAGGTTCGGCTGCACCGCGTCGGTGTAGCCGGCGATCCGGTCGTAGTAACCCACGATGCGCAGGGCCGCGGTGCTCCCGACAGGCGCGTTGATGCCGAACTTCGCATTCCCTCCCTGGTTGCCTCCGGAGATCGTGTTTCCGGCGAGCTCTCCGAAGTACCGAGTGACGCCGAGCTCGGGCTGGTTCGTGATGTACCGCACCGTGCCCGACTCCGAGCCGGAGCCGAACAGCGTCCCCTGGGGCCCTCGGAGCACTTCGACGCGGTTCATGTCGAACAGGTCGATGTCCGGAGTGAAGAGGGAGAGCGAGATCACCGATTCGTCCAGGTACGCGCCGACGCCCTCCTTGACGCCCGGCTGGTCCCGCGCGATCTGGCCCGAGGAAACGCCGCGCATCGAGACCTGATTCTGACCGGGTCCGAGATTCTGAACGGCGAAGCCCGCGACGTTCGCGGCGACTCCTTCCAGACTGTCGACGCCGCGCTCGCGAAGGACTTCCTCGGTCGGGGCGGCGACGGAGACCGGCGTGTTCAGGATCGTCTCCTCGCGTTTCATGGCGGTCACCGTGACCTCTTCGGCGATCTTCACCTCGAGGGAGAGATCCACCGAGAGCGTTCCTCCGGCGTCGAGTCGGCGATCTTTCTGGATGGCGCGGCGAAAGCCCTGAACGTCCACGGACAGGGTGTAGAGCCCCGGCGGAAGATCCGTCACCTCGTACGAACCGTTCGAGGAAGATTTGACGACGCGCGTCGCGCCGGTGTCCTGATTGGTGATGGTGACCGTGGCGCCCCCGACGGGAGCGCCGTTGGCGACGCGAACGGTCCCGGAAATCCTGCCGGGCGGAGACTGGGCGATGCCGGAAGCGGAGGAGAGGACGATCAGTGCGGCGCAGACCAAAAGGATCGGGAAGCGGCGGTGAGACATGGCACCCTCCTCTGTCAATACGTCTTCGGAGTCCGGGGACCGAATGTGGTGGCTGCTATTTACGACCGCGCGCCGGCTTTGTCAACGAGACTTCTTCCGCTCGCCGGGGGAGAGGGCTCGAGTGAGGGGCGGCGCATCAAGCCTGACAGGGCTAGAAGCGTGAGAGGGATGCCCTCCACCCTGACCCTCTCCCCGAGCGCGGCGGGAGGGGAATCCCTCCGCTCCTCCCCGCGCGCTGAACGAGCCACCCCGCCTCACCTGTAAAATCCTCCTCATCCTCCGCCGCTGGCGGAACAACCGTGACACCGACGATCTCGCATTACCGGCTCGGAACCCGCCTCGGCGCCGGCGGGATGGGCGAGGTGTATCTCGCGGACGATCTGGCGCTCGGCCGCCGCGCGGCACTGAAGATCCTCCCGGAGGGTTTCTCTCCCCAGCTCCGCGCGCGCCTCTTCCGCGAGGCGGAGGCGTCGGCGCGGCTGCAGCATCCCGCCATCGCCACCTTCTACGAGGCCGGCGAGTCGGAGGGCATCGCCTTCTTTGCCATGGAGTACGTCGCGGGCGACACCCTCCGCTCGCGGCTGATAAACGGGAGCCTCCCGTATCCGGAGGCGTCCACGATGACGGCGGCGATTCTCGAAGCCCTGACGCACGCGCACGCCGTCGGCATTCTTCACCGCGACATCAAGCCCGAGAACGTCATGTTGACTTCGGACGGAGGGGCGAAACTCCTCGACTTCGGCCTCGCCAAGGACTTCCGAACGGACGGCGCGGACCCGGAGGACAAGACCGAGACGGCGTTGACCGAGGCCGGAACGATGCTCGGGACTCTCGGATACATGTCTCCCGAGCAGCTCCGAGGCGATCCTCTCGACGCGCGCTCGGACCTCTTTGCGGTCGGAGCGATTCTTTACGAGGCCCTTTCCGGGGAGCGCGCCTTCCCGGGGCGGACGGCAGGAGAAAGGATCAGCGCCATCCTCTCCCGCGATCCGCCGCCGATCTCGCGCGCCGGCACTCCCCCGGAGCTCCAGGCCATCCTTTCCAGAGCTCTCTCGCGCGATGCCGGCCAGCGCTATCCCTCGGCGGCCGCGTTTCTGTCAGACCTGCGCCGTGTCGCCTCCGGCGAGTTCGTTTCGACGCTCCCGGGCACGCTCGCGCTTCTCGACTTTGCGAATCTCTCCGAGAACCCCGACGACAACTGGATCGGAAGCGGCATCGCCGAGAGTCTCGCGGTCGATCTGGCGAAGGCGTCCGGCCTCACGGTCCTTTCCCGCGAAAGAGTTCTCAAGGCGCGGGCGGCCTGCCGGTCGCAGGCGGGAATCGTCGAGCCAGTGGACGTGGGGCTTGCGCTCGGCTGCCGTTGGCTGCTCTCCGGCGGGTATCAGCGGGCCGGTCCGGTGCTCCGGGTGACCTCGAGGCTGATCGAGGTCGCGACGGGACGCGTGGTCTCGACGGAGAAAATCGACGGCAAGCTCGACGAGATTTTTCAAATGCAGGACCGCCTCTCCGCCGCAGCTCTCGGGAGCCTGAACTTGACGGCGGCGCCCCCGGAGCCCGACGCTTCTTCCGGACCGCACCTCGACGCGTACGAGTGCTATGCGCGGGGGCGGCGTCTGTACTACCGGCTCGAGAAGGGCTCGTTCGATCAAGCGCGCGAGCTCTACGAGCAGGCGGTCGCGATCGATCCCGGCTACGCGCCTGCTCTGGCCGGCATCGCGGCAGTGCACGCGCTGCGCTTCACCTTCACCACCGATCGCGAAGACCTTGCGACCTCGATCGATTTTGCGAGGCGGTCGATCGCGAGGGATCCGAAAATCGGCGACGCCTACGTGTGGCTCGGCTATTCCCTGATGCGGCAGGATCGCATGGACGAGGCCATCGAAACCCAGGCGAAGGCGATCGAGCTCGATCCGGGCAATCCGTTCGCTCCGTACTTCACCGCGTGCACGCACGCGTTCGCGGGCCGCCACGCCGAGGCCGTTCCTTTTTTTCAGCGCGCTCTGGAGATCGACTCGAAACACGGCTGGAGCTGGCTCGGCCTCGGAATGAGCCATCTGGAGCTTGGAAATCTGACGGAGGGGCGCTGGACTCTCGAGCAGGCCGCCAGGGTGGAACAGGAGCACCCCTCCGGGCCGACGGCGGGCGTCAGCGGCTATCTCGGGGAGTGCCTGCGGCGCGCGGGAGATCTCGAGGGGGCGAGGGCGCGGTGTCTCGATGGGCTGGACGCAGTCGAAAAATCCGACCACATGTACCGGGACACGGTCCGCGCGTCCTGCCTCTGCATCCTGGGGCGTACCGCGCTCGAGCAGGGCGACATCGAAGCGGCGCGCGCGGCCTTTCAGCAGGCGGTGTCGCACCTCAAAGGCAGGCCGCGCGCGCTCGGGGGCGGTCACCTCCTGGCGCAGGCGTTGGCGGGCCTTTCCCGGGCCGGCGGAAACGCGGCGGCCCTCGAAGAGGCGCGCGCTCTCTTCGCGAAACGCGAGGGTTTCGACTTCTCGCTCTTCTGGCTCTGCAGCGACGAACTCACTCTCTCCGAGATCTCCCGCGCCATGGGGACGGGGCCGGGGTAAGGGGCGAACGGAGACCACGCCACTGCCCTCTCTCCGGGCCTGCGGAGACTGTCGGGGTGATGGCGGCGATAGAAATTCGCACGGATCGCCCCGCTCTCGAGATGCGGGGCCGGAGACCTGAGAGATCCGGCAGACGTTCTATCCTGCCGGCGTGAAACCCGTCGCCCCGATCGACACGTCGCCGCTCTTTCCCGCTCTCCATGCGGAGCTGATCGGGCTCCTGCGCGGGCTGGACGAGTCCGCCTGGGAGCGGCCGACCGTCGCTCCCGGCTGGCGCGTGAGGGACGTCGCGGCACACCTTCTCGACGGAGACCTCCGGAAGCTTTCCGCCTGCCGCGACGGGCTGGCGCTCTCCGGCGGACAAAGACCCTCGGGCCTCGAAGCCGTCGTCCGGCTGGTCAACTCGCTGAATGCCAGCGGCGTCGATTACGCCCGGCGCCTGAGTCCCCGTCTGCTGATCGAGCTGCTCGAAGTCTCGGGCCCGAAGATGAGCGCCTTCGTCGCGTCGCTTCCTCCCGACCGCGAGTCGCTCTTCGCGGTGGACTGGGCCGGCGAGAGTGTTTCTGCGAACTGGATGGACATCGGTCGCGAGTACACGGAGCGCTGGCACCATCAGATGCAGATCCGCGACGCGGTCCGCGCGCCGGGACTTCTCGAGCGCCGCTGGCTCGAGCCGCTGCTCGACATTTCGGTTCGCGCGCTTCCTCGCTCGTATGCGAACGTGGACGCCGCCGACGGGACGGCGGTCACCCTCGAGGTCGAAGGAGAGCCGCCGATGGCCTGGTCGCTCGTTCGCACGACGGGCGAGTGGCGTCTCTTCCGGGAAGCGGCGGAGCGGCCCGCTGCGACCGTGACGGGCTCGCCCGATGAGATCTGGCGGCTGTTCTACAACGCGCTTCCCGTTGAGGAGGCGCGCCGGACTCTTCGAACCTCCGGCGAGACGGGCCTGGCGGAGCCGCTCCTTCGCGCGCGGTCGGTTCTCGTTTAGAAGCCGCTCGACGAGGCGTCCTCGAACCTGCCGGGGGAGCGTTTCTTCACACGGATTGAACGTCCGGGGCGTGCCGCGGCGCGCGACTTTTCAGTTGACCTCGCGAGAAGCCGGCGACAGGATGGGACATTCAGTTTCGAATTCGAGTGCTGTCATCAAGGAGGTGCGCATGCTCAGGTTGTCCCTGCGCGTGTTTGTGGTCGTCCTCTTCCTCGGCGCGCTTCGCATCTCCGTTCTCGCCCAGTCGCAGGCGACGACCGGTGTCATCCAGGGGACGGTTTCCGACGCATCCGGCGGAGTCCTGCCGGGGGCGGCCGTCGCTCTTCGAAACGTCGCGACGAACTTCGAGCAGACCAGCACCACGGACCGGGAGGGCCGCTTTCGAGGCGTGCTCCTGCCTCTCGGGCCGTACCGGGTGACGGTGACGCTTTCCGGCTTTCGAACCCTCGTGCGGGACGGCCTGACTCTCGAGGTCGGCCAGACCATCAACCTGCCGATCCGCATGGACCTCTCGACGGTCACGCAGGAAGTGAAGGTCACCGCCGAGGCGCCGCTCGTCGAGACGGCCCGGACGGAAGGATCGACGCGGATCGATCAGAAGGCGATCGAGAATCTTCCCAATAACGGTCACAACTTCCTCGACTTCACGAAACTCACGCCGGGCGTGACGACCGTCCAGGGGCCCGACGGAGACGAGCTGTCGGTGAACGGCCAGAAGGGAATCCAGAACAACATTTCGGTCGACGGCGCCGACTTCAACAACCCGTTCTTCGGCGAGCAGCGCGGCGGTCAGCGGCCGGCGTTCACGTTCAACCTCGACGCGGTCAAGGAAGTGGTGGTCGTCGCCGACGGAGCGAACGCCGAATTCGGCCGCTCGTCCGCGGGCTTCGTCAACGTCATCACGAAGTCCGGAACCAATGACATGCACGGAAGCGCGCACCTTTTCTACAAGGACCACAATCTCTCCGCAAGACCCGAGAATCCCGACGGGAGCCGCTCGCCGGAGTTCGATTCCAATCAGTACCAGGCGGGGGCGACTCTCGGGGGTCCGCTCATGCGTGACAGCCTCTTCTACTTCCTATCGGGTGACTATCAGCGCGGCCGAACGACGAAGCAGACGGACCCGAACCGCATCGAACCCGCCGTCGTCAACGCGCTCGCGGCGCTCGGCAGCCCCGGGGAAAATCGCCCGGTCGAGCGGACGAACGACGCCCGCGTGTTTCTCGCGAAAATCGACTGGCAGCTTTCGTCCACGAACCTCGCCACTGGCCGGTACAACTACACCTGGGCCGATCAGGCCAACGGGACTTTCGACGTCGACACCTGGGGCGCCACCGCGAACGCGGACGAGCTGGACCACTCCAACTCCGGAACCGTGGCCCTTCTCTCCACTCTGAGCGGGAACCTCGCGAACGAATTTCGCGGCCAGTGGGCGCGGGAGGACCGGCCGCGCGCCTACCAGGGCCCCAACATCGCGGGGCAGAATCGGCCGCTTCCCGATACCGCCTTCGACTTCGCGCGGTCGTACCGGTTCGGGGAGCCCTTTTTCATCCCCGTCGACTACCACGACACCAGAATTCAGCTGGTTGATAACGTTTCGTTCCTGATCGGCCAGCACTCCCTGAAGGCGGGCGTCGAATACAACCGCACCGAGTCGTCCCAGACGTTCGTGGGCTTTGCCAACGGCCGATACATTTTCGGGTCGACAGCGGGCTTCCTGAACTACGTGGCCAATTCCCGTTACGTGGAATGCTCGGACGGATCGTCGTCGCCCACGGGGGCGTGCCCCGCGGGAACGACCATCACCGGTCCCGTGCTCCTGTATCTCCAGTTCGCCGGGGTTGGCGGGCGCACCGCGGCCGATGCGGGAACCCAGACGATTCGCCAGACGGAGCCGGCGGTTTTTCTCCAGGACACTTGGCAGCCGACCCCGACCTTGACCATCTCCGCGGGGCTGCGCTGGGAGGCTCAGATCGAGCCCGACCCGATCACGCCTCCCTCGGAGGTGTTCTATTCGGGCTTCATCGGCACGACCTCGAAGGGGCAGACCTTTCCGTCGGACGGCACGATCCCGTCAGACAAGAAGATGTGGCAGCCCCGTCTCGGCATCTCGTGGGATCCCTTCGCGGACGGCAAGACGGTCGTGCGCGCCAATGCGGGCATCTTTTACGCCCGCGTTCCGGGGCTCGTTCTCGCCGGGAGCCGGTCGACGAACGGGAGCATCGGGCAGACCATCTTCCGCGCCAGCTTCTTCGGGAACTTCGGCGGTCCGCTCCCTCCCGCCTATCCGGGCATCGTTCCCCCCTCGCAGCTCAACTCGATTCCGGATCATCCGGACGTGACGGTCACCAGCAAAGACTTCCAGAATCCCCGAACGACCTCAGTCGGTATCGGATTCGATCGGGAAATCCTTCCGGGCATCGCGGCGATTCTCAAGTACAACCAGTCGAAGACGGTTCACCTGACGCGCTTCGTCGACCGCAACGCCGCCGAGCTCGGCTCGCCGTTTGCGACCGGTCTCGGCGCCGGGGGGACGAACGGTATCGCCGGGCTGACCACGGTCGAGTCGACCGCCTCGAGCCGGTACTGGGGTTGGACGGTGGGATTCAACAAGCGCTTCGAGAACCACTACGGTTTCCAGGTCTATTACACGTACTCGAAGGACAAGTCCGACGACGACAACGAGCGCGACCCCTTTAGTTTCCGGTACGCGAAGATCCACGAAGACCCGTCGGACCCGAGCGCCGAATTCAGCAGAGAGTGGGGCTATTCGGACCGCGACCAGCGCCATCGGTTAAACGCCTGGTTCCTCTGGAACGCCCCCGGAAACGTGGACATCAACTTCCGCTACTCGTACCGCTCCGCCCAACCTCTCGACGTCACGTCCGCGGGTGTTCCCACGAATGGTCCCGGGGATCGGATCAACGCGGACGGAACGGTGACACGACGCAACCTCGGCCGGAAGGACAATCAGTACAACTCCCTCGATCTGAGGATTTCCAAAGCGTTCAAGATCGCTGCGCTCACGATCGAGCCGGGCGTCGACGTGTTCAACGTCTTCAACAGCAAGAACCTGCGCCGGCCGCAGGTGACCAACCTCATCTTCAACTTCGACGGCACCGTCCAGGCGGGCGTGGGTGATCCGCGCCAGATCCAGGTCGGCGTGCGGGTGCTTTTCTAAAGAGGGATCGGGCGGAGAGGGGCAGTCGACGGAGGCGTGTTTCCCTGCGGGGCACGCCTCCAACGCTTTCGGGCTTCGTCATCTCCGCCGGGTCAACGTCTGCGCGAAAGCGATCGAAACGGCGGCCGCCGACGCGAAGGGTGGAATCCAGAAATCCGGCGCCTTCATTGCCAGGAGAGTCGCGCCGGAAATCGCGCCCCAGACCGCGGGAATCGCCATCAGGAACCAGCGATGGCGGACCCTTGCGAGCAGAAGGATTCCGAGCGTGCCGACCGCGGTCGGGTCCGGAGTGACGCCGAAGAGCCCGACCCCCTTCCATCCCCGCCCGAGCAGCGGACCGATCGCGGGCAGGACGAGCAGCGCGAACGCGAAGAGCGCCACGCCGGCGCGGCTCGCAGGATCCGCCGGCGCATCGAAAGAGCCGCGACTGCGCGCGCCGGACCAGAGCAGGAGGGCCGCCTGCACGCCGAACGCCCACGCGAAATAAACGGCGGCCCAGTTGATCGTCGTGTACCGATGCGCAAGAAACGCCACCGCGACGAAAAGCCAGAGCGCCGAGAGGATCGTCAGGATCGTCAGGATCGTCAGGATCGAGCGCGCTCCCGGGGCTCCCGGGCGGAGCAACAGCGCCAGGATGACGAGTCCGAGGCACAGCGAGACGATCTGCGCCGGCCAGACCGCCGCGTTGTAGATCTCGAAGAGACGGAAATACGTCCTCGGCGAGAAGAGCAGGAAATCCGAGAGGGTGTAGGTCCACCACTCCGACATCAGAGCTTCTCGACGTGCGCGGCGATGCGGCGGCGCATGGCCTCGTCGGGCAGGCGCCCATACGACGCGCCCACGTTTTCCATCACGTGGTCGACTCGCGTCGTCGCCGGGATGGCGCAGACGACCGCCGGGTGCGAGACGATGAATTTCAGCAGTACCTGGGCCCAGTTCGCGCAGTCGATCTCGCCGGCCCACGCGGGCAGCGGCGCGCGGGCGACCTTCTGTATCAATTCGCCGCGGCGGAACGGCCGGTTGCAGATCACCCCGATGCGGCGGTCGCGGGCGAGCGGAAGGATCCGCTCCTCGACGTCGCGGTCGAGCGCGTTGTACGAGACCTGGACGAAGTCGAGCGGGTGGCTGCGCATGATCTTTTCGACCTCAGGGTGTCGTCGCCCTTCCGACGTGGTGACTCCGACGTAGCGCAGTTTCCCCGCCGCCTTCATCGCGAAGAGATTTGGAAGGTGCTCCTCCCATCCGGTCAGGTTGTGCACCTCGAGGAGATCGAAGCGCGGCACGCCCCAGTGCCGCCGCGAGTCCTCGATCTGCGGTGGACCCTTCGCGCCGGACGAGATCCAGACCTTGTCGGCCGCGAACACCCGGTGCGAATTCGAGCCGAGCTTCTTGAGTCCATAACCGATGGTCTCCTGAGACGAGCCGTACATCGGAGAGGAGTCGATGAGCCGGCCGCCCTCCTGAAAAAACGCGCGCATCACGTCCGCGCAGGAGTCTCGCCCGGCCGGGTCGTCTCCCACGTTGAAGGTGATCCAGCTCCCGAGCCCGACGAGCGGGAGCGGCTCGCCGCTCGAGGGGATGGGACGCGTCAGGATCGGGCCGCGATGAGAGGCCGGAGGGTTCGGCTGAGCCGCCAGATTCCAGGGACCAAGAATCGAAGCGGCGCCGGCGGCGGTGACCGAGCTCAGAAACCCGCGGCGGCTGATCTTTCGGGAGTCTCGCATGCGCGCCTCCTCTGGAATCCCGTCTCGCGGGGCAACAGGAGTGGGTTGAGGCGCATTCCGCGGCTCCAGCCGCCCGTCCGCGGCTCCAGCCGCCCGTCAGCGTCCGGGACGGTTTCCGTTGTCCATGTCGGAGAAGATCCGCCAGCGCCCGTCGGCGCTGCGTTTGAGCGTCAAGGTGAACTTGCCGATCTCGGCCTGTTCTTCGCGCCGGGCGAAGCCGCCCACGATGTACCCGACCGGCCCTTCGGTGGCCCACGCGTACGCGCGTAGCACGAGGGGACCGCCCGGGCCCTTGTAGAACGCCCGGATCGCCTCGCGACCCCTGACCGGAGGGGCGCCATTCGGCAGAACGAACCCGTCTTCGACGAAGAGCTCCGACAGGGCGGCCCCATCGCCATTGCGCCATCCCGACTCGTAGTCCGTCAGAACCCGCGCGAGCTCGGCGGGAAGGCGGACCGCCGCCGGCAGCGGCGCCGGGGTCGGCGCCGCCGTGGGTGCGGCGGTCGGCCCCGCGGCGGAGACGGGTGCCGGAGAGCCGCAAAGCAGGGACACCAGGCTGGCGATCGTGGCGATTGCTCGAGCTCTCATCGGTTCTCCTCGAGGAAAAATCCCGGCCCCTTACTTCACCTTGCGTCCCGGCGTGTCCTGCCCGTTCTGATGGAGGACGAGCGACGTGACGCGGCCGCCCTCCCTCACGAAGCGGACCTGCGCGTCGACGACCTTCAGGAAAAAACTGGTCTCCGACTCCGCGTACAGCGGCAGCTTCGGCTGGTTCGTCGCCTGCACGAAGAGCGCGTCTCCCTCGCGCGTGACGACGATCGAAAAGGAGGGCGAGAGCTGGTATTCGCCGGTGTAGGCCTCGAGCACGGAAGCCGGGACCGTCGCTTCCATCCGCGCCTTCGGAGGACCGGGGAGCGGAAAGCGCGGCTCGACGATGTGGATGCCGATGTCGTCGATGTTCCCGGAGGAGTTCGAGAGAACCACGGCCCCGGCGCGCTTTTTCGCGACGAAGCCGATCCATGAATGGAAGCCGCCGGTTCCGCCGTTGTGCCAGACGAGCTCGTTGCCGAACGGGTGCAGCACGTGCCAGGCGAGTGCGATCTCGAGACCGGGCTGCTCCGTGGAGTGACGCGGGCGGTGCGTGTCCGACAGGGTCGCCGCCATCGCCGCGTCGCCCTTCCCGAGATTCGCGGCCAGGAACTTCAGCATGTCATTGACCGTCGAGCGCAGCCCCCCTGCGCCGGCGAGCGCCGGAAGGTCCCACGCCGGAACGGCGGCGCCGCTGTCGCCGTGGCCGGCCGCGAACCGCTGGCGCATCGAGGGTGAGAGCGTGATTGCGGTGTCGCGCATCCGGAGAGGCGCCAGGATCCGCTTCGTAACCAGCTGCTCATACGACGTGCCCGCTCTGCGCGCGAGGAGGTGCCCGAGGAGACCGACGCCGAGGTTCGAGTATTCGTATTTTGAGCCGATGTCCCGCGGGAGCTCGTAATTGGAAAGGAATTCGTAGAGCTTCTCGACCGTGTAGTCCGCGTAGGGGTTCGCCGGGTCCCGCGGGGCCAGGTTGTCGGGCAGGCGCGGAAGGCCCGAGGTCTGTGTCGCGAGATCGACGAGCGTGATCTGCCGGCCGTGGCGCGAAGGGACGTGCGCGTTTGCCGGCAGGTACCTGGAGATCGGGTCATCGAGCTTCACTTCTCCGCGGCGGGCCATGTCCGAAAGAAGCGCGGCCGTGAAGACCTTGGTGATGGAACCGATCTCGAAAACCGTATCGCCGTCGAGGGGGCGGGGGGTGCCGGATGCGCCGTACGCGAGGACCCGCTTCCCGTCGCCGTCCAGGATTCCGACGACGATCCCCGCCGCGCGTTTCGAGTCGACCCTTTCCTGAAGGATCCCTCGGACGGTCGGGTCGTCGGGGGTCTGGGCGGGGACGGCTACCGCCCCGAACATCAGGACGAGGGTGAGGGAGAGCGAAAAAACGCGCCACGGGACCCTGACGGGCGATCCGGGAAAACGATCTGGCATCCCCGAACGATAAGCCCTTCGGAAGGGCGAGGGCCAGCGGCGAAAGGCCGCCACGATCGGAAAAAGGGTTTTCGTCCCCACCCGGGGGAGAGGGTAAGAGCTGAGCTTTCGTCAGGATGGTGACTAAGCGGGAGCCGGAGCGAACGGAGGGACGAGGCCAGCGGTCGAGCCAACAGGCGAGCCGCTCGCCGGTGCCGTTGGCGGGGGCGAACGGCACGTCCCCCTAGTGAGCGGAGGCGACGGTGGGATAGGATTCCCGCCGTTTCCCCGAATCCACTCCGCGAGCGAAGCGATTTGCCGCTTGGCCCGCACGGTGCTGCGTTGACAGATCTGTTTTCTCAAGAGGAAAATTCATGACATCGTCCCGATTCCGTCTCGCGGTCCCGGGCCTGGCTTTGCTTCTTCTTCTTCCCGTCGCCGCCCTGGCCCAGACGGCCTCCGACACGACGTTCGCGGATGCGAACTGGACGCTCACGGTCTTTCCCGCCGGCAACGGCGGGAGCGTCGTGGCAAATCAGCAGACCGTCGGAGGTAATTCGTTTCGCAGCGTGGCCGACACGGTGGGTGCCAGTCTCAGCACGATCCTCGGCACGCACATCTACAACGCGACGACGTACAACCCGGCGGTGTCGGGCGCGATCGGCTCGCTCAACTACTCCGAGGACGCGTTCTGCCAGAGCGGATGCTTCGGGCAGGGGCAGTCAACCGGCCCGGCGGTTCTCCAGGGCGGGACGCTCTACATCTACAACGGGTTCCTGATCACCGGTCCGGGGGCGACGACGCAGACGCTCACCCTGAGCGGCTTGACCGCTAACGACTTCGGTCGGGTCGCGGTCACGACAACGACTCTCTTCGACACCACCCATCCCGACTTCTCGGCGGCGGGCGGGCCAATCCAGTTCGGCTTCTTCCGCGCCAATGGCTCGGGCCCGAGCCCCGGTTACACGCTGACCGCGGGGATCGACAACTGGTCGGTGCAGGTCGTCGCGGGGGCCGCCGCGGCGCCCGTTCCGACGCTGAACCCGCTCGCGATGAGCGCGCTGGCCCTGATGCTGGCCGTCGCGGCCGTGCTCTTCCTGCGCCGCTCCTAGCGGGCGCTGCGGACCGTCTCCCGCCGGGTTCGTCCGGCGGGAGGGATCAGCCGATTCCGCGGGAGACATTGGATTTGTCCGGCGGGAGGCCGGCTCCTTTGTCCGGCGGGAGGCCGGCTCCTTTGTCCGGCAGGAGGCCGGCTCCTTTATAGTCCCGCCCGTGCGAAAGGGGCGGCGACTCGGAAAGTCGGGACGCCAAGTCTATCCGGTAGGCCTCGGCTGCATGGGGTTCTCCTGGGGATACCACGACCAGTCCGTGGACGAGTCGGCGGCCCTCGACGTGATCGGCCGCGCGATCGAGCTCGGCGTGGATCACTTCGACACTTCCGACGCCTACGGCCCGTTCACCAACGAGAAGCTGGTCGGGCGCGCGATCGCCGGGCGCTGCGACACTCTGGCCATCGCCACGAAGGTCGGGCTCGTCGTCAAAGACCCGGCTTCGTATCGCTTCGGACGCGACGGGAGCCCGTCCCATGTCCGAGAGTCATGCGACGGGTCGCTCCAGAGGCTCGGAATCGACGTGATCGATCTTTACTACCTGCATCGCGTGGACCCGCAGGTCCCGGTCGAAGAGACGTGGGGCGCGATGGCGGAGCTCGTGTCGGCCGGTAAGGTCCGTTCGCTTGGTATCTCCGAGGCGACCGTCGAGCAGCTCGATCGCGTGCACGCCATCCATCCCGTGACCGCGGTGCAGTCGGAGCTCTCGCTCTGGACGCGCGACTATCTCGGGACGGTCGTGCCATGGTGCGCGGCGCACGGCGCCTCGTTCGTCGCGTTCGCGCCGCTCGGGCGGGGATTTCTGACCGGCAAGCTCGCGGCCGACTCGCGGTTCGATCCGTCCGACTTCCGCTCGACGCTCCCGCGGTTCCGCCCCGAAGAGATGGCCGCCAACCAGGCGATCGTCGATCAGGTGCGCGCGGTGGCGGGGCGCCGGGGCGTCACGGCGGCGCAGGTCGCGCTGGCGTGGGTGCTGTCGCGAGGCGAGCACGTCCTCGCGATCCCGGGAACTCAGCGGCGCAAATACCTCGAAGAAAACGTCGCCGCCGCGTCGCTCGAGCTGACCGCCGGCGAGATCGCGGAGCTCGACGCCATCCCGGCGCCGGCGGGCGCTCGCTACTGAGACGTCTTGAGCTGAAGCGCCACCTCCCTCTCCCCGCGCTCGGGGAGAGGGTTGGGGTGAGGGGCCCCGCAGGTCGTCGGAGCGTTTCGCCCCGCGGTGATTGAGCCGTATTCGCGTTGAGGTGGATCGAAGCCCTTCATTTTCCGGATCTCGGCGCCGGTCCGATGTGAGAGCACCGTGTTGCTGAATCGCCTCACGCCCCTCGCGGCGTCTCGGTCATCGGGTCATCACCGCTCGGGCCGTAGATCGAGGGGACCTTCCCTCCTGCCATTCTCACGTAGACCGAGAGCTGGCCCCGATGATGGATCGAGTCGAGGAGCATGAGCCAGACGAGCTCGATCGCCGGGAACTGCAGCTTCAGAGTGGGTGGGCCGAACGGGACCATCGCGGAGAGGCGGCCTTCCGGCGCGGAGCGCACGGCCTCGAGCGCCTCGTGCCCGCTGCGTTCGTATTCTTCGACCGCCTCCTCGTAAGTCGCCGGGGGTGACGGAATTGGTCGCGCAGACGCGGATGCGCCGCCGACGGCGCGCAGAACCATCGCGTTCTCACGCGCAAACGTGTGAACGAGCCGCAAGGCGGTCTGCGATTTTTCATGGGGCTTGAACTCGCCGCCATCCGCTGGAAACGCGCGCATCACGCGAAGCGTCTTCGGAAACTCCTTCTCGAAGAGCTCCACCCACATCTGCCTTCGAGCCTCGGCGAAGACCGGATCGGAACCAGCCATCGGTCACCTCCTTGCGGACCCGGATTGTTTCATCCGCCCTGTCTGAACGTTCGATGAAGAATTCCTAAAAGTTCAATCAAGTTCGGGCCCGCCTCCGTGGTGCGACGGTAAGTTCGTTTTGGGGGGAGAGCGGCGGGTCGGCAGCCCGCCGCGGATCTGGAAATCGCCCGGAACGAAGAGTGTGTTTTTTTCCATGGAGGTCGGCATGCGAAGAGCCTTTGCGGCGGCGATCGTGACCGGGTTCGCAATCCTCATGGCGCGAGGAGCGCTCGGGGAGGATCGAAAGAGCGGTGGGGATCATCAGGCCAGAATCGAGGTGCGCGACGACTGTGACTCAACCGATCCCGGGTGGACGCCTACGGGCGGGTGCGTTCTGAAGGGCGGAGCGGTGAACCTCGCCGAGTTCAACCTCTATCTGTTTTCGCCCCTTTCGGCGGGCAGTCCGGTGGGACATCCCGCGTGGAGAATGGACCCGACTTACGTCCGGCTCGACGCGGACGGAACCCTGCGGGTCACGAATACCGGCGGCCGCCGGCACACCTTTACCGAAGTCGCCAGCTTCGGGGGAGGAGTCGTTCCCCCCTTGAACGGAACCCTGCTCCCCGCTCCGGAATGCGCCGCGTCGGCGCCGCTTCCTCCCGGCACGAAGACCGAGGTTCGAGGACTGGCGGCTGGGGATCATGCGTTTCAGTGCTGCATCCATCCGTGGATGCGCATCCTGGTGAAGGTCGAGCCCGAAGAGGAGCACGGTCCCCACCACTAGAGAGCGGTCTCTCGCGGACGGGCCCGCTCGACGCTGCGGGCCCTCCGCTTCCATTAACCGCGTTCATCTCTCGATCGCAAAAGATTCACTCGCAGCGCCGTCCGAGCTGGCCTACCCTCATCGGGGCAAAACACCACGGGGAGGCCTCATGAGACGACCCGCGGCAAGAGGCCACGCCGAAGATCGGGCGCGAGCGATGGTACGAGTGGTACGACGCGGACGTGGCGGAGGTCGTTTGGTCGGGCCGCTTTTCCCGCGCCGATAAAGGCATGCGACTGGCGACGGAAGCGGAATGAGAGGGCAGGCATGGATGAGCTGATCGACGAGCTTCTCGCTTCGAGCCCTCTCGTGCGATACGTCGCGGTGCTCCAGGATGCCGCGCTGACCGTCCGGTCGCGGGGCGAAGCAGCCGGCGCGGCGTCCGGAAATGCGGACGAGCGCGAGGAACGCCTGGTCGTTCCCGGCGCGTTGAAGCTGCTCTCGGAGCGACAGGAAGTCGACCGCGGCGAGCTTCGATTCCTCGTCGCCCGCTACGGAGAATTCTTCCGGCTGGTGGTCCCGATCCGGGGCGGCCACGTTTCCATCCTCCTCGAAACCTTCATGGTCCCGCCGGAACAGGTCCGGGAGGCGACGCGCATCGTCTCCAAGTGGGTGGGGCGGCCATCGGGCGGCGTGTGAAGATCGCGGTCCTCGGCACGGGGGTCATGGGTGCGAGCCTCGCCAGGTTCTTCATCCGCACCTCGCATTCCGTCGTCCTGGCCTCGCGGGAGGTCCGGAAGGCTGAACTTCTCGCGGCGGCGCTTCAACGGTCCGGGGATGCCTGTCCGAGCGCGGAGGCCGCTCCGATCGAAAAAGCCGTCCGCCTGTCGGACCTTGCGGTCATCGCGACGCGCTGGGAGAACACGCGCGACGCGCTCGAACGCGCCGGTCCGTTCGAAGGCCGCGTGCTGATCGACGCGACGAACCCGGAGACAGTGAACGGGCGAGGGCTCGCCATCGGCCACACCAGCTCCGGTGCGGAGGAGATCGCGCGCCTCGCTCCGGACGCCCGCGTCGTCAAGGCGTTCAATCACTCGTACGCAGAGCTTCTCGACCGCGGCCCTGACTTCGAGCGCGGGTCCGCGTCAGTGCTCTTCTGCGGCGACGACCCGGCGGCGAAGGCGACGGTCGCGGGACTGATCTCCGCCGGCGGCTTCCACCCGGTGGACGCCGGACCCCTTGCGAGCGCGCGGTACCTCGAGCCTCTCGCGCTTCTCTTCGTGGAGCTCGTGCGCGGCCAGAACCGCGGTCCTTCCGAGATCGCCCTCTCCATTCTCACGAGAGAGCAGGAGCGAAACGGAATGCCTCCTGTGACGCGGCCGGCGACACCTTCCGTTTGAGAGACGCATGCCGCTGAAAATCGTCGTCATGCGCGGAATCCTGTTTCTCCTCTTCGCCGGAGCGGGCCTCGCGATGGCGCGTCTCGCGGTGATCGCGATCCGCCGGCGCCTCGAATGGAAGCGGGACGGCGTAGCCGTTGAAGGGGAGATCGTTGCGTTCGAAGAGAGGGCGTCGACGGACGCTTCGGACCGGCGACCGCTCTTCGCGCCGGTCGTCACGTTCCGGATCGCGGGCGGCGAGATGCGCCGCTTCAAATCCGGCAGATCCGTCCGTCCGAATCCTTGGGTCGTCGGTCAGAAGGTTCCCGTGCGCTACATGCGAAGTGACCCGGCGGACGTCGAGCTCGAGGAAGTCACCCGCGGACTTCTTCCCATCCTGGCGCTTCTGGCTTTCGCGATCGTGTTTCTCGGCGTGTCGCTCCTCCCCATCCTCATGCCGGCTCCCACGTCCCGGTAATCACCGCGCCGGCTCGCAGAAAAGCGGGGTCAGGGTTGACCCCGCGCTCACAGCCGCATAGCCTGACTCCCGAGACCCCCTGACCCTCATGATCGACACCTCCCTCAAGCACTACCGCATCGTCGAGAAGATCGGCGAGGGCGGGATGGGCATCGTCTATCGGGCTCTCGACACGCACCTGGACCGCACGGTGGCGATCAAGGTTCTGCGCCCGGAGGCTGTCGGGGATGCGGAGCGCAAGTGGCGTTTCGTGCGCGAGGCCAAGGCGGCGTCCGCCCTGAATCATCCGCACATCGTGACGATCCACGACATCGATTCGGATGGCGGAGTCGATTTTCTCGTCATGGAATATCTCGAGGGAACGCCGCTCGACCAGTTGATCCCGCGAGGCGGCGGGCTTCCGGTCTCGCAGGTCATCGACATCGCCCGGCAGATCGCTTCGGCTCTCGGCGCGGCGCACTCCGCCGGGATCGTGCATCGGGACGTGAAGCCAGGCAACGTCATGGTCGGCAAAAACGGCCGGGTGAAGGTGCTCGACTTCGGCCTCGCGAAGCTTGTCGAGACGAGTCCCGCGGGCGACGGGGTCACGTCGGACTCGACCGCGACCGCAGGGTCCGCGTACCTGCGCACACGGCAGGGAGTCATCCTCGGAACGATCGCGTACATGTCGCCCGAGCAGGCGCAGGGAAACCCGGTGGATGCGCGCTCCGACGTCTTTTCGCTGGGGTGCGTCCTCTACGAAATGCTGACGGGCCAGCGCCCGTTCCAGGGGGACTCGCATCTGCTGACCCTGACGGCGATCCTCCGCGACGACCCACCGCCCGTAAGGACGGTCCGGCCCGACGTTCCCGCGGCGCTCCAGTCGGTCCTCACCCGTTCGCTGGCGAAGGCTCCCGCCGACCGGTACCCGACGGCCAACGAGATGGAGGCCGCGCTCGGGGATCTCGCACCGGCGCCGCCGCCTTTTTCCGCAACCGTCGCTTCCGCCGGCCCCGGCACCGGAATCAGGCGGCGCGTCCTCTTCTGGCCGGCGGTTCTCGTCCTCGTGGCGGCGGCGGGAGCAGGAGCGTGGTTTTTCATGCGACAGTCCCGCATCCGCCGAGCGCGCTCGGAAGGCCTCCCCGAGATCGGGCGCCTGGTCGAGCGTGGCCGTCCCGCGAGCGCCTTCCTGCTGGCGCGGCAGGTGGAAGCGTACGCTCCGAACGAGGTCGCCACGCTGCGCCGGGACAGCTGGCCCGCCGAGTCGATCCGCACGGACCCTCCCGGAGCGGAGGTTCTGATCCAGGACTACCTCGGCGGGGACACCACCTGGCACCCGGTCGGACGATCTCCGATTGAAAACGTGCGGCTACCCGTCTCCTACTTCCGCTGGAAAATTGAAAAGCCCGGATACGAGCCAGTGGAGCTCGCCGCGCACGCGCCTTCCTCTCCGGTGCGGCTCGAGCGGATCGGAACCGTCCCTTCCGGAATGGTGCGTGTTCCCGGCGGAACCTTTACCCTGGGAAGCCTGAGCCCCGTGGCGCTCGACGACTACTGGATCGACCGTTACGAGGTGACGAACCGGCAGTACAAGGCGTTCGTCGTGGCGGGGGGATACACGAAGCGCGACTTCTGGAAACAGCCGTTCGTCCGCGCCGGGCGCCCGGTCCCCTGGGATGAGGCCGCCGCCGAATTCCGCGATGCGACGGGACGGCCGGGGCCCGCGTCCTGGGAGCTCGGAAGCTTTCCGGAAGGGCGCGAGGACTATCCGGTCGAAGGCGTGAGCTGGTACGAGGCCGCGGCGTACGCGGAGTTCGCCGGGAAGAGCCTGCCGACGATTTACCACTGGTACCGCGCGGCGGGGCTCGGCAATTTTTCGCAAATCCTGCTCTTGTCGAATTTCAACGGGAAATCGGCGGCAACGGCCGGCACCCACAAAGGCCTGAGCCCGTTCGGGACCTACGACATGGCGGGCAACGTCAAGGAGTGGTGCTGGAACGAAACGTCCGGGCGGCGCTACCTCCTGGGTGGCTCGTGGAGCGATGTGAGCTACATGTTCATGGAGGCGGACGCACAGGACGCGTTCCGGCGTCTTCCCGGCTACGGGTTCCGTTGCGTCCGGTACACGGCGCCACTGCCGGAAACGCTCGCGGCACCGATCGCCGCGGTCTCCCGCGATTACAACAAAGAAACTCCCGTCTCAGACGACATCTTCCGCCTCTATCGGAGCTTCTACTCCTACGACAGGACGCCGCTCGAGCCGAGGAGCGAGAAGAGGGAGGGCTCCACCGCGGACGAGTCTGCCTACTGGCGCCGCGAAAAGGTCAGCTTTACGGCGGCCTATGGAAACGAGAGAGTCCCGGCGTTTCTCTTCATCCCGAAAAACGCGCGGCCCCCGTACCAGACGGTTCTTTATTTCCCGAGCAGCCTCGCTGTCAACACACATTCGAGCGCCGACCTCAACATGCGCAACCTTGATTTCGTCATTCGAAGCGGTCGCGCGGTGTTCTTTCCCGTTTACAAGGGCACCTACGAGCGGTGGGTGAAGGACGCCCGCCTCGGATCCAACCAGTGGCGCGACCTGGTCATTCAGCAATCGAAAGACGTCAGACGCGCCGTCGATTACCTCGAGACGCGTCCGGATCTCGACATCAGTCACCTGACGTTTTACGGCGTGAGCCTCGGCGCGATCGACGGGATCACGTTCGTCGCGTTGGAGGGCCGTGTGAAGGCGGCCATCTTCAGCGCCGGCGGTTTCCGGATGGATCGGGTGCCTCCGGAGGTGGAGCCGCTCAATTTCACTCCGCGAATTCATGTGCCGGTGCTGCTCATCACGGGCCGCTTCGACTTCTCGGCTCCATACGAGACCTCCCAGGTTCCGATGTTCCGTCTCCTGGGAACTCCCGAGAAGGAGAAGCGCCATCTGGTCCATGACGGCGGGCACATTCCGACGGAGATGCAGCCGATCATCAAGGAGATCCTCGACTGGCTGGACAAGTACCAGGGCCCGGTCGCGCAGCCCGGCTGAGGAGCTGAGGAGCTGAGGAGCCCCTGGCTCGCGGGACAGGACGCCGCGTGACTCACCGCTCCCGGCGCCGCCGGCGCACCCGCCTGACGACGAGCAGCATCGCTGCGGTCGCGATTGCCCACGGGAGCAGGTAGAGGAGTCCGGTCACAAACGTCCCGAGCGACGCCGAGAGGTTGTAAACCGAGTCGCGAAGAGCCTGACGCAGGGGTGCGAACGCCGACGGGCGGGTGACGGACTCGGGCTCGTGCAGCTCCGCCGCAATCGTCGAAAGCGCCACCTGCTGGTCGTAGTACCGCCGTTCCCCCTCCATCGACTCGATCTGCTCCACAAGCTCGGAGAGCTGCTTCTCGGCGGCCAGCACGTCCGCGAGACGGGCGGTGCGGTTCTTGAGAATCTCGCGGACCCGTACGGCGGCGTCGCGTTTGACCTGAAGCCTCGCCTCGAGGTCCGTGTAGGCGCGAGTGATGTCGTTCGTCGAGACGTGCTCGGACTGGACCTTCCCGAGCTCCTTCAATGCCGCGAGCGCCCGCTCGAACGAGTCCGCCCGCACGCGCAGCGACACCGTCCCCCGGCGGCGGGACCCTTCTCCGCTCGCCTGCGAGTCCGAGACGTACCCGCCAAAGGTGGCGGCGATCCCGGCCGCCTTGCGTGAGGCCACCTCGAAGTCGGCGACCTCGACGGAGATCTCGCCGTTCCGGATCAGTTTTCCGGGGTTGGTTCTCGCGGGAGCCGCGGGAATCGAATCAGCCCGGACACTGACGTCGACCGCCCGGCGCGGACCCGCCAGAACCGATTTCACCTCTGACGGAGGCGGGGCGGGTTCGAATCGGTCGGATGCGACGCCCGCCGCCGCCGGCGAAGCCTTGCGACATGCGCCCGAGAAGAGAACGGCGGCCAGAATCAGGAAAGCGATCTTCGGCTTCATGGGGAGGGAGACACCGGAAGGGGCGACAGGTTCCCGATTGGCGGTTCCTGGGATGGACACGATCCTGCGGACGGACCACTTCTTGCCCTCGTTAATTCTTTCGAACCATCACAGACTTTTTCGAACCATCACATTTCGAACCCTCACATCACCCCAAACGGGAGTTCGAACGAATGAACTAGACGGCCACGCGAACGCCTGAAATCTCGCCAGTTGAAGCGTCACAGGGAGGATCCGCTCGGGAAAGCGCTGACCACGAACCAGGGCGTGCGGCTCGAGAACGATCAGGACACGCTGACGGCGGGGGACCGCGGCCCTTCGCTTCTCGAGGACTTTCACTTTCGCGAAAAGATCACGCACTTCGACCATGAGCGCATTCCAGAACGGGCGGGGACGACTCCGAAGAGCAGCCGCAAGCCGATGTCGAAGGCGAGCGACGGACGGGAAAACGGCCGCCGCCGGAGTAGCTAGCTGAAGTGATTCCCCTCTCCCCGGCGCGGGGGGGAGGGCTGCGCTTCCGTCGAGCTGGTGGCAAAGCTCGCCCCGAGAGGAGTCTCCTGACCGAAGGGAAGGAGGAGCCTCTCGGGGC
>JBDTRB010000024.1:0-35860 GCA_039931865.1 Acidobacteriota bacterium | reverse complement strand
AACGGCGAAGGGCGAAGGGCGAAGGGCGAAGGGAAACGGACCGAGGCGGGATGAAGCGGACCTCCCGACCGCAGTCGGGACGGGGATCTAGTTCCTGGTCGCCATTTCCTGTACGAGCTGCATCGCCTTATCGGCCGACATCTCGTCGGTGATCGCGACCGCGCGCGGAGTGGACCACTTGCCCGAGACGACGTCGTAGCGGATGAACTTGACCGATCTGTCCTCCGACCAGACGAACGTCGGGTTGTAGGTCGGGCCGACGATCGTGAAGATCGGGACCGACAGCTCGGCGGGAAGTCCCATCGCGACTGGCCCCTGCATGGTGATGCCGACGACTGGGATGCGGCGGCGCAGGGTGGTCTTCGCGTTGGTTCCGATCGCGCCGAGATCCGTGGGGAAAGCGACCCGGACAACGTACTGCTTCTTGGAGGCGAGATCCGCGAAGCTCGCCAGGATCGCGCCCCCCGGCCCCTCGAGCTGCAAACTCGGGTACAGGTAGGCGGCGGGCGGCACTTCGTCATAAGAGGTCGGAACACCGCCGCCGCCGACCATCGAGGGGAGGTCGTAGACCGGCACGTCGTTCGCGCTCGTGTCCTCATCGAGAAAAATCGGCGCATAGCGCGCCTGCGCGTACTGCGACTCTTCCCACCAGATCACTGAGAGAAGCGAGCGCGTCTTCCACGCGTCTTTGCCGTTCTCGTCGAGCCAGTGGACGACCTGATGAGACAGGAGCATCCGCGGGTTGTAAGCGTGCGCGAACCCGAGGTTCGGGAGAAGGTCGAGCTGTTTCCACGCGCCCTGGCGGAAAACGCCGAGGTGCAGGACGTTTAATACCGAGAGCTCTTCCTTCCAGAGCAGCACGAGGGAGCCGCTCTGCTCGTCGAAGGCGAGGTCGAGGTTCAGCTTCGGATTGTGCGAGGTCGTGTTCGGAATGATCCCGAGGGCGCGCTTGCCGTCCTGCGCGAGGGCGGTCCACTCGATGAGGTTGTCGTCGGGCCGGATTCCCGCGCCCGTGACCGCAAGGTCGGCTGCGGATCCCGACCGGACCGTGTACACGGTGCCGTCCGGTGCCAGCAGCGATTTCTCTTCCGCTCGGGCGCTGCCCGACGCGAAGAAAGACGCGGCAGCGAGGAGAAAAGCGGCGGTCCAGCGCAGGCGGCTCATCTCAGGCTCTCAGGTTGATGACTTCCATCAGGCTGATCTGACGGAGGTAGTGCTTCAGCGCCGGGAAGCTCGGGTAGTAGGTGGCGAGCGCCTCGTAGTGCTCGTCCGCCTGCGACTCGCGGCCCATCTCCGAGTACGTCTCGGCGAGCAGGTAGTGCGAGTTCTTCACGACGTCGTCGCGGCCGAATTCCTTGCCGAGCCCGAGCGCACGGATTCCCCAGCTCTCCGCGTCGTCCAGGCGATTGCGCTTCACGTGCGCGAAGCAGAGGTCGAGAGAGGGGTAGTCCATCGCCTGCCGGGCGCCGAGCCGGTCGAGAACGGACAGGGACCGCTCGACGAGCGGCACGCCGACGTCCATCCGGTCGAGCGCGATGTGGCAGTACCCGAGGTTGTCAGCCGCGACCGCCGCCTGACGCGAAAGGCTCTCGCCGTCGGATTCCAGGCGCTCGAGCGCTTCTTCGAAGAGAGTGCGCGCGGCCTCGAACCGGCTCTCGTGAAGCTCCAGGCCCGCGAGCAGGTTGAGCGAGGTCCCCGTCAGCTCCTCTTCGCCGAGATCGCGGGCTTTCGCGAGCGCCGTCTGGGCGTAGAACCGGGCTTTCGCGAACTCGCCGCGCGCCTCGTGCGCGTTTGCGGACACGTAGGCGGCGAGAACGCCGTTGTAGCTCGACGGATTGCGGAGGAGGACTTCCTTGAGGCGCGACAGGTCGAAATCCTGCCGGTCCATCTCGATCAGGGTCGTTGCCCGGTTGCAGGTGAAGAGGTCCTCGAGGTCACGGTCCTTCCAGGAGCGCGCCAGAGAGAGGGCATCGTCGTACAGCGTGAGCGCCCGCTCGTAGTCACCGGCCCAGATCGCCTCGCGGGCGGTCTTCCGGAGAAACTCGAGATGCTTGCGGCGCTCGCTCATGACTTATCCGGGCTCACTTGTCCAGGCTGACATTCGTGCGGAGATGGATCTGATCATTGTCCGGGACGGGTCACCGAAACTCAAGACCTATCTTCCGGCTCGCCGGACGGGCCATCCGCTCGGGCTGGCTCTTCCTTTTCCTGCTGCTGGAGCATCTTCTTGAAGCGGACGAAGTCGCGCACTTCTCGCTGGGCCTCGCCCGAAAGCGCTTCGAAATCGGCCACGAGCTCGCGGGCTTCCGCCTCGGCGGCCGCTTCCGTCTCGCCGAAGAACTCGCCCATCTTGAGGTCGAACACCTGGAGGATCTTGAAGAGCGTGTCGAGCCCGACCTTGTATTCGCCCTGCTCCATGCGGGAGAGATCCGATTGCGCGACCCCTATCTTCTCGGAGAGCTCCGTCTGGGTGAGCCGCCGGCCCTTGCGCAGCTCACGAATCCGCGAGCCGACCAGGTGAATCTTGCGGGGCGACAGCGGGGAAGACATTGAGGGGCCTTTGCCTTGCGGCGGATTTGCGGTGTCGCCGTGGATGAATTTATGTATCGATCGAGTACAAGCGCGCCGGGCCGATTCGGAAGGCGAGGCCGATTCGAGGCTGGATGCTATTGCACCATAAGGTCAGGTCACTATAATCCCCCTCCCTCTCCGCATGTCAAGCGACAAGCCTCTTTCCGCCCGCCTTTTCCTCTTAAAAGAGATGGTTATCCGCGACCTGAGGTCCCGTTACGCCGGCTCGGGGCTGGGGGTGCTCTGGGCGTTCGCGCTCCCTGTCCTCTGGATGTTTCTCTATACGGCGGTCTTCGCGGTCATCCTCCGGGCGCCCGTCGAGAAGGGATATGCCAGTTTTCCGGAGTTTCTGATGGCCGGGCTGCTGCCCTGGATGGCCATTTCCGAGGGGATTTCCCGATCTTCCTCCGCTCTGACGGACAACGCGGCCATGGTCAAAAAGACGGTGTTTCCGATCGAAACTCTGATCCTTTCCGCCATTCTGGCTGCGGTCGTCAACCAGGTGATCGGCTTTGCCGTCTACGGGGTCTATGTCGCCATGGTCGGGCATTTCTCCTTCGGATGGGCCCTGCTCGCGATCCCCGCTCTCTTCCTCCAGGTCCTGTTGACGTTCGGGATCGGGTGCATCGCCGCGACGGTCACGACGTTTCTGCGCGACGCCGCCCAGGCGATCTCAATCGGGCTGACGGTCATCTTCTGGGCGACGCCGATCGTCTACCCCGCGGCGCTCGTTCCCGCGAGGTTCCGCCCGATCCTGGCGGCGAACCCGATCACGCATCTGACCGAGTGGTACCGCCGGGCCTTCACGCTCCATATGCTCCCGGACGCAGGCTCCGCGCTCTATCTCGTCGTCTGCGCCGCCGCGGCTGCTGCGCTCGGCGGCGCCCTGTTTTTTCGCGCGCGCCCACATTTCGCCGATCTGATTTGAGGCGCCACCTGGAACAGCCGGCGACCGGTCCGCGTTGGACGGTCCGAACCGGCTCAAAAAACCCGTGATCGAGGAGGTTTCGTGAACAGGACTGCGTCGAATCTGACTGCACTCGGAGCGGCCGCCGTGGTGTCGCTCGGGATCTGGGCGTGCACCAGCTCCTCCTCTCCCGGTCCCGCCCGCTCCGCCGCATCTTCCGCCGCGCCCGTCGGAAGCCTGACGCCGACGCCCTCCGCACGCCGGCGCATCAACCCGAACGTCATCGAAGAGGACGAGACGCATTTCGTCGAGCGGTTCCCGAAGAAGGAGTACATCCGCGTCGACGAGCGGCACATGCGGAGCCCGATCGTTCCGCTCCCCGTCGAATTCTTCAAAGAGGACGAGACCTACTACTACGTGTGGACGACGAAGATCCTCCCCGAGCAGGTCGCCGCGGCCGAGAACGCGCGCCGCGGCGTGACGGCGACCCCGGTTCCGCCGGAGCGCACTCCGGTTGCCCCGCTCGCCGACTTCGAGGAGATCCCTCCGGTGCGCGGGGCCTCCCCGTTGCGGTTCGAGGAGCTCGCGAACACGGGCCTGCCGGGCGAAGGGCTCTGGCGGGCGAGCTTCGTGATGGCGGACATGAACGGCGACAAAATCCCGGACATCGTCGCGCCGCCCGCGCGCCTCGGGGGCGACGGGAAACCGCACGTGTGGCTGGGCGACGGCAAAGGCCGCTTCACGGCGTGGCCCCTTTCATTCGTCGAGGATGGAAGGAAACGGCCCGATTTCGCGGTGGATTACGGCGGCATCGCCGTGGGCGACATCGACGGCGACGGCAAAATGGACATCGTGACCGCGTCTCACAACGGCGGTCTCGTGGCTCTCTTCGGCGACGGCGCCGGAGGCTTCACCGCGGTCCGGCGGGGATTGCCACAGCGGGATTTCTCGAGCCAGGCCGTTGCGCTCGTCGACGTCGACGGAGACGGCCACCTCGACATCGTCGCATCGCGGGACATCGTAGATAACTCGGGCGACGCGGTGGACTTGAACCAGGTGCGCACGTACCTCTATCGGTCGCCGCGCGCGTGGGAGTTCCGCAGCCAGAGCCTGCCGGGCGGGGCGTACTCGTATTCCATGAACCCCTGGGACTACGACCACGACGGGAAAATGGACCTGCTGACCGGCAGCCACGTCTTCGCGGCGCAGACCCTGCTCTGGAAGAACACGGGCAAGGGGGCCTTCCTTCCGATCGCGTTTGCCGAGCTCGAGTCGTACGCCTTTCACTTCTCGACGCGGCCGGGAACCTTCGGACCCGGCAAGCTTCCGGCGTTCGTGGATGCCTACAGCAAGTTCATGCAGGAGCCGCTTCGGAACGCGCTCGGCTTGAACGTCTATTCGTTGAAGGACGGAGCCTGGACGGTCCACCGCGTCTTTCGCAAGAAGGGGAGCAACGCCTTCCTCTACGCGGTCGCGATGGGCGACCTGAACGGGGATGGGCTCGACGACATCGTTTTTCCCGACAGCGAGTCAAAGAAGGTGCGGATCTTCCTGCAGGACGCGGACGGCCAGTTCCGGGAATTGCCGGAGGCGCAGGAGCCCGCGATCAACTCGCAGGCGCAGTGCGTCCGGTTGGTCGACGTGAACGGCGACGGGCGCCTGGATCTCGTGATCGCGAAGACCGTTCCGTCGTCGTCGCCGAGCGACCCCGGCGGATGGAGCGTGTACCTGAACCGTCCCTGAGCGTTCAGTAACCGATCCGGAGGCTTAAGCATCTACAAACGCGCGGGTTAACACAGGTTTAATGATCGGACGGCATAAAACCCGATCTTTTCCCTTGACTCCCCTCGGAGCAGCGTCGAAGATGTCTCCAAACTCAATGGGAGTCGAAAGTTCCGTTGTGTCAGCACCCAAAAAGAACCTTTTGAGGAATCCGAGAGAAAAAAATAAACGGGAGGTGATGGGATAGAGACGATGAAGTCTCAAGCGTGTGTGTTCATTTCCGCAGTTAACCGTAACGAGGAGATCTCAATAATGAAGAAGACTTTTGTGACGTGCATGGTGCTCGTCGCCCTGTTCGCCGTTGCGAACACCGCGAGCGCCGTCACGTGTACCGTCGACCAGCGGCCGGCGGCGACCCTGCTCGTCCCCTGGTTCCAGGTGACGTTCAACGCCGATGGCTCTCCCCAGACTTCGACCAGTGCCAGCCTCCAGCCGGCTCTGGACACGATCGTGACGATCGGAAACGCCTCCGCGGCGCCGACGATTGCCCACGTCTCGGTGTTCAACGAGCGGTCCGTGCTCGTTCTCGACTTCAACGTCGCCCTGACTGGATTTGACATCCAGGCGATGCGGATGTCCGAGATCCTGCGCGGCAACCTCCCGTCCACCCCGATCAACACCAGCCACGTTTCGGTGGCCAACGACGTGTGTCAGCGCAACTCGGCGGCGGCGGTCTACCCGACCGGCTTCCTCCGCGTGCGTCCGAACTCGCCGACGACCCCGGAAGACAACACCCTGGCGACGGCGCTCTATCCGACGCCGGCGTTCACGCAGGGCGGTTCGTTCCAGCTGAACACCCTGGATTCGCTCGACACGACGGCTGATTCGCTCGGCTGCACCGCGGCCCCGGATCAGGTCATCACCGGGTTGATCCACGGCTACATCACGATCGACATGGTCAACTACTGCAACCTGTCGAACCCGTCCGATCCTCTCTATTACGCCAACGATGCCATCGGCAACGAGAACAACCTGTGGGGCGAGGTGATCTTCACGTCCTCCACCGGTATCCCGACCTTCGGCGCGTCCACGGTCAACATCGAGTCGGATCGCTCCTTCGGCGCTCTCGCGAACAACCCGGCCCCGGTCGGCGCGTTCGACCAGACGACGACGGCGCGGACCCGGACGTTCTACGGCCGTTACTGGTCCCCGGCGACGGAAAACTTCTGCACGAACTGCGGAACCGGCGTCTCCCCGACGGACCTCGCGGTCATCGCTCCCTGGGATCGTGGATTCGGCGACGAGCGTGAGCCCCTTGGCCTGAAGTACGCGGCTCGCTACTTCGAGGGCGCGGGCATCACGTCCAACTGGATCGTCTGGCGTGCGGGTGCCACGGTTGGCGCTGGCGCGGCCACCGGTCAGGGTCCCACCTTCCTCCGCGACCTGACGACCTCGCAGACCGGCACCGCCGGCGCCTGCTCGTCTCAGGAAGCGGTCCCCTCGATCGTGTTCTTCGACGAAGACGAAAACACGACGACGGTCACCTCGGTTCCCCTTCCGTCTCCTCTCCCGCCGCCCTCTGCGGCGATCAACATCCCCAAGGAAACTCAGCGGATCTCGCCTTCGACGTTCCCCCGTCCTTCGGGCGCGATCGCCGGCTGGGCCTCGCTCGAGTTCCGCAACCTGACGACGGCTCCGAACGGCACGGTTCTGGATCAGGCGTGGGTGGCTTACGACTTCCAGGGCGCCGCGGCGTTCCTGACGGCGGCGGCTCCTGCGACGCAACTTGATCCTTCGACCTGCAACCCGCTCGGCGTTCCGTTTGGCGCGGGTTCTCCGTTCCCGACGGGTGTCAATGGTCCGGTCGCTCCGGTCATCCCTGGAACCGTCACGGGCTTTGGCCCCAGCGGCCCCGCGGGTATCGGTCCGAGCCAGAACCTGCCCCTGTAATCGGTCGTTTCCTTGGTGGGCGGGACGCAAGTCCCGCCCACTTTTTTCTGTCTCTCGCGTCAGCGGCCAATCTCGGAGATCCCACAATCGGGTTCGACCCGCTTTCACGTCCTCTTCGGGAGAACTGGAGAGAATCTGAAATCGGTTCGTGAACGAAGGTCCGTAACTGGTCGTCCGCCCTTTCCCGGAGGTCCGCTCTTGCCTACTTCGATGCTCCGCCGGACTGTCGTTCCCGCCACAATCCTTGTGCTGGCCTTTGCCCTCTTTGTATCCGCTTCGAACGCGGCAGCGCAGTGCGGGACCCTCCAGTCCCAGGACCGCCAGAACCATCCGGGTTACAGCGGCTCGCTTCCGAACCTGCTGTCTACCGCCGGCAACGACAAATACATTTACGAGGCGACCCAGTACGGTTTTGCGCGTGCGAGCCTGGCCAACCCCTCCAGCCCCGGTCAGATGCAGCTCCTGCAGATCGGCCAGAAATTCGTGCCGGGAGACAACGGCGGCCTCATCTACCTGGGCTGCGACTGCTACCAGGGTGCGAGCACGATGGACGCGGCGGAAGGACCGGACGGGACCTCCCGGATGATCTCGGACTTCCGTGCGGTGTACACCGGGGTTCTGCGCGGAATGCTCGGAATGACGATCGGTCCGAACGGCCCGCAGATGGGAGACCAGCTCGACATCGCGGAGGTCGCGCTCGGTTCGACGGTCGCGGCCGTGTACATCCCCCAGACCAACAAATATTTTGCTTATTTTCCGTCCAATGGCGTCCAGGTCGTCGATGTCAGCAACCCGAACGGGAGCGCTTCCGCTTCGTCGGCTCTGACTCCGTCCGGCACGTTCAACTGGAACGGCGTCGGCATCATGAAATCCGGTTCGGTTTCGATCGGCGGCGTCCAGCACATCGTGGTGGTCGGTTTTGTCGGCACTCAGCTGCGCGTCGCCGAGCCGAACCCCGCCAATGGCGCCCTGAGCGAGAAAGCCAGCACGGTGGCGGCCGGCGCGCCGAACTCTCTCTACGTCGCGAACGTGAACGGTAAGGCCTACGTCTTCTCGGCGGACAATTCCGCGGGGCTGAACGTGTACGAGTACACGGGTAGCGCGTTGAACTTCGTCGCGAACCTTCCGGGCTACTACAACCAGGTCGTCGTCAAGGGAAACCCGGGATCTTCTTACCCGGCGATCTTCCTGCATCGCGCGATCCGCGCCCCGCAATTTCCTTCCGACCCCCAGGACGGCGTGGACATCTGGGATTCGAAGTGGTTCTCCGGCGGCACGCCCGTGCGCGCCGTGACGCTTCCCCATCAGGGCACAGCGCCCCCTACCGGCCGCGGTAACGCTATCGAGGCCGTCGTGACCGGCGGCGGGTCCCAGATCATCGCCCACGTGTACCGGCTCGCCACGACCACTAACCCGCAGTCGAATCCCGAGCACCTCCTGATCACCGACAACGTGGACATCTCCTGCATCGCGGCGGACACAACCAGCCCGCCGCGCGCGTCGGCGACCTTTACGAACGTGTCGGCGGGGCTGCGCAGTGGCGCCGAGCGGACGATCAACTATTACGGCGACCGGGTCACGTTGACCGACAGTTCATCGACAGGAGTTCCGATCACCCGCGTCGACTGGGACGTCAACAACCCCGGCAGCGGCTTCACGGCCGACCGGTCCGGAACGGCGCTCTCCCTTCCGAATATCTTCTTCCCGTGCGATCCCGCGGCGGGCGGAGACATCGCTTCCGGAAGCGCCTGCGCCACGAGCCTGGGGCTGTCGAGCAACCCGGGCCCGCAGAGCTTCTCCTTCGCGGAGCAGAGCGCGAATCAGAACGGCAACAGCGCGACCCCCTTCTACTCGGCGCCCATCCCGTTCGTGATGCCGTCGATCGGAATCAGCGGCTTCTCGGTCGGCGTCCTGCGCGTCTTGACCGGCGGCAGCGCGGACGCCACGCCGACGACCGGAAACACGGCGGACGCGACGTTCCAGTGGAGCTTCACGGGCGGCGCCGGCGGAGCGCCCACCGGGATCACGGTCCCGGTGCCGGCCGGAGCCTCCGGGTTCTCGCTGCAGGTCACCTGGAAGGGTGGATATACGAAGACGGTGACGGGCACGGTCGTCCAGACCGACCTCGTCCCCGCATTCACGATCCTCCCGAATCCGGCGATCCGGAACGGGCAGATCACGCTGACGAACACGATGCAGAAGGCTTCCACCACCAACCTCACGAGCGTCGACTACAGCGTGGTCAACGGAAGCTGTCCCGGTACTCCGAACTTCACCGGTACGCTCGGCACCGGATTCCTGGCCCCCGGGACAGCGGCGATTTCCGCACCCGCGGTCGAGGGCAGCTACTGCGTCACGCTCCGATTCAACTACATCCCTCAGGGGCAGTCGCCCACGAATCAAACGGTTTCACTTCCCCTGACCGTCATCATCCAGACGACGCCGTTGAGCGCGCTCGTCGGCGGGCCCTCGACGGGAACGGTCGGGACGGCGATGACGTTTACGGCTACCCCGAACGGCGGAACCGGAACCGGATACGCGTACGCGTGGGACTGCAACTACTCCCAGTTCTCCGGAGGCAACTTCTCAGCAGGGAGCAATTCCCAGAGCTGCACCTACAACCAGAACGGGAGCTACACGCCTGCGGTGCGCCTGACCGATTCCGCGAGCAACGTGGCGACCGCCTTCGGATTCGTTACGGTGACCGGCGGATCGACCGGAGGCGGAGGCAACCTAGCCGCGAGCATCTTCGGTGCGACGACCGGATCGACCGGCAGCGCCATCACCTTTCAGGCGACCGCTTCGGGCGGCACCGGAAACTACAACTACGCCTGGGCGTGCGACTACACGATTCTGGGCGGCTCCGGGCAGTTCACGGCCGGCTCCAGCCAAACCTCCTGCACCTTCCCCTCGAACGGAACGAAGAACGTCGCGGTCCGGGTCAACGACGGCTCGAACCAACTGATCGTTCAGTATCAGGTCACGATCGGCGGCGGAGGTGGGCCTGGACCGAACGGACTGGCGGTTTCGATCGCTGGCCCGACCACCGGATCAGGCGGAGCAAACCTCGTGTACACCGCCACCGCGGTCGGCGGCACGGCCCCATACGGCTACGCGTGGGCCTGCGACTACAGCGCGTTCGGCGGGACCGGCCAGTTCACGGCAGGCACCTCGTCCAAGACCTGCGCCTTCACCGGGAACACAACTCACGTCGTCGGAGTCCGTGTCACGGATTCCACGAGCGGCTCGGTCACCAACACCTTCACGACCACGATCTCAGGGCCGGGGCTCCCGGTCACGGGCTTTACGGTCACGGGCGGCGGCGCCTCGCAGGCGAGCACCACGTACACCGTGGGTCTCAATCAGCCGGTGACCTTTACGGCGGCCGAGACGAACGCGAGCATGTACGGATGGATCTTCGGCGACGGCACGATCGCGGCCGCGCCGAACGCCCGCACCGTCACCAAGACCTATTCGGCAAAGGGCACGTATCAGGCTGAGCTCGACGTCACCGGCAACGGCGCGCAGACGCAGGGAGTGAACACGGCTCGGTTCACCGTCCAGGTCGTGACACCCGCTCCCTCCGGAGCGTTCACGATCCAGGGCGCTCAGGGCAACGCCGATGGGACGGTCTTCACCGCGAACATCGGCGACGAACTCACGATGACGGCCTCTGAGACCCATGCGCTTTCCTGGGGCTGGATCTTCGGCGACAACACCAACGGGGCGTCGCCCGGAGCCGGCGTTCCCGTGAAGCACCGCTACAACACCCCTGGCACCTACATCGCGAAGCTCCTGGTGACCGGCGACGAGTCGAACACGACCGGTCTCGTCATCTCGACATTCACGATCAACGTCGTCTCCTGCGCGCCGAACGCCTCGACGCTCTGTCTGAACGACAACCGGTTCAAGGCGACCGTCGAGTGGAGCGTTCCGCCGCAGCAGAAGACCGGCAGCGGCGCGGGCGTCGCCCTGACCGGCGACACGGGCTACTACTGGTTCTTCAGCCCCGCGAACATCGAGCTGGTGCTCAAGGTTGTCGACGGCCGCTCGTTCAACGGCAAGTTCTGGGTCTTCTACGGCGCGCTCTCGAACGTCGAGTACACGATTACGGTCAAGGACACGAAGACCGGAGCCGTGAAGACGTACGTGAATCCTTACGGCACGACCGCGAGCCTCGCGGACGTCGATGCTTTCGACGGCGGAGCGCCGGCGACGATCGGATCGGAAGGCAAGCGCGCGCAGGCGGTCTCGGCGATCACCGTCTCCTGCACGCCGTCCCCGGTTGTCATCGGCCAGTCGGTGACATGCACCGCCTCGCCGGATGGCACCTACTCCTGGCTCTGGGGCGATGAGACGAAGTTCCCGGCGCCTTACGCGCCCGGCCCGAATCCGAACACGCACACCTACACGAGCGCCGGCGCGAAGCTCGTGGCGGCGACGACGGACTCCGGCGTCACCACGGGCACGGTCGGACTCGCGGTCGTGGCTAACGTCCCCGGCGGGCTGGCCGCCGCGATCACCGGTCCCTCGACAGGATCTGCGGGATCGCCCATTTCGTTCACCGGCACGGCGACGGGAGGAACGGGCCCCTACACGTTCGCGTGGGCCTGCGACTACAACGCCGCGAGCCCGAGCTTCACGGCCGGGACCGCGCAGAACCCATGCACCTTCGCGACCGCGGGCAGCCACATCGTCGGCCTGCGGGTCACCGACTCTGCCACTCCGGCGGGAACGGCCATCGCGACCGCCACGGTCTCGGTCGCTCCTCCAGCGGGCCCCGGCCTGCCCTCGGCTCTCTATACGATCCAGGGCGCACAGCTGAACCCGGCGAGCGGCCGCTACGAGGCGGAGGTCGGCACGGAGATCACGTTCACAGCGAACGAGGCCAATGCCTCGAAGTGGGCGTGGACCTTCGGCGACGGGAGCAGCGGCGACGGATCGATAGTGACCCACACCTACCAGCAGGGTGGGAACCTCGACGGGAAGCTGATCGTCACGGGCGACAACACCAGGACCCTCGGCATCTCGCAGGCGACGATCCCGATCTCAATTCTCCCGTGCGCGGCGGACGGCAAGACCCTGTGCCTGAACGGCGGTCGCTTTAAGGTTCGGGTCGACTGGCGGTCCGAAACGACCAGCGGCTTCGGTACGGCCGTGCCCGTCACGCCCGACACCGGAGAGTTCTGGTTCCTGTCGAGCAACAACATTGAGCTCGTCTTGAAGGTCGTCGACGGGTCGAGCTTCAACGGGCACTTCTGGGTGTTCTACGGCGCCCTGTCGGATCTCGAGTACACGATCACCGTGACGGATACGACGACGGGGACGGTCAAGACGTACCACAACCCCCTGCACACGACGGCGAGCGTCGCGGACGTCAACGCGTTTTAAGGAGCTCCGAATCCGCCTTTTCGAAGGGGCCCTGGTTGGAACCAGGGCCCTTTTTTTTCGATCGGCTGTGCGAGGCCGCGACGCGGTCCCGGCCCCGCCCGTATGAATCCCGAGAGAACGCCCCCTGAGACTAGAATGGCTCGAATGTTGCGGACCCTCGAATGTTGCCGGACCTCGAATAATGCAGACCTCGAATGATGCAATCCCGTTGCTGAGATTGAGCAGCCTGAGATGAGCGCGGCCACCGGGTTCGAGCGCGGTCATTCGACGGCCCTGGTGGACGCGGAGATCGAGTCCCCGTTCCTCCACGATCGCGGGACGGTCGTCTACAACCCCCTGACGGGAGCGTCGCTTTTGAAGGACGGGGAGGGCTTCCGCGCGCTTTCGCGGATGAGGCAGGGCCTCCCTCCGGGAGTGGACGCGGGCGTGCTCGAGCATCTCCGGGTCGCACGTTTCTTAATTGACGACGTGGACCGGGAGTCGCGGCGCTCGCACCTTCTGTTCCTGTCGCTCGAGACCTGCACGGTGTGCAATCACCGCTGCCCGTTCTGCCCCGTATCCGTCGATCCGCGCGAGCGCGAAGTGATGTCGACGGAGCTGTTCGAATCAATCGTCGACCAGTCCGCTGAGATCGGCGGCGCCGACCTCGTTGTCTTCCTGTCGAACTACAACGAGCCGACCGTGGACCCGCTCTTCGAAGAGCGCTGTCGTTTTCTCTTCTCGCGGAAGCTGCCTGTGTCGATCCTGACGAACGCCTCGCAGTTCACGCCCGACCGCGCGGATCGGCTCGAGGCGTTCGGCCGCTTCCGTTACATCGGCATCAATCTTCCGACGCTCGACCCTGAGCGCTACCAGGTCCTGCACGGCACCCGGGACCTCCCGCGGGTGCTGGCGAACGTGGACGCAATGCGCACTCGGTCCCTCGCCGAGGAAACCGCGATCGTGGTTCTCGGTGAAGAAGACGACGCACATCGCGAGGAGGTCGCCCGCATCCGCGAGCGCTTCGAGCCGCGCGGGTGGGAGGTCAAGCCCTTCCGGATCCGCAGCCGGCCCGCCAGCGGTACGTTCGTGCCCGAGCCGCCGCCGAAGAAGAAGCTGCGCGGCTGCGAGCTCATGGGCTCGCGCCCGTTCGAGCACCTTCACGTCACCGCTACCGGCAAGGCGGTCCTCTGCTGCCAGGATTACTACGAGCGGCTCACGGTCGGGGACCTGAAGACACAGACGGTCGCGGAGATCCTCGGGGGGGACACCATGGCGCGTCTGCGCCGCTGGACCTACGGGGTCGAAGAGGCGCCCGCGGACTTTCTCTGCCGGCGCTGCGAGTTCGCCGTCGGCGAGTGAGAGGGAACCCGAAACCCGGATCCGTCGGTGGCGGAGCGGCCGGCGCTAACGGGGTCGCGGTGCAGGCGCGCGACCTCTCCAAGGTGTACCGCCTGTATACGAACCCGAGCGACCGGCTCCGCGAGGTTCTTCTCCGAACCCCCCGTCACCGCGACTTCCAGGCCCTCTCCGGCGTTTCGTTCGACCTTCCCGCAGGCAAGGCGCTCGGTCTCATCGGAGAAAACGGCGCCGGCAAGTCCACTCTCTTAAAGATCGTCGCCGGCACGACGGCGCCGACTTCCGGCACGGTGGAGCGGCGCGGCGTCGTGGCGTCGATTCTCGAGCTCGGAATGGGATTTCATCCGGAGTTCACCGGCCGCGAGAACGCCCGGATGAACGCGGCCCTTCTGGGGCTGACGGGGCCCGAGATCCGCCAGCGGCTTCCCGAGATCCGCGACTTTGCGGAGCTCGGAGAGTTCTTCGACCGCCCGGTGCGGACCTACTCGTCCGGAATGGGCCTCCGGCTGGCGTTCGCCGTCGCCACGCACGCCAACGCCGACGTGCTCATCGTGGACGAAGCCCTCGCGGTCGGCGACGGCTACTTTCAGAAAAAGTCGATCGACCGCATCACGGAGTTCCAGCAGAGGGGAGGGACGCTGCTCTTCTGTTCGCATGCGCTCTACTACATCGCCCTCCTGTGCGACGAGGCAATCTGGCTGAAGAACGGCGCGGTCGCGGCGCAGGGCCCCTCGTCTGAAGTTGTGCGGCAGTACGAGCGGTTTCTCCAGGAGAAGGAGCGGCGCCTCGACCTGTCCCCGTCGATGTCCGAGCCGGCGAGCACGAACGGGCGGCGCCCGGCCCGGCTGACGGAAGTCCGGGTGCACGACGGCTCCGGCTATGCGCGGTCCGAGTTTGCGGCCGGGGAGACCGTCGCGGTCGACATCGAGTTCGAGACGGCGGATCCGTCGCTCGCGTTTCACGTGCGGGTCGGCGCGGATCGCGAAGACGGCGTTCAGGCGTTCGCGGTCGACACCCGCGGCGAGCCGTGGGCGCCGCTGACCGGACGCTCGCGCTACAGCCTGAAGCTGCTGTTTCCGGAGCTTCCGATCGCGCAGGGGGAGTTCCGCCTCTACGTCTTCCTGGGGGACGAAACGGCGCTCCATCTCCACGACCTCAAGATCCTGCGTCCCGGGTTTTCCGTCGTCGCGCCGGAATATTCCGTCGGTCTCCTGCGGCCGCCGCACGTGTGGTCGATCGAGCAGGAAGGCGCGGCCGGCCGGCGGCCCGCCGGTCTCTCCGCTGCCGCCCGGCGTTGAAGACGGGGCTCGCCTTTCTCGGGTCTCCGGAATCGCCCGGCTACGGCGATCTCTTCGCGCGCCTGCGCTGGAGGCGCGCGGTGGCCGCGGAGCACGATGTGGACGTGAAGCCGGCGGATCCCGCGACGAGCGCATTCGCCGCAGCGCAAGTTTGGGCGGTCGTGCGCGCCCCCGCCTCCGTTCCCATCGGGGTTTTCTCGTTCGCGGAGGTCCCTCGAGGCGCGGCCGCCGTGGCGGGGCGGGTATCGGGGACGTTGGGATCGGCAGCGGCGCACACGCTGCGCGAACTCGAAGCCGCTCCCTGGGAGGCAGCGACCGGATCGGCACCGCTGGTGGCGTTCCGGCTCGACGGGTGCGGCCCGCGGGCGGGAGAGTCGGTCGACGTCTTTCTCGGGAGGCTCCTCGCGGACGACGACGCGGCCGCGATCCGTCTGCCGGGGTTCGCCGCCATGGTCCCGGACGACCCATCGGACCGAGCGAGGCCGGAACTTTGTGATCGGCTTCCGAGCGGTATCCGACGGCTCGCGGACGTGGGCTGCGGCTCCGGCGCGACGGGGGCCGCATTGAAGAGCCGTGACCCGGAGCTCCACGTCACCGGGATCGAACGCGACCCCGCTGCGGCCGGGCGTGCGCGTCCGCGGCTCGATCGAGTGATCTGCGCGGACGCCGCCGCCGCGCTGTCGGACCTTGCCGGGCGGAGCGAACGCTTCGACGCGTTTCTGTTCGGCGATGTGCTCGAGCACACCGCGGATCCCGTCGCGCTCCTCTCGGCCGCCCGCGCCGCGGCCGCGAGGGGAGCGCTTCTCATCGCGAGCGTGCCGAACGCCGGGCACATCTCCGTCGCTCGCGACCTCGTCCTCGGCCGCTTCGATCCCGCGCCGTCGGGACCGCGCGACGCCGGGCACCTGCGCTGGTTCACCCGCCCCTTCCTCGCGGAGGCGCTGGAAGAGGCGGGCTGGGGGGTCTCGTCGATCGACGGCATCCAGGGCGCTCCTGCTCCCGACGCGGCGGGATTCGTCGAGTCGGTCGCGGGACTGACGGGACTCGAGCCGAGCCTGCTGTCGGTGTACCAGTGGATCGCGGTCGCTTCGGTCTGACGGACGCTCCATTGCGCATCGCGTATCTCCTCGAATCGACGGAGCTCTCGGGCGGAGTCCGCGTGGCGCTTCTGCAGGCCGAGACCCTGGCGCGCCGGGGCCATCGCGTGTCGGTCGTCTCTCCGGCTCCCCAGCCGCGCTGGTTCCCGCTCTCTCGCGCCCGGTTCGAGCGGGGCTCGTTCGCGGAGTCCCGGGAGCTCGCGGCCGCCGACGTGCGTGTCGCGACGTTCTGGACCACCGCGGCGCCGGCGCTCGCGGGGGCGGCCGGACCCGTCTTCCACCTGAGCCAGGGCTACGAGGCATCTTTTTCGTTTTATGCGGGCCTCCGCGCCGACATCGAGGCCGCGTACCGCCTGCCGACGCGCAAGCTCGCGGTCTCGTCCTCTCTCGCAGCGCGACTCGAGGGCTCGGGGCACGGACCCGTCGAGAACGTCGGGCAGGCCTTCGACGGCGCGGGCTTCTTTCCGTCGTCTCCCCAGAGATCCCCGGACGTTCCGGTCGTGCTGATGGTCGGGCCCCACGGCGCCGACGTGAAGGGAATCGGCGTCGGGCTGGAAGGCCTGGCGCTCCTGCGCGAGGGCGGAGGAGTTTTCCGCCTCCGCCGGATCGCGGTCGAGGCGCCGACGCCCGAGGAATCGGGATGGGACGTGATCGACGACTACCATCGGGCGCTGCCGCCGGAGCGCATGCCGTTCGCGTATCGCGCCTCGGACCTCTTCCTCGGGCCCACCCGTCCGGAGGAGGGATTCGGCCTGCCCATCCTGGAGGCGCTCGCGTGCGGCGTTCCCTGTCTCCTGTCCGACACGCCCGGGAACCGGGAGATCGCGGGAGACGCGGCGTCCTATTTCCGCGACGGCGACCCGGAGGCGCTCGCGGCGGCGGTCCCCGCGGCGCTCGCTCCTGACGCCAGATCCCGCGCGCGGCGCGACGGTCCGGCGGTCGTCCGCCGATTCGATCCGGCGCTCGTCGCGCAGCGGCTCGAAGCGGCGTTCGACCGGGCCCTGGCGGAGAGCCGACCGTGAGGCCGGACGTCACCGCGGTCATAGTCAACTACCGTCAGGCTCCACTCGCCCGGGACTGCGCCGCGACCCTTCGGGAGGCGTTTTCCCGCGAGGGAATCGCAGGGGAGATCGTCCTGGTGGACTGCGGGTCGGGCGAGAGCGAGGCAGAGGCGCTCCGCTCGATCGGCGCCGACGCGCTCGTCGCTCTGCCCGATAACCGCGGATATGCGGGGGGCGTGAACGCGGGGCTCGCCCGGGCGCGAGGGGCACATCTCCTCATCTCGAACGCCGACGTTCTGTTCCGTCCCGGCGCCGTGTCCGCTCTGATCGCCGCGGCCGGGGTGCCGGGGACGGGCGCCGCCGCGCCGATCTGCGAATGGGACTCGCAAGGGCGGCTGCTGCTTCCTCCCGGGTTCGATCCGGGATTCCTGGGAGAGGTCGGCCTCTTTGCGGCGGGGCGCTCGCCCTCGGCGGACGACCGGCGCTTCGCGCGCTTTGCCCGCGAGGCCGTGTCTCTCTGGACGCGCGGCGGGCGCGCGCGCCACCTGAGCGGGGCGGTCCTCGCGGTCTCCCGAGAGGTGTTCGACCGCGTCGGCCGCTTCGACGAGCGCTTCCCCTTCGAGTACGAGGAGACGGAGTGGGAAAGCCGGGTGACGCGCGCCGGCCTCCGCCTGACCGTCGTCCCGGCGGCCCGGGTGCGGCACCTCTGGGGCGCGAGCGCGTCGGGCGACCCCGAGACCGTCAGGCGCCGCGCCGCGTCCCGCCGGCTCTTCCGGCAGCGCCGGTACGGGCGTGCCGGACGGGCGCTGCTCGAGCGTGCGGAGCGCCGGGTCCGCGCGCATCACTTTCCGCGCCTGCCGCTCGGCGAGATTCCGCCGCGTCCCGGCGCGTGGATCGCGCTCTCTCCGCACGCCTCCCGGATCCCGTTCGCCGGTGCGGACCTGTCCAGGCCGTTTTGCATTCCGGCGGAGATCGCGTCGTCTCTTCCGCCCGGAGACTGGTTCTGCACAGTCTTCTCCGGCGCCGACGGGCGGCCCGCGGAGACGTTCGTCGCGGAGCGTCCGTGACCTTCGCGATCCGCGAGGCGACGGCGGCGGACGCCCCCGGAATCCGGCGGCTCTTCGCGCGGACTTTCGGAACGGAGCTGTCGGAAGCGGAGTGGCGCTGGAAATTCGAGCAGGACCCCGACGGCTGGTTCGCCATCGTCGCCGAGGAGGCCGGCGAGATCGTGGGCAACTATGCGGGGTGGGGGATGCGGTTCTCGCTCGACGGTCAGGAGACGCTCCTCTATTCCGTTGGCGACGTCGCAACGCACCGGCGAGCGCGCGGCCTCGGAAAAGACGTGTACCGCGCGATGGCGGGTGCCTTCTACGAGGCCGTCGGCGCGCGCGGCGTGCCCTTCTGTTTCGGTTTTCCGAACGCGCGCGCTCTCGCGATCAGCCACCGTCTGATCGGCTCGCGGACCCTCTTCCCGATCCGCGAGGTGCGGGTGCCCGTGGCGTCCTTCCCTCCTCCGCCCGCCGCCGCGCGGTCGGGGGAGTTCGCCGGCGAGGCCTTCGACGTGCTCTGGGAGACGGCTCGCGGAGCGATCCCGTCCGGCGCGGTTCGCGATCGCGCGCGGGCGAACTGGCGGTTCCACGCGCGCCCGACGCGGTACTACCGCATGGTGTGGATCGACGGCCCGGGCGGAATGTCCTCGTGGGCGGCGCTCTCCGTCACCGGGGAGCGGGCGCTCGTCGCCGACTGGCTCGCGGCCGCGGGCGGCGCCGGCCTCCCGGAGCTGCTCGCCGCGGCCGCATCGGAGGCCTCGAAGCTCGGTGCCCGCGAGCTCGTGCTCTGGGAAACGCCGGGCGGCCCGGGCCGCGACGTGATCACGCGGCTTCCGGGGGATCGAGTCGATGCGGGATTTCCGATGATCGTCCGCTCCTTCGACGACGACGCCGTGCGCCGGTTCTCGGAGGCGGCCCACCTGGTGCCGGCGCTGTACGACGTCGTCTGATCGCTCGACTCGAACGGGTAAACTGCGGGAAAGAAACGAAGGATGGCTTTGGACGAAGGGTCCCTGATCCCGTATCAGGCAAGCGAGCTCGTGGCGGGGCGCCTCCTGGTGCTCGGCGCGCACCCCGACGACGATGCGCTCGGGGCTGGGGGGACGCTCGCATTGAACGCATCCGCGAAGGCTCTCCGGATCTGGATCGCGACCGACGGAACGCGGCAGGAAGGAGTCGTCTCGGGAGAACAGGAGTCGTACGGGAGGCTGCGCCGCGAGGAATCCCGCCGCGCCGCCCGCGCGCTCGATGTTCCCGAGCCCGTCTTCGGAGGACTGCCGGACCGCGGCCTTTCCGAAAGCCGTGAGGAGCTTTCCGCGGCGATCGCCGCGCAGATCGCGGAGGTCCATCCGGAGCTGATCCTCTGCCCGTCGCCGGTGGAGATCCACCCGGACCACCGGGCGCTCTCCGAGGCGCTCGTCGAGCTCGTTGCCGGCTCACGGCCGGGGGACCCGGACCACGACCTGTACCGCTTCCTGCAGATCGCCTTTTACGAAATCTCGCACCCGATCCTTCCCAACGTGCTCGTCGACATTTCGGCGGCGGCGGGGCGAAAGCGCGAGGCGCTCGCGGCGTTTGTTTCGCAGCAGGGCGTCCGCGACTACGCGGGCGCCGTCTCGGGGTTGAATGCGTACAGGCGGTTGACGCTCTCAGGGTCGGGGCCCGTCGAGGCGTTCCGGCTGGTCTCGTACGCCGAGCTCTCCGCGACGTCTCTCGAGTCGTTCCGGCGATCGATCGGGCCCAGCGGAAACGCGGACGGCTCGCTCCCTGCCGCCGGTATCTCGGTCGTCGTTCGCACCCGCAATCGGCCGGCGCTCCTGCGCGAGGCGCTGGCGAGCCTGAAGGCGCAGACCTCGCGGCCGAGGCAGGTCGTCGTGGTGAACGACGGGGGAGCACCCCTTGCGTCCCTCGACGAATTTCGTGACGCCTGGGAGCTGACCGTCGAGGAGCTCCCGGAGCGCCGCGGACGGTCGGTGGCGGCCAACCGGGGCGTTCAACTCGCCACGTCCGAGCTCGTCGGATTTCTCGACGACGACGATCTCCTCGCGCCCGACCACTTCGAGCGTCTCTCGCGCGCCTGGGCGTCGGGGCCCGAGCCCGTCGTGTACTCCGACGCCGTGACGGCGGTGTACATCGCGGCGGACGAGGGCTGGGTCCCCGGCCATCGCGGCGTCCAGTACTCGCTGGACTACGATTCCGACTACCTCCTGCTCGCGAATTACATCCCGCTGCACACGCTGCTTCTGCCGCGGTCGCTCTTCCTGGCCGCCGGAGGCTTCGACGAGGCGATGGAGTACTCGGAGGACTGGGATTTCCTGATTCGCCTTTCCGCGCTCACGGGCTTCCGGCACGTGCGGGCAATCACGTGCGAGTACCGCCAGTTTGACGACCGTCACGGAGAGTCCGGGCACGTCGCCGCGGGCGCCGCCGCGTTTCAGAAAGCCCGCCAGGAGATTTATGCCCGTTACGCGTCCCGGCGCACCGAGGCCGGCCTCGCGCGCCTGTTCGACCGGATGCGCGCTCAGATCGTCTTCTGGTACGAGCGTGACTTCGCTTCGCAGGGGGAGCTTCTCTACCAGCGCGAGAGCCATCGCCGGCTGTCGGATCGGGCCGCCGCGGGCGACACCGCGCGGAACGAGGTCCGGGAGGAGAGGCGCCGCGTCTCCGAGCTCCAGACGGAGCGCGCCCGGCTCATGGCGGAAAACGAGCTCGTGCACGCGCGCCTCGCGGACGTGTTCGGAGCGAACGAGCGGTACGACCGGGAGCTTTCCGCGATGCGCGCGGAGGTCGAGCGAATCGGCGGGATCCTCCGGCAGATCTATTCGTCCCGTATGTGGCAGCTGCACCTGATGGTCGACCGGTTCCGCGGCCGCCGGTGAGGCGCCGCGTTCTGGTCCTGGCGCCGGAGCCGATCCGGAACAGGATGGCGGGAATGGGAATCCGGGCGCTCGAGCTGGCTCGCGCCCTCCAGGCGGAATTTGACGTCCTCCTGCTCGTGCCGAACGACGCGGCGGAAGCGGCGGACGTGTCGGGCACGGTCGCCGTGCGGAGGGCGGCGGCGGGAGCCCTCGGCGACGCCTCCCGGGGAGCCCATGCGGCGGTGGTGTCCGGTCACGCGGCAAACTGGTGGTTTCACCAGGCGCCGGACATCCCGGTCGCGGTCGACCTCTACGATCCCTTCTTCGTTGAGAACCTGCACTACGCGGAAGCGCTGGGGGAGGAGACCGCGCGGCACGACCGGGCGACTCTCGCGCTCGCGCTGTCGCGGGGCGACTTTTTTCTCTGCGCGTCGCCCGAGCAGCGCCTCTTCTACGCGGGCGCGCTCTATGCGGCGGGACGCGTCGGGGCGCGCAACTTCCCGGCCGATCCCGTGCTCGAACGACTCCTCGCAGAAGTGCCGTTCGGCGCGCCGGCTGAGCCCGCCTCCGGAGACGCGGGCCAAGGCCGCCGCGCGGCGGGGCTCCCGGACGGCGGACCGGTCATCCTGTTCGGAGGCGTCTACGACTGGTACGACCCGGAGATCCTTCTCGACGCGTGGCCCTCGGTCCTCGCCGCGCATCCTGAGGCGAAGCTCCTCTTCTTCGAGAACCCGAACCGGGAGAGCACGCCCCAGAAGGTCTACGCGCAGGTTCGGGAGCGCGCCCGCACCTTGGACCCCGCCGGCCAGTCGGTCATCTTCGCGCCCTGGCTCCCGTACGAATCGCGCGCGGACCTTTATGCGGCGGTCGACCTCGCAGTCTCCATCTCTTCGCCGGGTCTGGAGACGGATCTCGCGTTCCGCACCAGGCTTCTCGACGCCGCCTGGGGAGGCATCCCGAGTGTCTCGGTCCACGGCGGCGCGATTGCGCGCGACCTCGAGGAATCGGGAGCGGGCGTGCAGGCGGAGTCGACGCTCTCTTCGATCTCCGCCGGGATCCGCTCCTGTCTCGCCGACCCGGCCCGCCTGCGGCGAGCCTCCGCCGCCGCCCGCCGCTTTGCCGCCGCGCACGCATGGAGCGAGGTCACGGCTCCGCTGATCGCGTGGTGCCGGACCGCCAGGGTCGACATCGGCCGGCTCCCCCTCCCGACGCCGCCCGGCAGGCGCTCCCTCTGGAAGCGCCTGCGAAAAAAAATAGCGCGGCGTTGATCGGGAGAAAGCGGGGCGTCTCATTCCTGGTCGGGTCCCGTCAGGCTCGATGTTTCTCCCCGGCGCGCGGGGAGAGGGAGTCAGAGCTGCGCTGCCGTTCGCCGCGCACGGCGAACGGCAGCTCCCGCAGTGAGCGGAGGCGACGGTAAACTCCCGCCGATGTCGTCCGTCCCCGATCTGTCCGTCGTCGTCGTCCATTACCGGGGCGAGGAGCACCTGCGAGAGTGCCTGCAGGCTCTCCGGGGCGGCGCCGGTGGCGCCCGGACCGAGACCGTCCTCGTGGACAACGGCGGGAGTGACGCCACGGCCGCGGTCCTGCGCGAGTATCCGGAGGTCCGCGCCCTCCGTGCCGGGGGAAACGTCGGATTTGCCCGCGGTTGCCGGCTGGGTGCGGAGGCCGCCCGCGCGCCCGCGCTGGCGATCGTCGACGACGATGCCGCCGTCGAGCCCGGCGCGCTCGAGCGGCTCGCCGGCGCGCTCGCGGCGGCGCCACCGGACGTCACGGCGATCGCGGGCCGCCTCGTGGACCGCGCCGGCGAGAAGAACGATTTCTCGGACGGATTCCTGACGTTCGACGGCCATGCGTTCCAGGAAGACGCGGGCAAGCCGCTCGGGCAGCTTCGCGAAACGCCTCCCGGGGAAGAGCGGCTCTTCGCCTGCGGCGGACTCATGGCGGTCCGCCGGGACGAGTTTTTCTCCTCCGGCGGATTTGACGACGATTATTTCGCCTATCTCGAAGACGTCGACTTCGGCTGGAGGCAATGGATCCGGGGCCGGCGGATCGTCTCAGAGCCCCGGGCCGTGGCGCGCCATCGCGGCGGGGCCACGGGGGAGGCCCTGGGGCTCTACTCGAGAGGGTTCCTCTTCGAGAAAAACGCCTACGCCACGGCTTTCAAGAATTTCGACGAGGAGCACTTCCGCGCGTTGATGCCCGCCGTGCTCGGAGCCTTCATCGGGCGGATCGCGGAGATGCTGGAAACCCGCAATCCCGACGCGGCCGAGCTGCGCCGCGACCCGTACGGCGACCCCCGGACCTCTTCGCGTCTCAATCCGTGGAGAAGCCTCTTCGGAATTTCCTCGGCGGCGCTGCGGGCTTCGCGCGATGCGCGTGTCAGCCTGGACGACCCCCTGACGGTGGCGCACCTCCGGGCGCTGCTCTGGATCCACCGCAACTCTGAGACGCTCTCGGCGAAGCGCCGCGCGGTACAGGATTCGCGGCGCCGGACCGACGCTGAGATTTTCGCCCGCTTTCCGCTGCGCATTGTGCAGACGTACCCTGGCGACGAGAGGTTTGACGGCGCATACTTCCGGGAGCTTCTCGGCCGCTCCCCGGCCCTCGTCCGTTCGAGCCTCGCCGAGATCTTCGCGTGACGCCGCCTCTTTTCTCCGTCGTCATACCCACGTTCGAGCGCCCCGATACCCTGTTCCAGGTTCTGGACGCGCTCGGAGATCAGGCGTCACCGCCGCCGTTCGAAGTGGTCGTGATCGATGATGGATCGAAGGACGAAACGCCCGCTCGACTCGCCCGTCATCATCCGAAGTACCCGTTCCAATTCTTCTCGCAGAAAAACGGCGGGCCGGCCGCCGCCCGCAACCGGGGGGTCTCGTCCGCCCGGGGCCGCTTCGTCCTCTTTCTCGGGGACGACACGGTGCCCGAGCCCGAGCTCCTCTCGGTCCACGCGGCGGCGCAGGAGGAGCCGCGCGCCCATCCCGCGGCGGTCCTCGGCTACACCACGTGGCCGAAGGGGCAGCCCGTCTCCCCGTTCCTTCATCACATCAACGAATACGGGCTGCAGTTCGGCTACGCGTTGATCTCGGATCCCGAATCGGTGCCCTTCAATTTCTTTTACACCTCGAACATTTCGCTGCCGCGCGAGCTGCTGCTCGAGGAGGGTCTTTTCGACACTTCGTTTCCGCACGCCGCGTGGGAGGACATCGAGATCGCGTACCGCCTCGTGCGCCGCGGGATGAAGATTGTCTACCGGCCGCGCGCGATCGCGAGACACCACCATCACATGACCTTCAGGTCCTTCCGGCGCCGTCAGCAGAAGGCCGGCGAGTCCGCCGCGATTTTTTACGGGAAGCACCCGGAGCTGGGCGACTTCCTGGCGGTCCCCCAGGCGCTCGGGTTTCACGAGGGATCCGCTCTGACCCGCGGCGTCCTGGCGCGGTGGGCGGAGCTTTCGGAACGGTGGGACGCGCCCGGTGCCCGGAAGGCCGTCGATCGCATCCTCCGGGACGACTACCTGCGAAGCCTTTCGCGCTCGCTCGCGGAGGGTGGCAATCCCCGGGCGTCGTCGCCGGTGTCTCTTTCCGGCACAAGAGTGACCTGAGGAGAGGTCAAGGGCACAGGAGACGTTTGAGAGGCGCTCGCGGCAAGTCATTGACATGAGGTCAGTTGCCGGAACCCATCTCATTCTAGGGGATGGCCCCTGCCTTGCTTTGTCCCTGGGCATGGGAGTGTTGAACATGAAAAGCAAATTGTTCGGGATCGCGGCCCTTCTGGTTCTGGCGCTGCCGGCCGCTTCCGCTATGGCCGCGCCGCGTGGAAGCTTCCACGGCGGCGGAGGATTTCGCGGAGGCCGCGGCGGCGGTCGCGTGATCATTTATGGCGGAGGCTTCTTCAATCCGTACTGGGGGGGCTGGTACGGCTACCCCGGTTATTACGGTTCCGCCTACGGTCGTCCGGCCGGCTACGGCTACGGCTACGGCGGGGGATACGGTTCGGACTCCAACTGGGGCGCGGTCAAGACCGACGTTTCCCCGGAGGAAGCCCGGGTTTACCTGGATGGCAAGTACATCGGCGCCGCCGACGACTTCGACGGATGGCCGGACAAGCTTTACCTCCGTCCCGGCCATTATCGGCTCGAATTCCGGCTGAGCGGCTATGAGCCCCTGTCGCTCGACGTCGACGCCCGGCCGGGCCAGGAGCTGAAGGTCGACAACAAGCTTCAGCGCGGCGGCAACGGCATGCGCTCGCAGGCCGACCCGCCGAAGATCGACGGCAACGTCCAGCGCTACTTCGGCAAACGCCGCGACCGCGACCGCGACCGCGACCGTGATCGGGACAACATGCGCTACAGGCGCGACAGCAATCCGGCCGTGCGCGACAGCAATCCTGCTGTGGAGGACTATGGCCGCAACCAAGTGAGCGTCGAGGACGAGGACGAGGACGCCCCGGTCTACGCGGACGGCGGGTCGGACCAGGATATGGATCGCGACCAGGACACCCCGGCTCCTGCCCGTGCGCCCGCTCCGCAGGCCGAGACCTGGCGCGACACTGCTTCCGTGCCGCGTCCGCGCGACAATGCTTCCGTGCCGCGTCCGCGCGACAACGCTTCCGTGCCGCGTCCGGATGCGACGGTCTCGGCGCGGCCGGTGGCCGGCGACCGGAGCCGGCTGAAGATCAAAGCCGAGCCCGCTGACGCGGCCGTCTATCTCGACGACCGGTTCGTGGGCTCTGCCGACGAGCTCGCTTCGATGGACGCGGGCATCGTGGTTTCTCCCGGAAAGCACACCGTGACGATCTCGAGGCCCGGATATAAAGACCGGAGCGCGAATGTCTCCGTGAGCAACGGGCGGACGGAGAACGTGGACATGTCTCTGGCTCGCTGAACGGTCCGGCTTCGGCCGAGGTCGTGAAACGGGCAGCGTTCGCGCTGCCCGTTTTCTTTTTCAGGACGCCGGAGACGCATCTCCGAACAGAAGGTCGAGGAGGAGCGCTTCGAAGTGCAGGCGCCGGTTGCCGCGCCGGCTGTCGGGCGGCGTGTCGGCCGCACAGACCGCCGCTTTCGACAGCGCTTCGACGGAGCGGCGCTTCGCGATCTCTCCCACCGCTCGCGCGGCGGAGCGGTGCCGGATGTGCTCCGCCGAGGCTGCGCCGGCGACCGCCGCATCCGCCAGCAGCTCCGCGATGAGCGCGGGGTACCGCGGATCCGCGCGGGCGAGGTCCTCGGCCAGCATCAGGAGCGGCGCGGGGCTGTTCCCGGCGAGCCCGGCCTCGAGCGCGAGGAGAGCACGGTCGCGAAACTCCCGGTATTCGGCGAGGTGCGCCGCAGCCTCATCGTCGGACTCAGGCGCGAAGAGCGCCAGGTCCGCCGACTCGTCGTCCGAGAACCCTCTCGATTTCCACAGAGCGATCTTTTCCGCGCGCGTCAACGCGGGAACGACCGAGAGTACGCACCGGGACCGGATCGTCGAGAGCAACGCCTCGGGCCGGGCCGCGGTGAGGATCCAGTGCAGGTGCGCTCCGGGCTCCTCGAGCGACTTTAAGAGCGCGTTTCCCCCTTCGACGCCGAGCCGCTCGGCGCCGAGGACGAGCGCGACCCGGCGCGTTCCCTCGTAAGGTCTTCCGGCAGCGAACTCGAGTGCCTGCCGCACCCGGTCCACCTTGATCTGCACGCCGTCCGCTTCCGCCACGAAAAGATCGGGATGCGTGCCGGCGAGCGCGCGGCGGCACGAGGCGCACGGGTCCGGGCCGTGCGACGCGCGGCAAAGAATCGAGGCGGCGAGCCGGCGGGCTTCCGCTTCGAGGCGCGTCTCCGACGGCCCGGTCAGGAGGAGCGCGCCGGGAAAGGCTCCCGGAGGGCCTTTCGCGAGCCGCTCGAGAAGGGCGGGGGAGGTCATGCCGGAAAGGCCGCCACGAGCAGCGCCCAGGTCGACGCGAACACCTGGCGTTCGGGGCCGCAGGCCGGGACGATCCGGACGCGGCCGGGATCGCGTCGCGCGATGTCCAGGAACGCGAGCCGGACGCGCTCGTGGAACTCGGAGTCCGCGGCTTCGAACCGGCCGGTGCCGCCGTCGCGGGTGCGCGCGCGTGCGAGCCCGTCTCCGGGCGCCATGTCGTAAACGAGTGTCAGGTCCGGCCGTAGTCCGTCGCGGGCGATCGCGTCGACGAACTCGACCGCGGCGGGATCGAGGCCCCGCCCCGCCGCCTGGTACGCCGCCGTCGAATCCGAGTAGCGGTCGCAGAGCACCAGCGTCCCCCGCTCCAATGCGGGCCGAATTGTCTCGACGACATGCTGACGCCGGTCCGCCTCGAGCAGCAGCCACTCGGCGGCCGCGTCGAGGTGCGCGTGCGACACGTCCATCAGGATCTCGCGGATCTGCTGGCCAATCCGCGTGCCGCCCGGTTCGCGCGTCTCGAGCACGTCCCGGCCGAGCGTACGAAATCTCGCTGCCGCGAGCGCGAGCTGCGTCGATTTGCCGGAGCCTTCCACTCCCTCGAACGTGACGAAGGGCATGGCGAGGAAGTTATCAGGTTGCCCGCCTGCGGAATCGAGTCGCCGGTGAGAGGCGCGCGCTGCGCTCGGCGCTCTGCGGCGCCTGGACTTTTCCGGCTAACATGCACGTTCCCCGGCGTAAGCAACAGACATGGAAGGCGTAAGAGTGTCCTCGAGGCCGAATGACACCCCGGGAGGGGGCGCTTCCCTGCGTGGGTGGTTCTACGTCGTCGGTTTCCTCGGCCTTGCGATTGCGGTCGCTTCGATCGCAGACATGTTCTCTCCGCGTCCTTACGACGGGATCGTTCCGATGCCGTACAGCCGCACCGGGATCGAGGTGCGCGCGACCACCCCGAAGGGACCCGCGGCCCGAGCCGGCATCCCGGCGGGGGATTGCGTCCTCGGGATCGGCACGCATCTGGTCAACTCCATCTCGGACGCTTCGACCGAGCTCCGAAAGCACAGGGTCGGCGACACCATCCCCTACCTGGTGCGCAAGGGACCCTGCCCGCAGACGGGCCGCGTGGGCGAGCCGGCGGGGGAGGTCCGCAAGGTGCCCGTCCAGCTCTCGGCGGAGCGGCTCGGCGGAAAGACCTACCTGTACGCGGCGGTCATCGGATTTTTGTTCTTCTTCATCGGGCTCTTCGTCTTCCGCAAGCAACCGGAAGACCGCTCCGCGCGGATCTTCTTCCTGTTGTGCGTCCTGTTCCTCCTGTTCTTCGTCTGCCGGCTGCGGCCGGCTTCCTACTGGTGGATCGACGTCTTCGTGCAGAACACCGGCACCGTCAGCCTGTTTCTGTTGCCGGCGGTCTTCCTCCACTTCTTCCTGATCTTTCCGCGGCCGAAGGAGTTCCGGTTCGCTCACCGCGACGAGGTGACGGGGGAGGAGCCGCCGCGGTGGAAGAGCCGGCTCCAGGAATTTCTCTCGGCGAGCCCGTCTCTTCTGTACCTCCTCTACGCGGTGCCCCCGATGGTCTTCCTGTACGACGTGCTCCGGCAGGTGCGTGGACAGCGCGTGTCGATCCTCTCCGGCGCGCCTCTCTCCTCGTGGGCCCTGCTCGGCGACTACCTGATCCTCGGCCTCGCGTCTCTCGCGCACTCCGCGTTCACCCTGCCGGACGCTCGAGAGCGGCGGCAGGCGTTCCACGTGTTCGTCGGGACGATCCTCGGAACGATTCCCTATCTCTTCCTCGGGATCATCCTGCCTTCCGCCTTCAACACGGACGAATACGTTTTCTACGGGATCATCCCGATGATCCTGATCCCGCTGACGTTCGCCTACGCGATCGTCCGGTTCCAGATGCTGAATATCCGGTTCGTCGTGCGCCGGACCTTTCTGTATGCCATCACGACCGCGATTCTCTTCGGCTTCTACGCGATCGCGATCGCCGGAGCCAACGCCCTCTTCGCCCGGTCACGCCCCGGCTCGTCCGCTCTTTTCAACTTCGGGTTCTTTCTCGTGGTGCTGCCGCTCTTCGAGTTCCTGAGGCGGCGCCTTCAGACACCGCTGGACAAGCTCTTCTTCCGCGACAAGTTCGACTACCAGAAGGCCCTTCTCGAGATGAGCGAGGCGATCACCGGAGAGCTCGATCTCGGCAAGATCGCGGATTATCTGACGGCGAGCATCGCCGGCACGATGCGGCTCGAAAAGGCCTCGATCTGGCTGAGAGAGCGCGACGGCTGGCTCGAGCGCCGGGGGCGCCGCGAGGACCGCGTCCCCCCGCATGCGGTCGTCCGCCGCATCCTGAGGCAGGAGGGCAAGCCCGTCCGGGTCGAGGACCTCTCCGTGTACTTCGCCGACCCGGAGAGCGAGAATTTCCGCACGCGGCTGCTCGAGGAGGGGTTCCGGCTCGTCGTTCCCCTCGCCTACCGCGACCGGCTCATGGGGATCCTCGCGCTCAAGGAGAAGCTGTCAGGCGAGCGCTTCGACCGGGACGACGAGGCGCTCCTGTCGACCCTCGCGAACCAGTCAGCGCTCGCGATCGAGACGGCGCTCCTTCACGACGAGATGACCCGGCAGGCGGAGCTGCGGCGCGATCTCGAGATCGCCCGCGACATCCAGACGAGCCTGCTTCCGCGCTCGCTTCCGGAAGTTCCCGGGTTTTCATTCTTCGGTGGCAGCCTGCCGGCGAAGGTGGTCGGCGGCGACTTCTACGACTTCATCCCCTTCGATGACGACCCCCGGCTCGGGATCGTGATCGGCGACGTGTCCGGGAAGTCCGTTCCCGCCTCGCTGCTGATGGTCGCCGCCAAGGAGATCGTCTACTCCCGCGCGCTGACCACCCGGGATCCCGGGCTTCTCTTCCAGGAATCCAACCGGCGCATCTACTCGATCAAGCGGCGCATGTTCGTGTCGCTCGGCTACTTCCTGCTCGACCCGGAGTCGATGAGCCTTCGCTACTCGATCGGAGGGCAGCCCTTGCCGATCCTGATCCGGGAGGGCGACGCGGCGCCCTCGTTCCTGGAGCCCCCGGAGAACCGTCTGCCGCTCGGCGCTTTCCGCGAAGTCCCGTACGACACCAGGGAAATGTTCCTGCGCCGCGGAGACCTGATCTTCTTCTACACCGACGGGTTCTCCGAGGCCATGAATCCGGAGATGGACCCGTTCGGGGAGGATCGTCTCATGGCTTCGCTCGCGGCGCGCTCCGGAGCCTCTCTCGAGGACATCGCCCAGGGCATCCTTTCCGACATTCGCGGACATGTGTCCGGGGCCGAGCAATACGACGACATGACCTTTCTGTTCCTGAGGGTGGAGTGACTGAAACCCCCGGTAACGCCGGACGTATCAGGAGTTGACAATGAGGTTTGGACGCGCCGGCAAAGTGGTCGCGGTCGTTCTGCTGCTCCTCGCGGCAGGGGTGGCCGTTGCGGTTGTTTACACGAAGAACACCCGGGGCGCCACGACGTCCTCGGGCGAGGCGCTCCAGGCCTTTCGCCAGGGGCTCGAGAACGAGCGCCGGTTCTACTTCAAGGAAGCGCGCCTCGACTTTGCCCGGGCGCTTCAACTCGACCCCCAGTTCGCGATGGCGATGATCGGGCTCGCGCGCAACTCGGACAGGGAGCAGCAGATCGCCCTGACCCGCCGTGCCAGCCGCGAGCGCGACCACCTGACCGAGCACGAGCGCCTTCACGTCGACATGCAGCAGGCGATGATCGACATGAACCAGAAGCGGTACGTCGAGACCGCGGCGAAGATCCACGAGAAATACCCGAGCGACATCCGCGCGGCGATGGTGCTCGCCAGAAACCAGATCGACACGGGGGACCCGGACCAGGCATTCCGGATCTTCGGAGAGCTCCTGGCGGTCGAGCCAAACAACGCCGACGCCTACAACCAGATCGGCTACTACTACGGGTATCGCGGCGACTATGACCGCGCGATGGAAAACATCAAGAAGTACCAGTTCATGGCCCCGGACCAGGCGAACCCGTACGACAGTCTTGGAGAGATCCAGGCCTACAGCGGGCGTTACGATGAGGCGATCGCCAACTGCCGCAAGGCGCTGGCATTGAAGCCTGACTTCTTCGAATCGTTCAACCACCTCGGGGTCGCCTACGAAGGCAAGGGCGATGTCTCCGCGGCGGTCGAGAACTATCTGCGCGCTTCCCAGGAGGCCTCATACGAGACGAGCCGGATCGACCCGCTCATGCGCGCCTTCCGGGTCGCGATCGTGGCCGGAAACGTGCCGCTCGCGAAGCAGGTTTTCCAGAAAATGGCCGGGATGCCCCACGATAAGTCGCTCGACGAGCAGTTCGAGATCGGGCGGGCGTTGACGACCGCGGTCCTGGCCGGTGAGGAAGGCCGGCTCGAAGACGCCGAGAAGGGGATTCTGGCGGTGCGCCCGAGATGGGAAGCGGTCGCGCTGAAGCAATTGAAGGGCACGACCCGCAAGGCGTACTGGGGGACCTGGAACTTCATGCTCGCCCGCTACCGGATGAAGGCCGGAAAGTTCGACGAGGCTCTTCCCCTTCTGCAGGAAATGGCGAATCCCCCCAATCGGTGGTCGGATTTCGAATCGAGGCGGTGGGTATACGAGGGGCGGTCCCTGCTGGCGGAGGTCCTCGCGCGAAAGGGAGATCTCGACGGCGCGGACAAGCTTCTCGCGGAGAACCACAAATGGAATCCCAGCTGGGCTCCGAGCCGCACGTCGGAAGTGGCGGTGGCGCAGATGCATCGCGAGAAGGTGCAAGCCGCTTCCAGGTGACGGAGCGTTCGGCGGAGTTCGAGACTCATCACAAGCTTCTTCTCCTGGAGACCCTGTACGACGCCGGGCTCTCGCTCGGCTCTCTCCCAGACGAAGAGGCGCTGGTCGAAGACGTTCTCGGACGCGCCGTCGGCGTTCTCGACGCCTCCCGCGGCTATCTGGCCACCTTCGGAGAGGGGGGCGCGCGGCGCGCGGAAGCCCGCGTCGGGTTCCCGCGGCGTCCGACCGAAGCGATTCTGGCGGAAGACGAGTTCGTCGCGGAGGTGCTGCGTTCGGACGGCGCCCTGCGACGCGACGCTTTCCGGCTGTTGCGAAGCCTTGTCTCGGCGGCGGTCGGGGTCCCGATTCGAGCGGGCGGGCGCACCGTCGGCGTGCTCGTCCTGGCGGACAAGGAGCTCCGGCGCGGCGGTAAAGCCGGATTCGACGAAGACGACGCGCGCTTTCTGGTTTCGCTCGCCGGCCTTTCCGGGATGGCCATCGAGAACCGGCGGCACCTCGAGAGGCTGACGCGGGACCGCGAGCGCCTGGAGGAAGAGAATCGCCGCCTGCTCGACGAGACCGGCCGTTCTGCCGCGGGGCGGCTCTTCGTGGGCGACTCGCCCGCCGCGCGGCGGGTGCTCGACCTCGTGGGCCGGGTGGCGCCCTCGCGGACCTCGGTCCTGATCACCGGTGAGAGCGGGACCGGCAAGGAGCTCGTCGCGAGGATGATCCACGCCCGGAGCGACCGGGGGGAGAAGCTCTTTTCGGCCATCAACTGCGCCGCGCTGCCGGAGAGCCTGCTGGAGTCGGAGCTCTTCGGGATCGAGCGGGGAGTCGCGACGGGTGTCGAGGCTCGCGCCGGGCGCTTCGAGGCCGCGAACGGCGGCACTTTGTTCCTCGACGAAGTGGGAGACATGCCGCTCGCGCTCCAGGCCAAGCTTCTGCGGGTGCTCCAGGAGCGCGAAATCGAGCGGGTCGGCGGCCGCAAACGCATCGCGATCGACGTGCGGGTGCTCGCGGCGACCAACGCGCGGCTCTCCGAGAGGATCGCCCGCGGCGAGTTCCGCGAAGACCTCTACTACCGGCTGCGCGTGGTGGAGATCAACCTGCCGCCCCTGCGCGAGCGCCGGGAGGACATCCCGAAGCTGGCGCGCCACTTCCTGGAGCGTTTCGCCGCCCGGGAAGGGCGAGAGATCCTGACGCTCGACCGGGAGGCTTTCGCCGCGCTGCTCGCTCACGATTTCGCCGGAAACATCCGGGAGCTCGAGAACCTGCTCGAAGGCGCCGCGGCGCTGTCCCGCGCGGGCGTGATCCGGCTCGAGGACCTCCAGTGGCTCCCGAGACGGGCCCCCGGTTCGCTCTCAGACGTCGAGGCCGCCCCCGACGGCGAGATCCCGAACCTGAGGGCCCTGGAGGACAAGCACATCCGCCGCGTGCTCAAGATGGCGGGCGGAAACAAGAGCCGGGCAGCCCGAATGCTGGGGATCAGCCGCCGGACCCTCTATCGGAAGAAGTCACTGGGACATTAAGGCACTGTATCCTTAAGTCCCACTTTCCTAACAAACAGCTAGTCTCCAAGGGTTTAAGCGACTTCGAACCCACTCTCGTAACGGATGTGTGCCATAATGTCGTCATATGGTGCATCCCGGAACAGCGCGTGCGACGTCCGCAAACTATTGTCTGTCAGAGGGTTACGTTGAAAATAGGCCGCTCGCGGGACATGGCCGCGGCCTTGCTCTTGTACCGATCGAACCTCGATGAGAAAAGCCCTCTCCGTTGCTCGGACCCTCTCGGAGCCTTCCGGCCTCCTGTGGGCGGTTCTCTGCGGAGAGGTGGGGATGAGCCTGCTCCTGCTCGCCGACGGGCGGATCGCGCCGGTCGCGCTGCGGGCGCTGCAGCTCTTCCTGCGCTTCTAGGGCCGCGGCGATGACCGCTCCCGTGCGCCGCGTCGGCGGCGAAGTCTTCTCCCGTTTCCTCCGTATCCGCCGGGTCGCGCCGAACTGTGGGACGGGGGTCGCGCCTCCCTGGCCGGCCGGCGGCCGCGCCCTCCTGCGCCCGGGCGCCGGACCCGCCGGAGCTTTGGCGTTATTCTCTGAGACGGGCTCCGCCGACACGGCGGATTCCCGGCTCGGAGGCCTCGAAAGAAACTGATGGGACAGCGGGAGTCAGTCCGCCCGGGTCTCGAGCGAGCCGGCGCTCGTGAGGTGTCGCTGACGATCCCTGTTGCCTCCGACATGGAGATCGTCGCCACCGCCCAGGTGGCCGCCATGGGCGAGTACATCGACATGCCCCACGATAAGATCGACGAGGTCAAGCTCGCCCTGGTCGAAGCGTGCATCAACGCGTTCGAGCACGCGCACACCCGGGACGATCGCGTCCACCTGACCTTCCGTGTGGGCCGGGACGATGACGAAGGGCCGGATTTTCTGGAGGTGGAGGTCTTCGACCAGGGCACGGGCTTCGATCACGAAATCGTCGAGGTCCCGACGCCGGAAAAGACTTTTGCGGGTAAGAAGAAGCGGGGGTGGGGCTTGCAGATCATCCGCAGCCTGATGGACTCCGTCGCGATCACGTCGGGAGAATGGGGAACGCGAATCCTCATGAGGAAGTACAAGTGAGTGAATCCTGCAAGATTCAGGTGGAGCGCCGCGGCGACGTCGCGATTTTTCAGACCGACGGATATATCAACAACCAGGGGGGCGAAGAGATCGCCCGGCAGGCGTACGCGCAGCTCGATGCCGGCGCCCGGGCGCTCATTTTGAACCTCGAGAAGACGCGGATCGTGAACTCGATCGGGATCTCGATCCTGATCGAAGTTCTCGAAAAGGTCATGGACCGCAAGGGAGTGCTCGCGTTCTGCGCGTTGACTCCCACGATCGACAAGACTTTCCGCATCATGGGTCTCGCGCAGTACGCCGCGATTTACCCGACGCAGGACGAAGCGCTCCATGCCGTCGCTACCGGCGGCTGATTCCGACGATGGTTCCGTCCGGCTCGCTCTCCACTCGCGACGAGGTGCCGGTCCCCGAAGCGATCTCCCGTTCCCGAGGTTGATTTCAGATGTCGTCCGCTTCCTCGACCTCGTCCCGACCGCTGGCGTCCTTCTGGAAGGGGCTTCACGCGGCATCGAGAGGGGGAGAGGACCGTCCGCTTCCCGCGCGCCTGGCGGAAGCGGCGCTGCAGTGGAGCGGGGCGCGCGCGGCCACGCTCCACCTCCGCGATAAGGACGGGTGGATCGGCGGCGGTCAGTCCGGTGACGGGGCCGACGGGCTCCTTACCCCCGACCCCTTTCCCGAAGCGGCCGGGTTCGTCGGCGATGCGCTGTGGATCCCGCTTTCCGCGGAAGGGGAAGTGCACGGGCAGCTGGGCCTCCTGGGTGTTCCGGCGGGTGAGGCCGAGGAGGTCGCCGCGTTTCTGGGATTCGTCCTCGGCGCGCAGGTGGCGGCGCATCGGCTGTCGCGGCAGGTCAAGGGCGCGGAGTTCGAGATTCGCACGCGGCTTCTGGAGCTCGAGTCACTCTACGATCTCGGACTCTCGCTCGGCGGCCAGCTCGACCTGGGTGCGCTGGCGGACGAAGTCCTCTTTCGTTCCGTCTCTCTGACGGACGCCGGCAAGGGGACCCTCGTCCTGTTCGACGACGGCGGCCGGATCCTCTACGAGAACAACCTCGGAGGCGACTTCGTCCCGCGCGACCGGTTCGCCTCCTGGCGCATCCCGGACGGAGAAGCAGTGATCAACAACTCGGCCGCGTCTCTGCCGACCGCGGGGGAGCGGCTCTCCGGATGCGAAAAGTGTCTCGCGGTATCGATCGCCGTGCCCGGCCGGCGCCTCGGATTCCTGGCGGTGGCCGACAAGGAGTCGCGCGACGGGAGCGTTCTCGATTTCACGCCCACCGACGCCCGGCTGCTGTCGCTCTTCGCGAACCAGGCCGCGGCCGCGATCGAGACGGCGCGCCTCCACCAGGACGCAATCGAGAAGGAGCGCATCGAGCGCGAGCTCGAGCT
>JBDTRB010000023.1:0-36084 GCA_039931865.1 Acidobacteriota bacterium | reverse complement strand
GTCACAAATGAGTTGACCGCGGACTACCGCGGCCGTCTCGCTCCCGGTGGTCGCTTGTCGCTTGCCTGACGCTACCGCCGTCTCGCGCGCTTGCCTTCGAGCGGCGGGAGGCCCAGGAACTGAAAAACCATGTTCACTTCGGCCGCGATCTCCTCGGTCAGCAATGGATCGACCGGCTCGTTTCCGAGGCGTCCGATGGCGCAGGCCGGCACGGTCGCTCGCGCCGTTCGGACGAGCGACGCCGCTTCGCTCGGATCGGAGCCGTCGTCTGAGATCACCGATTGGAAATCCGGAGGAAGGCTCCAGGTTTCCGCGAGGCGCACTCCGAGCGCGGTCCGGTACGCGTCGAGCGTCACGCCGCGAAACGGGCCCGCGGGAAAATCCATCAGCCGGAAGAGCTCGAAGATCTCGGCGTAACAGACGGTGTGGAGCAGGCCGAGCGTATAAGCCCGCTCGCGCGTGGTCCCGTAACGTTCGGCGTAGTGACCCGCCGCGACCGCCGCCGAGACGCTCGCCCGCCGCAGGGCCCGCGCGGCGCCGTCGGAATCCGGAATGCGGGAAAAGTCCGGCGCGGTCAGCCTGTCGATCAGAACCGTCACGGCGCGGCCGCTCAGCCGCTCGACGGCGTCCGGGACCGTTCCGACGGCGTTGTCGCGGTCGACGGAAAGCGCGTTGGCCAGGATGAGGAGGTCGAGAGTCAGGTAGGGGTCGAGCGCCGCCACCGGAATGACCGCGGCGGGGTCGACGGGCGCCTTCTTCAAAAGCTCGGACAGCATGACGGCGGTGTCCTCGAAAACGGGCCGCATCGCGACCGTCCGTTCCGAGAGGGCGCGCAGCCGGTCCACGAACTCGCGAAAGGCGCGCGACAGTTTTCGCGCTTCCTCAGGAGCGATCGAAGTCTCCGTCCGTTCGAGCAGCTCCCAGAAGCGTTCTTCCGTCTCGCGCGGTTCGAACGGCGAGTCCCAGATCTCGGCCTCGTCCTCTTTCTTGCGGCGCGGCCGCCGGCGGTGCGAGTCGTCGAGGTTCTTGACGCCCTGAAAGGCGAGCGCCTGCCCTCGCAGGGTCAGGCCGATGCGAAGGATCGGCTGGACCCGGTGGTCCGGGTCGTACTCGAACTCGGCCTCGCTCCACGCAAACATTTCGAACAGCAGTTTTCGGGCGAGCTCCTCCACCCGGAGCGAGAGTCCGTCGTGCGTGTCGTGCCCGCCCTCCAGGATGAGCCGCGTCAGGTTCTTTTCGCTGGTGAAGTTGCGCGCGAGGAGGTCGTACAGGGTGGCCGCGGGGAGAGCACCGCTCCGGAGCAGATGAACCCCCAGACGGTGGCGCGGGATCGAGCCCGAGACGTAGACGATCTCGCCCCCGCGCCAGTCGAGGATGCGGCGATCCCGTCCCTGGGCGAGCGCGAGCCGCCCGGTACGGTGGTTGAGCTCCATCCACTGGAGAAGATCGGCAAAGCCGAAGACCTCCAGCCGCCCTCTGAGTTGGTTGGTCACGGACGATCCATTGTACGGCCCACGGCTCGCGGCCGCCGGGTCCCGGACTGCGCAAATCACTCGAGCGAATGAGATTCGGAGCGGAAAAGAAGCTTCGCGGCGCGCCCGGCCCGTTCCCGCCGGACGCTCGGGGCTGTGCCAGAATCGTCTCGTGAAGGAGAAGCCGCCGGTCCGCGTAAAGGGGCCACGCCGCGAGGTTCCCGCCGAAACGAGCTCCGGGATTCCGATCGCACCCTTCTACGGAGAGCCCGCGCCGGGCGAGTTTCCCTTCACGCGGGGCATCACGCGCGAGATGTACCGGGCGCGGCTCTGGACGATGCGCCAGTACGCCGGGTTCGGATCGGCCAGCGAGTCCAACCGCCGGTATCGATACCTCCTCGACCAGGGACAGACCGGACTCTCCGTCGCATTCGACCTCCCGACGCAGATGGGGTACGACTCGGACGATCCGGTCGCGCGCGGAGAAGTCGGCCGCGTGGGCGTGGCGATCGCGACGCTCGAAGACATGCGGATCCTGACGGACGGCCTCCCGCTCGATCGGGTGTCGATTTCGATGACGATCAACTCGACGGCCTCCATCCTTCTCGCGTTTTTGCTCGCAGTGGCGCGCGAGCGCGGACTCTCGTGGGAATCCCTTTCGGGGACCGTCCAGAATGATCTGCTCAAGGAATACGTCGCGCGCGGCACCTACATCTTTCCTCCACGCGCCTCCCTGAAGCTCACGACGGACGTTTTCGAATTCTGCGGGCGGGAAGTCCCCCGCTGGAACACGATCTCTGTTTCGGGTTACCACATCCGCGAGGCGGGATCGACGGCGGTGCAGGAGGTCGCGTTCACTCTGGGCAACGCGATCGCGTACGTCGAGGCGGCGCTCGCCCGCGGGTTGACCGTGGACGAGTTCGCGCCCCGCATCTCGTTCTTCTTCAACGCGCATTCGAATTTCTTCGAGGAAATTGCCAAATTCCGCGCGGCGCGGTCGCTCTGGGCCGAGATCGTGCGCGACCGGTTCGGCGCGAAAAATCCGCGCTCCTGGCTCCTTCGCTTCCACGCGCAGACGGCGGGATCCACCCTGACGGCGCAGCAGACGGACGTCAATGCGGTGCGCGTCACGCTCCAGGCCCTCGCGGCTGTTCTCGGCGGCGCCTCCTCGCTGCACACGAACGCCGCCGACGAAGCGCTCGCGCTTCCCACGGAGTCCTCGGCGAGACTGGCCCTGCGTACGCAGCAGGTCATCGCCTACGAGTCGGGAGTCGCCGATGTAGCGGACCCTCTCGGAGGGTCGTTCCTGGTCGAGGCCTGGACGGAGGAGATCCGTTCCCGGGCCCGGGAGCTTCTGCGGAAGATCGACTCGCTCGGCGGCGCGGTCGCGGCCATCGAGCAGGGCTTTTTGAGCCGCGAGATCGAGGAGGCCGCGTACGTGGCCCAGAGAGAGGTGGAAGAGGGCCGGCGGACGATCGTCGGCGTGAACGCCTTCCGCGAGGAAGCGGATGTGCGCCCTCCGCTCCTGACGATCGATCCGGCCGTCGAGCGGGATCAGGTCGAGCGGCTGGCTGCCTTCCGGGCCCGCCGCGACGGCGCCTCCGCGGCCGCTTCATTGACGGCGCTCGAGCGCGATGCGGGGGAGGACCGCAACCTCATGCCGGCGATTCTGACCGCGGTCACGGCGGGGGCGACGCTCGGCGAAGTCGTGGCGCGCCTGAAATCCGTGTATGGAGAACACCTTCCGGGCCGTTAAATCGAAGTAAGTCCATGCGGAAAAGGCCTTTGCGGGTGTGGAAAACGACCCGCGGCCTCCGCGGCACGGCTCCCGACGCCCGTCGGTTTCCGGCGCAAGTTGCTAATTCGTTGAAAGAGAAAGACTTCTTTTAACGCACAGGAGTCGGTGCAATCCGGGCCGCGATCAATGGTTTTCGTGATTTTTTGCCATTTTCCACAGGCATTTCGACAGGCTTTTCCGCCGCCGCTTCGGAAATCTCCCGCCGGCGCGGAATCATTGGGAAATTGGCCCCGAGCGAGGCACAGCTGTTCGGCTGTTCGGCTGTTCGGCCGCGCGACCGCGGGTCTCGGAATGTCCGACGGCGCCGCGAACGCGCCGGCCCCGTCACTGCGTTACTGCGCCCGGTCGGGCGGCTCGAAGCAGCGCCGGCACCGCGCCTCGTAAACGCTCTGCCCGCCGACCACGACCCGCTCGTCGCTCTCGACCAGGCGCTGCGTGTTGTTGGCGGGGGAGCCGCAGCGCACGCATATCGCGAGAGTCTTCGTGACGTCCTCCGCGACGGCCATCAGAGACGGGATCGGCTCGAACGGGTTGCCGCGGTAGTCCTTGTCGAGCCCCGCCACGATGACGCGTTTGCCCTGGTCCGCCATCCGCTGGCACGCCGCCACGAGACCTGCGTCGAAGAACTGGGCCTCGTCGACCCCGACCACCTCGGTGCGGTGGTCGAGCTTCGCGAGCAGGTCCTCGCTCGAGGACACGGACGTCGAAGGCAGACGCATCTCGCTGTGCGACACGATCTCGGCCACCGCGAAACGGTCGTCGATGGCCGGCTTGAAGATCTGGACACGCTGCTTCGCGATGATGGCGCGCCGCAGACGCCGGATGAGCTCCTCGCTCTTTCCGGAGAACATGCTTCCGCAGATGACTTCGATCCAGCCGAGCTGGGTCTTGATGAGCGACATGGGGCGCGGATGTTATATCGGGGTGAGGGTGAGGGGTCAGGCGAAGGGGAAGGGCGAAAGGCGTCTGTCGGGACGCCTCAGGGAACGCAGACCGCCCCGGTCGTATTTCCTTTCCTCTTACACCCCGTACAGCGCGCGCAGCGCGGCCTTCAGTTCTTCGAAAGTACCAAAGACCTCGTCGGCCGCGGCGAGGACCCAGCCGGAGGCTTCCGCGACGGGCATGCCGAGGACCAGGAATACCGGCTTCCCGATCCGGTAGGCGAGCGTGATCTCGGCGGCTGTTCCGCCGCCCTGGGCCGAGCGCGGGTCCCAGAACGCGATCAGGTAGTCGCTCTGCTTCTCGATCCGGTCGAGGTCCCACGCGATGATCTTGCGGACCGTCTGCCGGAATCGGCGCGGGTCGTCATTTTTCCAGGCGCGGAAATTCGCCTGCTCCTCCGGGTCCAGGTTTTTCTCCTCGTCCGCCGCGGGGTCGTACACGGTGTGGCCGAGATCCGTTTCCAGAAAGGCGCGAATGCCGGACCGCCAGCCCTTTCCGAGGTCGGGAGCATGCTCGATGGCGCCGGAAAGGTACGCCTCGAGCGCCGCCCCCGCCTGCACCTTCGTCAACTCCCTGAGAAGAGCGGCACGCCGATCTTCGGACAGAGCGCGTTTACGGGACAGACCTCGCAGCGGGGCCGCCGGGCGAGGCAGATCTGGCGGCCGTGGAAAATCAGCTGGTGCGCTGCGAGCGTGCGCCGGCCCTTCGGAACGAGGGCATTCATGTCCTCTTCGACGCGCACGGGATCTTCTTCGCGGGTAAACCCGAGGCGCCGGGCGAGCCGGCCCACATGCGTGTCCACGACGAACCCTTCGTCTTTATTAAAAGCGTTGCCGAGGATGACGTTGGCCGTCTTGCGTCCGACCCCGGGAAGCCGGACGAGCTCCTCCATCGTGTCCGGCACCCGTCCCCCGTACTCGGCCGCCATCGCCGCTCCTGCCCGTCTGAGGCTCTTCGCCTTGGAGTTGAAGAAGCCCGTCGTTCGGATCTCGTTCTCGAGCTCGCCGGGCGCCGCGCGCGCGTAGTCCGCGGCCGTCCGGTATTTCGAGAACAGCGTCGGGGTGACGAGATTGACGCGCACGTCCGTGCACTGAGCGGAGAGCACAGTCGCGACGAGCAGCTCGAGCGGGGAGGAGAAGTCGAGTGCGCAGCGCGCGTCGGGATATGCCTTCGCGAGGCGGGAGAACACCGCCCGCGCCCGTTGACGCCTCTGCTCGAGCGTTTCGCGCGGCGGGCGCGTCCGGCGCGGGGGCGTCGCCGCTCGAGGCGAGGGGAGAGTCGTGGCGCGAGCGCCACGGGCTCCACGAGCGGCGCGTCTGACGGGTCTGACGGGTCTGACGGCTCTCACCATCCTGGGATTTTATCCGGGTAAGTTGCACACATTCCGTGGCATTGACCGCGGCGTGTGCGGGTGATGTACTTCGCGAGCTTCCAAAGGGGGCATCATCCGCATTCGAATGACGCTCATTCGCGCTCTGCTTCTGATCGGCGCAGCTTTATGCAGCGGCGCATCGCGCGGGGCGACTCTGACGATTCTCCATACATCGGACCTGCACGGTCACGTGGTCGGGCGGGACGAGCTTTTCGATCGGGACTTCGGCGAGGGCCTGGCCCGTGTCGCGACGGCGGTCCGCGCGGCGCGCGGGGAGGGATTGCCGAATCTGCTTCTCGACTCGGGAGACACCATCCAGGGAACCCCTATGCAGTCCATCGCCTTCCACGCCTCCGCGGCGGCCCCCGACCCGACCGTCCGCGCGATGAATGCGCTCGCCTACGACGCGATGGCGGTCGGAAACCACGAGTTCGACTTCGGCCTGGCGCGTCTGGAAGAATCGCGGCGGCAGGCCCGTTTTCCGTTCCTCTCCGCGAATATCGTCCGGGAGGACGGGAAGCCGGCGTTCGACGCATACCTCGTGCGCACGGTCGGCGGCGTTCGCGTCGGGATCCTCGGCCTGACCACGAAGAACGTGGCGGGATGGGAGCCCCCCTCGAACATCCCGGGCCTGCGTTTTCTCGACACGGTCGAGGCCGCGCGCCGGTTCGTCCCGATCCTCCGCGACCGGGAGAAATGCGACGTGGTCATCGTCCTGACGCATCAGGGATTCGAAAGGGACCTCGCCACCGGGGAGGACCTGGGGACCGGCGATGAGAACCAGGCGTACGAGATCGCCACGACGGTCAACGGAATCGACCTGCTGCTGACCGGACACACGCACACGGCGATCGCGCCGCGGCGGCTCGGGTCCACCTGGATCTCGCAGCCCGGGAGGTTCGGCAATACGCTGACGCGCTTCGACCTCTCGCTCGAAAAGAAGGGCTCCCGGTGGTCGATCACGTCGGTCGCGGGCAGGAACCTTCCGATGAAGGACGTCGTGCCCGACCCGGAGATCGCGGCGGCCGCCGAGACGGAGCATGCCGCGGCGATGCGAGAGCTCGCCGTCGCGGTCGCCACCCTGACCTCTCCCGTCAACGTGAGGGACGCGCGCACCGCCGACAACGGCCTCATAGACTGGCTTCACGAAGTGCAGAGACAGAAGACCAGCGCCGACCTTTCCTTTGCCTCGCTTCTGCCGGGATCACTGCCTCCGTGGGCTCCCGGCCCGCTGACCGCCCGGCAGGTCTGGTCGTTCTACCCGTACGAAAACGCGCTGGTGATGGTGCGCGCGACGGGCCGCCAGGTGCGGGAAGCCCTGGAAGCCGCCGGCCGCTGCGTCTCGGGGATCGAGGTCCAGAACGGACAGGCGGTGTGGAAGAGGAATCGCCGGGTCTGGGGATATAACTGCGACACGATGAGCGGGGCGGAGTACGCGCTCGACCCGACCCGCCCGGAGGGCAAGCGCCTCCTGTTCCTCCGAAGAAACGGTCGAGAGATCCGGGACGACGAGACCTTCACCGTCGCGATCAACTCCTACCGCGCCTCCGGAAGCGGCGGGTTCGGAGTCTGGCGGGACTGTCCCCGCGTTTCCGAGTTCGGTTCCCTGCGCGAACTTCTCTTAGACGACGCTCGCCGCAGAAAGACCCTGGACCCCCGGCCCGACGAAAACTGGTTTTTGACGCCGAGCCTGCCGGAAGCGCGCTTCGGCGAAACGAATTGAGAAAAGTGTTTTTGAGGAAGGAATAGGAGCTGTCCATGAAGAGAGGCACTTGGTTGATTCGATTCTTTTGCGCGCTGGCGCTGGTAATCGCGGCGATTCCCGCGCCGGCGCAGAGTCCCACCGGCTCGATCACGGGAAACGTGCTCGACGGGACCGGAGCGGGCCTGCCCGGCGCGACGGTGACGGTCGCCAACGTCGACACGGGCGCGACGAAGTCGGCCCCTTCGGGAGCGGCGGGGAACTTCACGTTTCCCCTGCTCTCCGTCGGGCGCTACACGGTGAGCTCGGAGCTGTCCGGGTTTGCGACGTCGCGGGTCTCGAACGTGACGGTGTCGATCGGCGGGCAAGAGAAGGTGACGCTCAAGATGGAGATCGCCGGGGTCCAGGCGGCGGTGACAGTCTCGAGCGAGGCGCCGCTGATCGAGGCGACGCAGTCCCAGCAGGAGTCGGTCGTCGGGCAGAGGATGATCGAGAACCTGCCCACCAACGGCCGCAACTTCATCGACTTCGTCCTGACGACGCCGGGCGTCGTCCGCGACGTCCGTCTCGGAGACATCAGCTTCGCCGGACAGCGCGGAACCCTGAACAGCCTGATCGTGGACGGCGCCGACAACAACAACACGTTCTTCGGGCAGGCGCTCGGCCGCACGGGATCGGGCCGCGCCCCCTATCAGTTCAGCCAGGACGCCGTGAAGGAGTTCCAGGTCAACCGGAACGCCTATTCGGCGGAGTACGGCCGCGCGGGCGGCGCCGTCATCAACGTGGTCACGAAGTCGGGCACGAACGACTTTCACGGGACGGGCTTCTACTTCTACCGGGATAAGTCGATCAACGCGATCAATTACATCGATGAATTCAACGGCCGCGTGAAGGCGCCGTACCACTTCGACCAGTTCGGCGCGAGCGTCGGCGGCCCGATCCTGCGCGACAAGCTCTTCTTTTTCGCCAACTACGACGGCCAGCGCAACACGCTTCCCAACACCGTTAATCCGCTCCCGCCGATCGCCTCCCTGCCGAACGATGCGAACACCATCGCGGGATACAACCGGCTGCTGCCCCTGGCGGAGAGCTGGAACCGGATCCAGAACCAGGACGTCTACCTCCTGAAGGCCGACTACGAAGCGAACGCCACGAACCACGTGACGGTCCGCTACAACCGCCAGAACTTCACCGGCGGCAACTTCGAGAACGGCGGCCTGACCAACTCGATCGAGCACACCGGGAATTCGCTCGTGAAGACCGACACGATTTCCGCTTCGGTGGCGACATCACTGACGGCCGGTCTCTTCAACGAGCTGCGGGGGCAATACGCGAAGGACAGTGAGCCCGGGCTCGCGAACAGCGCGAATCCCGAAGGCGTCGTCCAGCAGGGCGGGCAGACCGTGCTGACGATCGGCCGAAACAGCTTTTCTCCCCGCGAGACGACGATCAAGCGCTACCAGGCGGCCGACACCGTGACGATGCTTTCCGGCAGCCACACCGTGAAGGCAGGGTTCGACTACAACAAGGACGACATCCTCAATTTCTTCCCGGGCAACTTCTATGGGTCGTATACGTTCAACAGCATCGCGAACTTCAATCTCGGAACTCCGACCCGCTACGTGCAGGCCTTTCCGGGCCCGGGCACAAGCGGCGCCTTCACGAACCCCGATCTGCGGGAGTACGCGGCGTTCGTGTCCGACGAGTGGCGCATCTTCAAGAACCTGACGCTGAACCTGGGCGTCCGCTATGACCTGCAGGACGTCCACCAGCCGTCCGTGCTGAATACGGACGCGCAGCTTCTCGCGGCGGGACTTCGAACCAACCGCATTCCGGAGGACAAGAACAACATCGCGCCGCGGATCGGGATCGCCTGGACGCCCGGGGGAGACGACCGCACGGTGTTCCGCGCCGGATACGGGATCTTCTACGCTCGCACCCCTTCGATCATTTATGGAACCGCGACGTCGAACAACGGGATCAACGTCCAGACGATCACGTTCACGGGGGCGCAGGCGCCGACTTATCCGAACACGTTCGCGAGCCTGCCGACGGGCGTCACTCTTCCCAAGCCGACAATTTTCGTGATGGACCCCAACTACCAGAACCCGAAGGTCACGCAGGCGAGCGCGGGCGTCGAGCATGCCCTGACTCCCGACATCTCGATCGCGCTCGGATACCTGTACGTCCGCGGCTCCTATCTCACCCGCTCGAGCGACCTGAACCAGTCTGGCCCGCAGACCGTAACGACTCCGATCGCGGGGGACGGGAACGCAACCTACACGCGTTACAACGGAGTGCGTCCGTACACGAACTTCGCCCGCATCATCGAGTTTCAGAGCTCCGCCAGCTCCAGATACAACGGGGCGACGCTCGAGTTCGTGAAGCGCTATTCCAGCAACTGGACGGCCCGGGTCGCCTACACCTACAGCAAGGTCCTGGACAACAAGCCGGACGCGACCGCGGTCGTGCCCGGCGTCGACGACAACAAGTTCGCGCAGGACCCCTTCAACCTGAATGGCGACTGGGCGCCCGGAGACAACGACGTCCGGCACCGGCTGGTCGTCAGCGGTCTCTGGTCCATCAACGGGGGGCGTGACAACCCGAACGGGTTCGTGCGGTTCTTCACGTCCGGTTGGTCGGTCGCCGGCATCGTCACCTATCAGACCGGACAGCCCTACTCGGCCACGATCAACACGGATCTCAACAACGACCAGAACTTCTCGAACGACCGGGCGCCCGGGTTCGACCGCAATACATTCCGCCTCCCTTCGGTCTTCTCGGTCGACCCTCGGATCTCCAAGCACATCGGTATAGGTCCCGTGGACATCGAGCTGATCGCCGAAGCGTTCAACGTCTTCAACAACAAGAATGTGACGTTCCAGCGCAACACGTACTACAACCTCACGGGTGGACAGCTCGTCCAGGTGAACAACCCGGCATCCCGGGTGCGCTTCGGAGCGCCCACGGCGACCCTCGGCCCCAGGACCCTCCAACTCGCCGCCAAGGTCAGTTTTTAAGGGTCCCTCGACTCCCGGGGGCGCCGCGTAACGGCGCCCCCCTTTTTCGTGACTCCCGCCACACGAGATTCGATCGCCCGCGGGCGCGCGCTCTTCAACCGCGGAGAGTTCTTCGAGGCGCACGAAGCCTGGGAGGAGGCCTGGCTCACCGAGGCCGGTCCGGCGCGCCTTTTCCTTCAGGGACTGATCCAGATCGCCGCCTCGCTTCTGAAAGCGGGCAGAGCGGAACATCCGGGCGGATGCCTGCGACTGCTGGATGCGGGAATCGAGAAGCTGGCAGACGCCGGCGATGCGGGAAGCGGGTTGGCCCTGGCGGCTTTCATCGACTCGCTGAATCGCCTGCGGCCGTCGGTGGCCGCGTGGGCAGACGGCCGGACGGGACCGCCGGTACCGGCGTCCTTTCCGACGCTCGAGCCACTCTCCCGGTGAAAGCGCAGCTCTGCTCGCTCTCCCCGCGCGCCGGAGGAGAAGGAAACGGAGGCGCCCGTTCTCAGGGCGTCCGCCGCGGAGCGAACTCCCCTCGCCCGAAGATCAGGCATTCGTAGGACTTGTCGCTCTTGATCGCCACGATCGGCCTGAACCCGAGCGAGGCAAGCTCCGCCAGCCCGGCGCGGTCGAGGTGCCGGGAATAGACGCCGACGATGTCGGCGCCCCATGCCGCTCTCCTTATAGCGGGCGGCTGGAGCGGCTGGTGCAGCTCGATCTCGCGGATCTCGACGGCGTTCCCGAAATAGAGCCGCTCGCCGTACGCCCACGTCTGCTCGAACGCGAGGACGCGCGGCATGGGGCGCATCGCGAGGATCCGACGCGTGGCCTCGATCTCTCCCGAGGTCTTGTCGCTCAGGAGGACCACGGACCGGTTCGCCGCGTAGGGGATGCAGAGGAGGAGCGCGGCGGCGGCGAGGCGCCGGTGCCCGGATCGAACGATCCGCTCCCAGCCCGCCGCGGCCGCCAGGCACAGGAAAGGGATCGCGCACTGGAGGTATCGCCATTCCTTGTGAGCGAACGCGGACATCCCGAGCACGATCGCGAGAAAAATCGCCACGGGTACCCGCGTCCGGAGCTCCTTCCATCCCGCGACAGCCAGGAGGAGAAGCAGCGGGCCGGCCCACTGGAGCGGCGTGCGCAGATACCAGGGAAACGGCTCCTCGATCGCGAGCCGGGACGCCGGGATCTCGAGCCACATGATGCGGACGAAGGAGCGCAGGCTCGCAAACGGGGCGCCCCACGTCATCTCGTCGATCGCGCCGACGAAGATCAGCGCTCCGGCGCCGAACCCGGCCGCGATCTGAAGGACGCGCGGGATGCTCCGGAATTTCCACACGCTCCACGCGAGGAGGGGTACCAGGACGACGCCCTCGCTCCATCGGATAGCGAACGCCGCCGCCGCCAGGGCTCCTGCCGCGAGCTGTGGCGCCGCTGCTCGCGAAGGCGTGCTCGCGAGCCAGAACGCCGCGATCAGGGCGGTCGCCGACATGGGGCGGGGGTAGGGCGTCGCTCCGTAGGCGAAGGGCATCCAGGCGAAGGCGTAGAGGAAGGCGGCGGCCAGCGAGGCGCGGACCGTCCAGCCCCACCGCCGCGCGAGCGCGTACAGGAGAGGGATCCCGCCCGAGGTCACCGCGACGTTCGGAAACGAGGCGACCCAGGCCACGACCCCCGGATCGCGGACCCCGGCCAGAGCGGCGAGCCTGACCGCCGGCCAGACGAGGACGATGGGATGAAAGAGGCACCGCAGCTCCCACGGCGCGTAATGGACCCCGAGGGCGTACTTCGCCGCGGTCTGCACGATCTCGAGGTCGTCGCCGGTCAGAAATCCCTGAAATCGCCAGGCGAGCGCGAGCTTCGAGGCTGCGGTGACGGCGATCAGAATCCCGAGAACGACGGAGGCCCGGATGCGGTCAGGCTCCGGGCCTCCTGCCGGCCACGAAGCGGGACGGCTCACGCCGGGTCGCCGTCAGCGCGAGATCGGAACGGGCGCCCGCCGAGGACGCGCCCCGAGAACAGCGGGCGCGACGAAGCGCTCGGACGTCAGTTGGAGGGCCTCGGCCCGGGCCGTGCGCACGGCGGGCTCGAGCGCGTTGGCGAGGCGATCGAGCTCGCGGACGAACGTCACCGATCCGCGGCGCTCCGCGTCTTTGCGCATAGAGAGGATGTGGCGGCGAAAGAGCCGGACGTCGTTCCACCGGCCGAGCGTGTCCTGAATTTTCTTCCTGTGCTCGATCTCTCCCTCGAGGCCCGGTCGTCCCGCGAGCGCGAGGTCCTCCGCGAGGTATCGGGCCTCTTTGACCGCGAGCCGGTACCGATGCAGCGCGCGATCGCTCGCCTTCTCGGGCAGAGGAACGAGGCGCTTTTCCGCCCTCTCTCTCGCCTGCTCGAGACGGGGGAGGAGGTTCCGCTCTTTTTTCCGGGAGAGGCGGCCCACCTTGCGGCGAAGGCGTTCGAGGCCTTCCTCCGGTATTCGCCGCTCGGCGACGCGCGCACCCTCTCGCAGGAGAGCGTCCCATCGCGCGTCGACTGCGGTCGCGACGTCCTCCGGCACCCATCCGATCTTCCGGACCCTGGTGAGCAGGCCTCGGTCCACCTCGATCTGGCGCAGGTCCGAAAGCGACCGTACGATGCTCCGGGATTTCTTCGCGAGCTTTTTCCGGCCGAGAGCCGTCGCGGTCGCCGAGACGCGCCGGAGGGCGACCCGGAGATCGTGGACCGCGTCGGGAGAATTCTCACGAAGCTCTCTGCCCGCGCGTTCCAGCGATCGGGCCCGGGTCTTCCAGAGAGGCGTGCGTTGCGCCACGGAGCGGCTATTATATGGACACGACTGACCCGACGACCCCCGCTGCGGACTCACCGCCCTTCACGCGCTTTTCACGTCGAATTCATCCTGCGCGCCCGGGCGAGGGCGACAATGCGGACGCCATGAATTCGCTCGCTGCGATCGATATCGGGACCAATTCGATCAAGCTACTCATCGCGTCCGTGGAGGACGACGGGACGCTGGACGTTCTGTCTCGTGAGAAATCGATGGTGCGCCTGGGGAGCGAGACGCTCGCGACCGGCCGCCTTCCGGATGAGGCCATGGAAGCCGGCGCCAGCACCGTCGAGCAGTTTCTGCGCTCGATTCGCGGAGCCGGAGCGGAGCTCGCGCGCGCGGTTGCGACCTGCGCCGTGCGAGAGGCGTCCAACGCCGAGAAGTTCGTCGACACGGTCAAACGCCGGACGGGGGTTTCGATCGACGTCATCTCCGGAGACGAGGAAGCGCGGTTGATCAACCTGGCGGTCCGAAGCGAATTTCCCTCCCGGCTCGACCCCCTGTTCTTAGTCGACATCGGCGGGGGCTCGACCGAGCTGGTCGTTTCGGACGGCTCGCGGGTTCTCTTCTCGGAAAGCCTGCCCCTTGGGGTCGTCCGGCTCGCCGACCGGTTTTCGAAGACCGATCCGCCGAGCGACAAGGACCGGAAGAGGATGAAGCGTGAGATCGAGGCCGTCGCCAAACGAGCGGTCGCTGCGGTTCGCCGCGCGGGCTTCAAGACCTGCGTCGGCTCCTCCGGAACGATTCAATCTCTATCGCTCGTCTACGAAGGGGCGGTCCTCGGGAGAGAGCCGGCCCCGTCGGGGCACCGCACCCTGACCCGCTCCGGATTGAAAAACGTGAATCGGATTCTGCAGCGCACGACCTCCAAGGAGAAGCTGCGGATATCAGGCCTCGACCCGCGGAGGCGCGACATCTCGGTGCCCGGCGGGCTCTTGCTCGCCTGGATCCTCAAACATTCGGGAGCGAGCTCCATCGTCGTTGGCGAACGGGGACTGCGGGAGGGAATCCTGCTCGACCATGCCGTCGGTGCGAAGAGCCGGCGGGCGGTCGATCGCGACGTGCGCGCCCGCAGCGTGGACAGGCTGCTGCGGCGGTCGAACGCGGAGGTGCTTCACGCGGCCCACGTGTCCCGGATCGCGCTCGAGATCTTCGACCAGACTCACGCGGTCCATCAGCTCTCCGCGACCGAGCGGGAGTGGCTGCAGTACGGCGCTCTGCTCCATGACGTCGGCTGCTACGTGGGTTACAGCAAGCACCAGCGGCACTCCTACTACCTGATCACCCACGGCGACCTGACCGGCTTCTCCGCCGAGGAGGTCGAGGTGCTCGGGCTGCTGGCGCTGTACCACAAGGGGGGCGGGCCAAAAACGCGGCACGAGAGCTGGAATAGCCTCGATTCCTACCGGCGGGCAGCGGTCGAAAAGCTGTCCGCCATCCTGCGAATTGCCGACGGGCTCGACAGAAGTCATAAGCAGCTCGTGACCGCCGTGACCTGCCGCGTCAGGCGGCGCAAAGTGGAGATCGAGTCGGCCGCGCGCGGAGACTGCGAAGCCGAGCTCGACGCCGCGCGACGGAAATCGGACCTCTTCGAGCGCGTGTTCGACCGCCGATGCGCGTTTCGAGCGGTGCCGGCGGAGCGGAACGCACCGGTGACTCAGCGGGACCTGGAGATCCTTTCGAATGAAGCCCTCTGGAGCAACTGAAATGAGGAAATCGTGAAAGAGCATTTTGCGGAGCAACTGGAAGAGCTGCGGCGAAACCTGATCCTCATGGGAGGTGAAGTGGAGCGCCAGATTCACCGGGCGATCGAGGCGCTGATCGAGGTCGACCCCGAAAAGGCCAGAGCGGTGATCGCGGCGGACCGCGACATCGACCGGATGGAGATGAAGATCGAGGACCTGGCGGTTCAGCTGTTCGCTCTCCAGCAGCCGGTCGCCGTGGACCTGCGATTCCTGATCGCAGCGTTGAAGATCAACAACGACCTCGAGCGGATCGGCGATCACGCCGTCAACATCGCCGAAGGAGCGGAGCGCCTGGCCGGGCAGAAACCCTTCAAGCCCTTCATCGACATTCCCTACATGGCCGAGGTCGCCGAGACCATGCTGAAGCAATCGCTCGACGCTTTCGTCAATCGGGACGCGGCTCTCGCCAAGCAGGTCCTGAAGAAGGACGACATTCTCGACGAGAAGAACGTTTCGATCATCCGCGAGCTGCTGACTTACATGGCGGAGTACCCGACCCTCATCACGTACTGCATCGAGCTGATCTCGATCTCCAAGAACCTCGAGCGGGTCGGCGATCTCGCCACGAACATCTGCGAGGACACGATCTTCATCGCCGAAGCGCGATGGGTGAAGCACCACGCGGTCGAGCTGGCGTAGAGAACCCGATATCGCTCTCGGATCGGAACGCACCTTCGACGACAGAAACCTGAGGGACCTCGGCGTCGCGGCCCTGTTCTGGGCGGGACTCTTCGGCCGTACACTGGTGGTGGGACGGAGAACTCTACTCACGCCGTCCACTCCGGGCACCGCAATCGGTCTCTGGGGCCCGCGAAGGAGTCGATTCGCCGCCTGAGCCTGGCGGATCGACTCAGTCGGGACGCTCGGGACTTCATCCTGCCTTCACATGGCCGTCCTAGCATCTCGCTCATGAAGGAAACACGAGCTCTCCTCGAAACGTGTCCCTGCGGACGGGATCTTCTTCCGCCCGTCGCTCCCGAAGGATCCTGGGCGGAGATTCGATGCGATTGCGGCCGCAGGCTGGAGCTCGAACGGTCCATCGACCGATGGGTGCTTCGGGCCGATCTCATTCCAGAGGGGTCCGTCCCCCTCGACGGATTCTCGCGGGATCTGCGCGCGCGCCCCGACACCGAGCGATTCTGGTTTCAGACCCTCGACCGGATCGGCCGGCGCATGCCCGTGCACATCGTCTTCTCGCCGTCTCAGAGATCCGCCGAGGTCAAGCAGGGAGATGTCAAGCCGCTGCGGCTCGTCAACGTGGCGACGCCGACCGAGGCGCGGCGGAGATGGCTCGCCTGGAACGGACAGGCGGGGGCCACTCGAGGGCCCGCTTCGGCCTGATCGTCAGGGTTCGGGGACCGCGCGCAAGCCGCGCCGCGCGAGCCGGTCGAGAATCGCTCCCTGCGCGTCAACCGGCGTTTGACCGGGTTCGGGAGAGCGGCGGACGTACGATCCGTCCGGCTGGAGGTCGCGCGCGCGGGTGTTGTCCTCCTGGAGAGTGTCGAAGACCTCCTGCCGGATCTTCTCGCGCGCCTGCGGGTCGAGCACCGGAACCATGAGCTCGACGCGGCGGAAAAAATTACGCGGCATCCAGTCCGCGCTCGAGAGGAAAACCTCCTGCTCCTCCCCGACGCCGAACGCGAAGACGCGGCTGTGCTCTAAGAACCTGCCGACCACGCTCGAGACCCGCACGTTTTCGGACACCCCCGGGACGCCCGGCCTCAGACAGCAGATGCCTCTTACGGCGAGAGTGATCGGAACTCCCGCGGCCGAAGCCCTGTAAAGGGCGCGAATCACCTTCGCATCGACGAGCGAATTCATCTTGGCGATGATCCGGGAGGGCGCGCCCTGGCGGGCTTTCTCCGCCTCCGCATCGATCAAGGCCACCACTTTCTCGTGGAGGGAGAAGGGGGCCACGAAGAAGCGCTTGTAACGAGTCCGCTTCGAGAAACCCGTCAGGAAGTTGAAGAGCTCCGACGCGTCGTGCCCGAACTCCGGGCGCGCCGTGAAGAGTCCCAGATCCGTGTAGATCCGGCCTGTCGTCCTGTTGTAATTGCCCGTTGCGACGTGGACGTACCGGCGCATCGTCGTGCCCTCGCGCCGAACGACGAGGGCGATCTTCGCGTGAGTCTTCAACCCCTCGACCCCGTAAGCGACGTGTACTCCGGCTCGCTCGAGCGATCGCGCCCACTGGATATTTTTTTCTTCGTCGAAGCGTGCCTGAAGCTCGACCAGCACGGCGACCTGCTTCCCGTTCTCCGCCGCTCGCGCGAGCGCCGCGATGATCGGCGAGTCGGGCCCCGTCCGGTAGAGCGTCATTTTGATCGCGAGCACGTCCGCGTCCTCCGCGGCGGCTTCGAGGAACTGCAGGACCGGATCAAAGCTGTCGTAGGGGTGATGGAGCAGGATGTCTTTCTGGCGAATGGCGTCGAAGGTCGCCGCGGAACCCGCGAAGACCGCCCGCGAGCCGGGGAGAAAGTCCGGGTCTTTCAAATCGGGACGATCGAGACGGTGGAGCGCGAGGAAATCCGACACGCCGAGATGTCCCGCGGTCGCATACACGTCTTCGGCGTCGAGCTCGAGCTGTTTCCGGAGGAGCTCGCGGATGGTCTCCGGGCACCGGCTGTCGACCTCGAGACGGATGGCGGCGCCGAACCGCCTGAGGCGCACGTTCTCCGCTACGACCCGCAGGAGATCTCCCGCCTCTTCCTCACGGAGGTCGAAGTCCGCATCCCGGGTGACTCGAAAGCTCGACGCGCCGCGGATCTTCATCCCGGGAAAGAGACTGGGCAGATGGGCCTCGATCAGCTCTTCGAGCAGGAGGAATTCACTGTGCTCGTCGTCGGCGGTCACCGGCACGAACCTCGGCAGCGAGGGCGGTACCTTGACCCGGGCGAAGAAGGGTTTTCCCTGCTCCTTGTCGGAGAGCTCGACCGCCAGCGAAAGAGACAGGTTCGAGAGAAAGGGGAAAGGGTGAGCGGGGTCGAAAGCGAGCGGAGTCAGGACGGGGAACACGACATTCTCGAAATAGGCAGTGAGGTCGCGGCGGGGGCCGGCCTCGATCTCGGCCCACCCCGACAGGCGGACGTCGCGTTCTCGAAGCTTCGGGATCAGGTCTTCCATGAGTGTCGATTGGGCAAGGTCTCCGTCTTTTCGGACGATCTCGCAGATCGTCTTCAGCTGTTCCTGCGCGGAAAAACCGTCCGCGCTGCGCTCGGTCACGGCGGCTTCGAGCTGCTCGTGAAGGCCCGACACGCGGATCATGAAGAATTCGTCGAGATTGGAATGAAAAATCGCGAGGAACTTCAGGCGCTCGAGCAGCGGCCACGAGAAATCCAGAGCCTCTTCGAGAACGCGGCGGTTGAACGCGAGCCACGAGATCTCGCGGTTGAAGTAGAGGCTCCGGTCATTCAACCGGTCGTCGGCGGAACCCTCGCCCTCGATTCGCCGGGGTTCAGTCATGAGTGATTTTCGACATTACCACCGGGGTGCGGAGACGATGTGAAGTCGGTCCTTTGCGCTTAAGATGGCCTCCGAAGGAGACATCCCGGGGTGTCCTTTCTTACGCCCGGGCCGGCCTGGGCGGCCCGTTTTCCGGGATTTCTCACGCCGGTGTCCGGCTCCCATCTATCGTTGGCCGAATGGAGCCACCTCGAAACTTTCGGGCAGGCACAGGCACCCCTGCGATGAGGGTGCGCCTGTGAGCAGGCTGCGGAGCGCGCTCGCCCGTCTCGATGAGCGGGCTACCCTGGAGGTCCGGCGTCTGCACGGCCCCAGGCGCGACCGGATCCTGCGGCGCGTGAGCTTCTTCGGCAGCCAGCGATTCATGATTCCGGGCACGCTCGTGGTCTCAGCCGTGCTCGTCGCCGCCGGGTACGGAAGACTGGCCCTCGTCTTCGGGACCGCCGTCCTCGGCGCACGCGCCGTCAGCCCGGCTCTCAAATGGCTCTTCCGACGCGCGCGGCCGAATCTCTGGCCGGCCCTGGAGACCGAAAAAAGCCACAGCTTCCCGAGCACGCACTCGACGATGGGAGCGGTGTTCTTCGCCGGAGTGTGCGCCGTACTGTTCCACGTCACGGCGAACCCGTTTGCGCGTGCCGGGGCTCTGACCGTCTCCGCTCTGGCGATCACGGCGATCGCCTTTTCGAGGGTTTACCTGGGAGCCCACTGGCTCTCGGACGTCGCGGGAGGGGTCGCGCTCGGGCTTGGCTGGCTGGTTCTCTGGGGATTCCTCTGCCAATTCGTGCTGGGCCCGGCCGTGCCCGCCCGTCATCCGGCGCGTGCACGTCTCTTGCTCCTGGGGGCGCCGGCGAACCGCTTCATACGGAGGTCAGATGTCCGACATCCCGCAGACGCACCAGGCGCCGCTCACAACCGGCACGGCTGACGGAGCTGCCCGCGAGCGCGGGATCCTGCTGGCCAATCCGCGTTCGGGAGCCGCCGACGACGACGGAGAAGAGATCCGCGCCGCCGCTGCCGACGCCGGCCTGGAGGTGGTCGACCTGGTCCCCTCGCTCGACCTCCGCGCGTTCATCGAGAGCCGGATCGAGAGCGGCACGAAGCTGTTCGTGGTAGCGGGGGGAGACGGTTCCATCCATGCGGCCGCGCAGGGTCTCGTCAATCGCGAGGCGGATCTCGCCGTCGTTCCGATGGGTTCTCTCAACCATTTCGCGCGTGACCTTGGTCTGCCGCTCGAGTGGCGCGAAGCGCTCGCGGTCGCCCTCGCGGGGAAGACCCGGGCGATCGACGTCGGGAGGATCAACGGCCGCTATTTCCTGAACAACGTCCTGATCGGCGTCTACGCGAGGATCTCGGAGTACCGGGAGCGCTATCGCGGGAGCATGGGGAAGTGGCGGGCTTACGCGAAATCCATACGCATGGCGCTCCGCCACTTTCACCACGTCTCACTCGCTCTCGAAGCCTCCGGACGGAAGGTCAGGATCCGGACGCAGCTCTTCACCGTCTCCGTCGGGATGGACGACCTGTCCCGCCTCGGTCTTCTGGCCCCGAGGACGGACCTGGCCGCGGGCGCATTGCACGTGTACTGGCTGCCGCGCCTCTCGCGGGGGGCGTTCGCTCTGGCGATCGCCCGTTACATCCTCGGCGTGTCCGAGACGTTCGGCGACTTCGAGTCGATCGGCACCGATCGTCTCTCCCTCGATTTTTCGCGCCCGCAGCTCCGGGTTGCGGTCGACGGGGAGCTTTCCCGGCTCTCGGCGCCGGTCGAGATCGAGGTCATTCCGTCGGGGCTGCGAGTCAGGGTGCCGTAGGAGGAGCCGCCTCCGCCTTCGCTTTCCCCCATCCGACCGCCGTGTGCTCGAAAGTGTCTTCGGCCGAGATGTTGAAGGCCCCGGACGCACGGTCGAACGAATAGCGTCGCAGGATCAGCCGGGGCCGCTCGATCCGGATCCAGTTGAAGGAATTCATTTCTCCTCGCCCCCGCGTGGACGTCGCCGTGCCGGCCGTGAGAAAGAGCGCGGAGTGGCCGGCGATCCGGTAGCGAGCGGCCGTCTGACCCGAGTGGCTCCTATGGACGTGGCCGGCGAGAAAGAGATCCGTCCCGCATTCCGCCAGGACCTCCATCGCCATTCGCGCCCGGCCGACGATGTCGCGGACGTCCGATCCCTCCGGCAAATCGAAAGGGTGGTGCGTCGCCACAATCCGGGTGACTCCCGCGGGCGCTGACCGGAATCGCGCGTGGGTCCGCCGCGCCTGCTCGAGGTTGATCCGTCCGTACTTGAAGGTGAGCGAGCGCGCGGTGTTGATCCCGACGACGGCGATCTCGTCGTCGCAGTAGAACGGCTCGAGATCGTCCGTGATGTGCCGGCGAAAGCCGCGGAGCGGATGGTGGAATCGGGCCAGCACGCGGTAGAGCGGCACGTCGTGGTTTCCCGGCACCACGAGCTGCGGCCCGGGGAGACTGTCGAGGAACTTCCGCGCCTCCTGGAACTGGAGCCGTCGCGCGCGCTGGGTGAGGTCTCCGGTAACGACGAGGAGATCGGGGGCCAGCGCCACGATCGCCTCGCGCAATGGCTCCAGCGTGTCCGGATCGACGCGTCCGAAATGGAGGTCCGAGATCTGGACGATGGTCTTCATGGGTGACTTCGACGGAGTGCAATTGGGGAGCCAGCCGGTCTTCTTTCACCGCCTCCAAAGGACGAGACCGGCAGGCCCTGCTTTCGGCTGCGTCACCGGCCCCGTGATCCTACGGTATTTGTCGCCCCGCAAGTGACTGCGAAACTTTTCGCTGGATGGGGGGGCGGCTTCGGAGTCTGCTGCCGGCGGCTTCGTTCTGCCCTGCCGCCGCTTTCTTCATCTCATTGGATCCCAATCCGCTCCCCAGGCATCGCATCCACCCTTCTGCTCCGAGAAATGGGGACCTTTGTCTAATTGTCCCTGTCCCTGTTTTGCGCATGAGACGAAATTGCATCCGGAACGAAATCGGGACTGATTTCTCAAACGAACCCTGCAGCAAGTCCGGCCGACGCCCGCCCGAGTTTCGTCGCATGCCGGGAGCGCGTTTGCGGAGGCAGGATCGAAATCCAAAAAGTCCGACGCAGGGCGAGTCGGGTGGACGATGAATCACTCCAATCGCGCGCCCCGCCAAAACGTGGGAGGCGATTTGCACGGACAGACGCTCAGGACAGCCCGTGAAGATCGAACGAATGCAGTTCCGAGAAGTGGGGCTTAACCCGCGTCCCTGTTTTGACCGCGCCTTCATCCGGCGTTCGATCCGGTTTCACGCCCGCGCGAGATCCTGATCCGGGCGCCACACACGCCTTCCTCCGCTTGCCCCGAGAGATCGGGGCGTTTTTTTAGGGTGCGGGCTTGCCGTCACCCGGGAAGGTAGCGCTCCGCGAGCCCACTGGGGATCCCGGCGGGGGACTTTTCTGCTCCAGGGATTGCGAAAACGGAGTGGGCGAAATTGATGAGGGTGGGCCGCTCAAACGCGGAGGTGATCGGCGGGAGTGCGGCGTCATCCTGACGCTGAGAATCGGCCTGTCTTCGATCGCGACCCTCACCCCGAGCCGGCCGGTGGCACTTCGCGAGGAATTTACAGGGCGTTCGTTTCTCGTTGACGCCGCCGCTTTACAAATCGCGATCCAAACAGGAGGACGAACAGTGATGAAGAATCGCCTGCGCAATCTGATCACCGCCGGCGCCGTCGCCGGGCTCTTCGCCGCCGGCACCGCGGGCGGCCAGATCACTCCAGCCGAGGGGTACACGCCCCCCGACGACACGCCGAAGGTCAGCGTTGGAGGAACGATCTTCGCCGATTACACCTACCTGGACGCTCCCACCGCCAAAGACGCGGACGGCGGCGTCATCCACCCGAATTCCTTCAATCTTGCGCGCGCCTACATCAACATCACCGGCCAGATCAGCCACTGGGTTTCTTTCCGCATCACCCCCGACATCACGCGGCAGACGATCTCGGGAACGGGCGTCACTCTCAACACCAACAACAACCTCGTCTACCGGTTGAAGTACGCGTATGGCCAGATCAATTTCGACGACTTCGCCCCGAAGGGCTCCTGGCTGCGGCTCGGGACGCAGCAGACCCCCTGGGTGGATTTCGAAGAGGGCATCTACCGGTACCGATTCCAGGGCACGATCTTCGCCGACCGCGAGGGATTCCTCTCGTCCTCGGATTTCGGCGTCAGCATCCACTGGAACTTTCCCCTGAGCTACGGCGACGTGCACGTCGGCGTCTACAACGGGGAGACATACACCGGCGCCGAGGCGAACGACCAGAAGGCCTTTCAGGCCCGGCTGACGGTCCGGCCCGCACCAGGGGTCGCGGTTCTGCGAGGGGTTCGGCTGACCGGCTTCTACGACGGCGATCACCACGAGAAGGACTCGGAGCGGAAGCGCTATATCGCGGCGCTCACGTTCGAGCACCCCTACGTCCACGCCGGAGTCAACTATCTGGACACGAAAGACCGGACGTCGCGCACGAAGGCGTTCTCGACGCATGCGGCGGGCTGGTCGGCATGGGTCACTCCGAGAACCCCATTTGGTCTCGAAGCCCTCCTTCGGTACGACGAGCTGAAGCCCAACAAGGACAACAACACCGTCGATGCCAACGGAAAGAAAAAGCGTTTCATCGGAGGGTTGGCCTACTGGCTCCCGGTCACGAAGGCCGGGATCGCCGCGGCCCTGCTGGCCGACTACGAAAACGTCAAGTACGAAGACTTTGGGCCCTCAAACGTGAACAGGAAGCCTGAGGAGAAGCGATATGCGCTGCACACGCTCTTCAACTTCTAATTCACTTCGAATTCACACAGATTTAACGGCGGAACTTCATCTTTTGCATGAGGTAAGCAAATGAAAATTCTTCGGATCCTGGCCCTGACCGTAATTACGGCGGCGGGCGTCGTTTCATCGGCTTCAGCGCAGAACATGCAGATCAATGGAGCGGGAGCGACGTTTCCCTTCCCGATCTATTCGAAGTGGTTCTCCGAGTACAACAAGCTCCATCCGGAGGTTCAGATCAACTACCAGTCGATCGGGTCCGGCGGCGGAATCCGACAGCTGACGAACCAGACGGTCTTCTTCGGAGCGTCGGACGGCCCCATGACTCCCGAGCAGATACAGCAGGCGGGCGGCAAGGTCCTGCACCTGCCGACGGTTCTCGGGGGCGTCGTTCCCGTCTACAACATTCCCGGAGTCGATGCCCAGTTGAAGTTCACCGGCAAGGTTCTCGCCGACATCATTCTCGGCAAGGTCAACAAGTGGAATGACGCGGCGATCGCCGGCCTGAATCCAGGGGTCAAGCTGCCCGGCACCGACATCACGGTGTGTCACCGCTCCGACGGTTCCGGCACGACTTACATCTTCGTCGACTACCTCTCGAAGGTCTCGCCGGATTTCAAGAAAAAGGTCGGCGTCGCCACCGCGGTCAACTGGCCGGTCGGCGTGGGCGGGAAGGGCAATGAAGGCGTCGCCGGGCTGGTCAAACAGACTCCGGGAGCGATCGGCTACGTCGAGCTCATCTATGCAATCCAGAACAAGATCGACTACGGCAGCGTGCAGAATGCGGCGGGCGAGTTCGTCCGCGCTTCGGTCGAGTCCGTAACCGCGGCGGCAGCCGCAGCCTCCACGAAGATGCCGGCGGATTTCAGAGTCTCGATTACAAATGCCCCGGGCGCCGGCGTTTACCCGATCTCCTCGTTCACCTGGCTCCTTTTTTATGAGAACCCGAAGGACAAGCAGCGCTCCAAAATCATGAAGGAGTTCACCCGGTGGGCGCTGACCGCGGGTCAGAAGTATGCGGGGGAGCTCGGATACTCGCCGCTTCCTGAAAGCGTCGTCAAGCTCGAGCTCACGGCCCTCGAGCGCATCAAGGGCTGAAGGCTGAAGGCTGAAGGGCTGAAGGGCTGACCGTTTGGCTATTCGCAAGACCCCGTCCCCGCGGAGGAGCGCCGACGACCGGGGCTTCCGCCTGGGGACGGGATTCTTCGCCCTTCTCGTCGTGCTCCTCGTCGCCGGGATCGGCTTCGAGCTCTTTCGGACGTCGCACCTGACGATCGCGACGTTCGGCTTCAATTTCTGGCGCACGAAGACCTGGGATCCCGTTTCGGGCGAGTTCGGAGCGCTGCCGTTCATCTGGGGGACGCTCTACTCCTCCGTGCTCGCGATGCTCATCTCGACTCCGATCGCGATCGGGATCGCGATCTTCCTTTCGGAGCTTTCCCCGGGTCGGCTTCGAACGCCTCTGACGTTTCTGACCGAGCTTCTCGCCGCGATTCCCTCCATCGTCTACGGGCTCTGGGGGATCTTTGTCCTCGTCCCCGTGGTCCGGCACCTCGAAGTGCTGACTCCGCCGTGGCTCAAGAAGGTGCCGCTCTTCTCGGGTCCGCCTCTCGGCGTCGGGATGCTGTCGGCGGCCTTGATCCTCGCGATCATGGTCATTCCGTTCAGCTCTTCCGTGGCGCGTGAGGTCCTGCGCGCCGTGCCGGCGACCCAGAGAGAAGCCGCGTACGCGCTCGGCGCGACGCGGTGGGAAGCGATCCGCGCCGCGCTCTCCTACGGCCGGACGGGGATCATGGGTGCCGTCATGCTCGGCTTCGGCCGCGCGCTCGGGGAGACCATGGCCGTCACGATGGTCATCGGTAACAACCCCCAGGTCAGCGCCTCGCTCTTTGCGCCCCAGCACACGATGTCCGCCGTCATCGCGAACGAGTTCACGGAGGCCGCGGACGACCTCTACCTCTCGGCTCTCGTCGAGATCGGGCTCGTGCTCTTCGTTCTGACCGTCGTGATCAACGGGATCTCGCGGTTTCTCATCTGGCGGACGGGCCGGGTCGTCGTTGCGGAAGAGCACGTCGCCGAGCCTCTCGCCGCGTCAGGCGCCAGCGCATGAATCGGTCCGGGCGCCGCAGGCTTCTTTCGAATCTGGTCGTCTTTCTGTGCGCGGCGGCCGTCGTCGTCGCGCTCGTGCCTCTGGCGTTCATCTTCTTTTACGTCATCAAACAGGGATTCGCTTCGCTCAACTGGGCCTTCTTCACCCAGATGCCAAAGCCCGTGGGTGAGTCGGGTGGCGGAATGGCGAACGCGATCGTCGGAACCCTGATGCTCATCGGGATCGCGTCCCTGCTGGCGATTCCGGTCGGGATGCTGTGCGGCATTCATCTGGCCGAATACGGTGCGAGTAAATTCGCTTTCTTCGTCCGTTTCACCGCCGACGTGCTGAACGGAGTTCCGTCCATCGTCATCGGAATCTTTGCTTACGGGCTGGCGGTCATGCCCTTCAAACGATTCAGCGCGCTCGCCGGCGGGATGGCGCTCGGGTTCATGATGATTCCGATCATCGCCAGGACCACGGAAGAGCTCCTGAAGCTGGTTCCTTCGAGTCTTCGGGAGGGCGCGCTCGCCCTCGGCGCGAGCCGGGCGAAAGCGTCGTTTTCCGTGATGGTGCCGGCCGCCCTGCCGGGAATCATGACAGGAATTCTCGTGGCCCTGGCTCGCATCGCCGGCGAAACGGCGCCTCTGCTCTTTACTTCCTTCAATAACCGATTCTTCACCACCCGGGTGGATCAGCCGATCGCCTCCCTGACGGTCCAGGTCTATACCTACGCGATATCCCCCTACGACGACTGGCACCGCCAGGCGTGGGCGGGGGCGCTCGTCCTGGTCGGGGTCGTCTTCATCTTTTCCGTGCTCGCGCGCATCGTGACGAAGAGACTCGAAAGGATGCACCGGATATGAACGAAACGGTGACCACGGCGACCACCGCGCCTTCCGACGCCGCACTTGCGCCCGGCTCGTTTCCAACCCCGCACGAGCCGCCTTCTGCGGCCACGCCTCCGGCGCCCGCGCGCATGGAGACGAAGAACCTCGACTTCTTCTACGGACCCAAACAGGCGCTCTACGGGATCTCACTGAAGATTCCGGAAAAGTCGGTGACCGCGTTCATCGGCCCTTCGGGGTGCGGGAAATCGACGTACCTTCGCTGCCTGAACCGGATGAACGACATCATTGCCGATACCCGGGTGGTCGGCGAGGTTCTCTTGGACGGCGAAGACATCTACCGCGGCGGAACGGATGTCGCCGGACTCCGGCGGCGCGTCGGCATGGTGTTCCAGAAATCGAATCCGTTTCCCAAGTCGATCTTCGAAAACGTCGCCTACGGACTGAAAGTGAACGGAATCGGAAAGCGTTCGGAGATGCCGGAGAGGGTCGAGAAGGCCCTCCGCGGTTCCGCCCTGTGGGACGAGGTCAAGGACCGTCTTCAGACCTCGGCGCTGGGGCTGTCGGGCGGCCAGCAGCAGCGGCTCTGCATCGCCCGCGCGCTCGCCGTGGAACCGGAAGTGCTCCTGATGGACGAGCCCGCGTCAGCGCTCGATCCGATTGCCACGCAGAAGATCGAGGAGCTCATCTACACCCTGAAGCGCGACTACACGATCGTGATCGTCACCCACAACATGCAGCAGGCGGCGCGGGTATCGGAGCGTACGGCCTTTTTCATGCTGGGACGGCTCGTGGAGTATGACCGCACGGAGAAAATTTTCACGAATCCGGGCCAGAAGATTACCGAAGACTACATAACGGGGCGCTTCGGTTAATCTCGAAGGAGAGCTCATGAAAACGACATCCTCGCGCAAGGCGGCTCCTCGAGCAGCCCGGGACGGCGGGCCGGTCAGCGTCAAGCGCATCGCGCTGGTCGAGGACGACGCCGACATCGCCTACACGATCCGCCTGAACCTGCGTAAGGAGAAGCGGTACCACCTCGAGCACTACATCTCCGGCCTGGCGGCTCTCGCCGCGATGGAGGAGAAGCCGTTCGACCTCGTCATCCTCGATCTGAACCTGCCGGACATCGACGGGCTCGCCCTGTGCCGGGAGATGCGGCGGTCGAACGAGTCCCGCCGCGTGCCGATCATCATGCTGACCGCGCGGGTCGAAGAGCGGGACAAGCTCCTCGGGTTCGAGATAGGCGCGGATGACTACATCACCAAGCCCTTCTCGATGCGGGAGCTTCTGGCGCGCATTCATGCGCACCTTCGCCGCGTGGCCTCGTTCGAGACCTCGGAGGAGGAGGTGTATACGGACGGAGCGCTGCGGGTGGACCGGGCGCGCTTCGAGGCCCGCCTGGACGGAGAACGGGTGCACCTGACGAAAAAGGAGTTCGACCTCCTCTGGATGCTCATCGTGAACCGCGGCCGCGTCGTCACGCGCGATTCGATCCTCGCCCGGCTCTGGGACTACGACGCCGACGTCGAGACGCGCACGGTCGACGTCCACATCCGCTCGCTGCGCCGAAAGCTCGGCGATCAGCGGATCGAGACCGTGGTCGGGCTTGGATACCGTTACGGCGATCAGGGCGGGGAGGACGCGACGCCCTAAGGCGCGGGCGCCTCAGGGCGCCGGCTCCGACAACGAGCGCACGTCCCATCTCATGCGACTTGGCTCGCGATTCACGATACTGCTCGGCGTGCTCGCCGCCGCCGCGGCCCTCCTTCTCGTCCTGCTTCTGGACGCGACAGTCCGACGCGCCACGGAGGACCGAATCCTGGAACGCGTCTCGCGCGAGGCCGATCACCTCGCGCAGGACTGGGGCCGGTGGGCCTTTGAACGCCCCGCCGAGGCGGACTCGCTTCTGCGCCAGGCGGCGGCCAGCCTGAACTGCCGCGTCACGATCGTCGATGCCGGGGGGAAGGTCCTTCACGACACGGACATGCCTCCCGAAAAGGTGGCCGGCATGGAAAACCACGCCGCCCGGCCCGAGGTCCAGAGCGCCCGCCGGAGCGGGACAGGGTCCGCGCGGCGGTTTTCGACGACCGAGAGCGAGAACCGAATCTACTACGCGAAGTCGTTCCCTGGCGATCAGGTGATCCGGCTCTCCGTATCGGTGGCGGGGGTCCTCGCGATCGAGGAGGCTTACCTCTGGACTACCCGAACGGCGATCCTCGCGACGTGCCTTCTCCTCTTTCTCGTGGGCTCGACCGCGGCCCGAAGATTCTCGCAGCCGATCGCGTCGCTTACGGAGGCAGCGCTCGCGATCGCGGCGGGCGACCACCGGCGCGATCTACCGCACGCCGGCGGCGAAGAGGTCCAGCTCCTCGCGGCGGCGTTCCAGCGCATGAAGAACTCGCTCGCCCTCGCCCTGGAGAAGGCAGAATCGGAGCGGCAGCTCACGGCGATGGTGCTCGAGCGGCTCCCCGACGGACTGGTCGTCGTCGACGAGCGCCTGCACGTCCTGGAGTCGAATGCCCGGTTCGCCCGCATGATCGGAATCGCCGATCCCGCCGGACGGGCGCTCTACGACCTCCTGCGACGCCGGGACCTCTACGACGTTTTTGGCGAGACGGTCGCCGGTCACGAGACGCGGGAGCGCACGGTCCACCTGGGGGACGAAATCGTCTGGCAGGTGACGGTCGTGGCACTTCCGCCGGGCTCGCGCGCGGCCGCTGTGGGAGTCCTGCGGGACGTTACGCGGCTCGAGCGGACGGAGTCGATGCGCCGCACCTTCGTCGCGGACGTGTCGCACGAGCTTCGAACGCCGATCGCGTCGATCGCGGCCGCTGCCGAAACTCTCGCCGACGCCGAGCCCGACCCGGCGGAATCCGAACACCTGCTGGACTTGATCCGGCGGCAGTCCGACCGGATGCGGGAGCTGATCGACGACCTCATGGACCTCGCGCAGATCGAGAGCGGCGCCGTCGAGCTCGTCACCTCCGAGATCCTCGTCGAGGAGCTCCTGAGAGAAACGGCGGACGACTTTTCCGACGCGGCCGCGCGGAAGAACATTGTCTTCTCGACCCATCTCGAGTCGGATTTGACCGTCTGCGGCGACCGGCGCCGGCTCTCCCAGGTCGTCCGCAACCTGATCGACAACGCGATCAAGTTCGCTCCGGAGGGAGGCGTTGTGACTCTCCGGTCCGCCCGTGAGCCCGGGGCAGCGAGCGTATCGGTCGGGGACAACGGCCCCGGGATCGCCCGATCCGAGCAGGACAAGATCTTCCAGCGCTTCTATCAGGTGGACCGCTCCCGCTCCAAAACGCGGCCCGGAACCGGGCTGGGACTCTCGATCGTGAAGCACATCGTCCAGCTGCACGGCGGAACGGTCGAAGTCGAAAGCGAGCTTGGGAGCGGCAGTCTTTTCCGGATTCGCCTGCCCGACGCGTCCTGAGCGCTGACTCTCTCATTCCTTCCGGCGCCTCTCTCAGGCCCCTGCGTTCTCACGGAATGAGCCGGCGCTCCCAGGTAAAAACGGCGTGAAGCGCTGCGATAGCATGCGGGCCGCAACCCGGAGGCCCCATGTTCAATATCCTGCCCCGCGAAGAGAAGTACTTCGACCAGTTTTCGGAGCTCGCGCGCCGGATCCACGAGAGCGCGCGCATGCTCGCGAAGTTTTTCACCGGCGAGGCGGCGGTCGCGACCGTGGCGGACCAGATCAAGCGGCTGGAACACGAGTGCGACGAGATCTCCCACCAGATCCTTCGCGGGATCGACCGGACGTTCATTACGCCGATCGACCGTGAGGACATTCATCGGCTGGCGGTCCGGCTCGACGACGTGATCGACCTGATCGACGGGACTGTCCGGCGCCTCGTCCTCTACAACATTTCGGAGCCCACGCCGATCTCGAAGCGCCTCGCGCAGGTGATCGTCACGGTCACGGGCGAGCTCGTCGAGGCGGTGGCGGACCTGAAGACGCAGAAGGGCGTCATCGAACACTGCATCCGGATCAAGCAGCTGGAAAACGAGGGCGATGTCGCGTACCACGAGGCCGTCGCATCTCTCTTTCGCGGCGGCATCGATCCGATCGAAGTCATCAAGTGGAAGGACATCTACGAGAACCTGGAGGCGACGATCGACCAGGTCGAGGGAGTCGCCCACGTGCTCGAGAGCGTGGTTCTGAAACACTCGTGACGTCGAGTCTCGGGTCTCTTCGCCGCGGACTGCGGAAGCGGTCGGAGGCGCAGCCGTGACCTTCATCCTGGCCATCATCGGGGTGGCGCTCGTCTTCGACTTCATCAACGGGATGCACGATTCGGCGAACTCGATCGCCACCGTGGTGTCGACCCGCGTGCTCTCGCCGCTCATGGCGGTCTTCTGGGCGGCGTTCTTCAATTTCGTCGCCGCTTTCGTGTTCGGCACCGCGGTCGCGAAGACGATCGGGTCGGGCCTCATCGATATCCGAGTCGTGAACTCGAACGTGGTCCTCGGGGGCCTGATCGGCGCGATCGCCTGGAATCTCATCACCTGGTATTTCGGCATCCCGTCCTCTTCGTCGCACGCTCTCATCGGCGGGTACTCCGGGGCGGCGATCGCCCGCGTCGGCATAAAGGCCATTGTGCCCGGGGCCGCCTGGGTCAAGACGCTCTCGTTCATCGTGCTGTCGCCCCTGATCGGGATGATCTTCGGCTTCGGCCTGATGGTCGCGGTCTCGTGGACGTTCCGGCGCGCGGCCTACGCCTCGGTCGACCGGTGGTTCCGGCGCGCGCAGCTCGTGTCGGCGGCGTTCTTCTCCCTCTCGCACGGAACCAACGACGCCCAGAAGACGATGGGGATCATCGCCGGGCTCCTGGTGGCCAACCAGACGGCGTTTGCCGATCCTTCCTCGCGTCTCCATTTCATGTACCTGCCGAACGTGAAGACGATCCCGATCTGGATCGTCCTCTCCGCCCACGCCGCGATCGCGGCCGGGACGCTTACCGGAGGATGGCGGATCGTGCGCACGATGGGGAGCCGCCTGACGAAGTTGAAGCCCTTCTCCGGCTTCTGCGCGGAGACGGCCGGCGCACTGACCGTGCTGCTCGCCTCGATCTGGGGCATTCCCGTGTCGACGACCCACACGATCACCGGCTCGATCATCGGTGTCGGCGCAACATCGCGGTTCTCCGCGGTCCGATGGGGGGTCGCGAGCCAGATCGTGTATGCCTGGGTGCTCACCATCCCCATGGCGGGGGCGATCGGCGCCCTTTCCTACGGCATCCTTTCGGCGTTCTGAGGGCTGCCGGAAGATCCGGGCGAAGCCGTCCTCCGTATACGATTTGCGGGAGGAGACCTCATGACACATCTGACTCGGCGGTTTCTGTTGCTCTGCATTCTCCTGGCGGGATTCGGGATGTCCGCGCCCGCGGGGGCGGCGTCACCTGACAACGCGGTCTTCGACGCGATCCTCCAGGCGAGGGCCAGAAACGGCGGGTTCGACTACGCCGGGGCCTCGGGGCAGGACAAGAAGCGGCTCGCGGCGTATCTCGCGAACCTGGGCGATGCGGACCCTTCGAAGATGGCGCCGGACGAGAAGAAGGCGTTCTACATCAACGCCTACAACGCGTGCGCGATTGCGACCGTTCTCGACCGCTATCCGACGAAGAGCATCCTCGACATCGACGGCGCATTCAAGAAAGTCGTGCACAAGGTGGGCGGAGAAATGCTCACGCTCGACGCGATCGAGAACAAGCTCCGCGAGGACAAGGATTCCCGCATCCATTTCGCCATCGTCTGCGCGTCGAAATCCTGCCCTCCGCTCTCGGTGAAGGCGTACACCGCCGCCGGACTGTCCGCGGAGCTCGACCGGCAGGGACGCGCGTTCGTCAACGACGCGTCGAAGAACACGATCGACCGGCAGAAAGGCAAGGTCGCGCTGTCGAAAATCTTCTTCTGGAACCGCAAGGAGTTCGAGCGCGACGGCGGCGGGTCGCTGATGAAGGAAATCGCGAAGTTTGCCGCCGACCCCGCAACGTCCGCCTGGCTTTCCGGCCTGCCTTCCGCGCCGGAATTCCTCGAGTACGACTGGAGCCTGAACCAGCCGTAGAGGCATGAACCATGAACGAGGCAGAGGCAAAAAGAAGGCCCCTCGCGGGAGGGGCCAGGGAGGAGATCGGGTGTGTTCGCCTCTTGATACGGAGCTCCCCCCTCAGCCGTTGAGGCGGAGCGCCCCCTGATCCGGCTGTTTTTGAAGGCCGGCCGGGAGGTCTCTGTCCGCCGCCGGCACCCCTGGCTCTTCTCCGGGGCCGTCGAGCGCCGAGAGGGCGATGGCGGGGACGGGTGGGCCGAGATTCTGTCGGCGGGAGGCGAACGGCTTGCGGCGGGGGCCTACTCACCCGGATCGCAGATCGTCGCGCGGCTCTGGGTCTTCGGGGAAGCGCCGCCTGGACAGGACCTTTTCGCCGCGCGCTTCGATGCCGCGCGCCGGCGGCGCGACTCCGTGATCCCTCCCGAAACCACGGGGTTCCGGGGCATCAATTCGGAGGGCGATCTCTGTCCCGGCGTGACCCTCGACGTGTACGCCGGGACCGGCGTGCTCGAACTGTCGACCCAGGGGACCGGGGCGTGGGCGCCAGTCCTGGAGCGGGAGGCGAGACGGGCCTTCGATCTCGAAAAGGTGATCGTGCGGCGAACGGGAGCGACGCGCGACGCGGGAAGGACGAAAGGGTCTCCGGCACAGGACGACGTTCTGCCCGGGCGGGTGGCGTTTCGCGAGAACGGGCTCCGTTTCTTCGCCGACTACGGCTCCGGACAGAAGACGGGCTTCTTCCTCGACCAGCGGGAGAACCGCGCGAGGTTGAGAGCGGCGGCATCCGGCCGGCGCGTCCTGAACCTGTTCTCCTACACCGGAGGCTTCTCGGTTGCGGCGCTCGCCGGAGGCGCCGCGCAGGCGGTCGACGTCGACGCTTCGGCCCCCGCGCTCGAGCTCGCCGCCGAGCATCGCCGCGCCAACGGCTTCGATTCGGGGCCCTCCGACTTCACACGCGCGGACGTCTTCGAGGATCTTCGCCGGCGGGTGGCGGAAGGCGAAACCTGGGATGCCGTCGTCTGCGACCCGCCCGCGTTCGCCAAGAAGCGCGGCGACGTCGACCGGGCCGCCCGCGGATACAAGGACGTCAACCGTCTCGCGATGCGGCTCGTCGCCCCCGGGGGGATCCTGCTGACGTCCTCCTGCTCCGGAGCGATCGACCCGACGCTCTTCCAGCAGATCGTTTTCGCGGCGGAGATCGAATCGGGCGCCGCGTTCTCCCTCTTCGCGCGCCAGGGAGCCGGGCCGGATCATCCCGTGGCCATCGACTGCCCGGAAGGGGAGTACCTGAAGGGGATGTGGCTCGTGCGGACCCGTTAAGGGGCGCAGGGCGCAGGGCCCAGTGGGGCCTCGGCCTGGCAGGAAGGCGGCCGCGGAGCGGCCATTCTGGATTCGGTGGTTCGATATCCCGTCCCGTGCCGCAGCTCAAACCATTTCCGACGCGCCTCGGTGGGTGTCGAGACTCCTGCGAGCAGCAACGGCTTCGCATCGGAGGTCAGAACTTCCGCGACCCTTCGCGATGGGAAGAAAATGATCTGAACCAGGACGCGGTACGGGCCGGGCGCGATGACTTCGAACCAGTACCGCTCGCATCCGGAGAGATCGTCGGCAGACGGAGATGTGTTCTCGGAAGATCGCACATCCCGCACGACGCTTCCCCGGTACATCCACCTGGATTCACCTCCTTCAAACGCAAGCCGCCGTCCACAGGGACAAGCGACCTCGAGCTCAGCGTTGGGCGCTGCGGTCTTGCCGAAAGTCAGAACCCGGCCGCAGGAGCATCTCGGAATGGCGACGTGTGTCTTCATTTCGCGGACGATAGATTCCCCAGGTCAAGATCGTCCGAAGTTCGTGAAAAATCGTCGTTCCCGGCCAGCCTCGTTCTTATGGAATCTCCTCGAGCCTTCACGGAAGGGGGTCAATCTCCCCGCTTCTGAGAGGAGCGGAGATGACCGGCGAGCGAGCACGAGGCCGTCGATTCGAAACACTGACTCTCCTGCTGAACAGATCGCGCCTCCAGCCGTACCGGGTTCGCTTCTCCCGCCCTTCGGATTCGCTCGAACGCGGATTCCTGACCGCGGCTGAGCTTCGGACGCACCTGATCTTCGTCGTGAACGTGCCGGAACGAATCGTCCTTGAAAAAGTGGAGGAGATGGAACGCAGTTCCGGACCCGTGACGGTGACGTTCCCGCGCGGGGGCAGCCGGATTCCTGGTCCTTCACCGGACGCGACGGACCGGCCGGATTGCGAGGGATTGTCTGCCGAGCCGTTTGAGACAGGCCGGTGGCGCCTCGAGCCAGAAAGGCCGTAACGGCTCCTGCACGCGGGCGGACTGAGGGCCGTTCCCGCCTCGGTATACTCCGCCTTCGATGAATTTCGACCTCACGGAGGACCAGAGCCTCCTCCAGTCCGCCGTTCGGGAGTTCGCCGAAGACGTCGTCCGGCCGCGCGCCGCCGCGATAGACCAGTCCGGGGAGTTCCCGAAGGACCTGTTCCACCAGGCCGGCCAGCTCGGTCTGGCGGGCGTGTCGGTGCCGACGGAGCACGGGGGATCGGGGATGGACGTGGTGTCCTACTCGATCGTCATCGAGGAGATCTCCCGGGTGTGCGCTAACGTCGGAGTGATCCTTTCCGTCAACAACTCCCTCGTCTGCGACCCGATCGAGAAGTTCGGCAATGACGACCAGAAGAAGAGGTTCTTAGAGCCCCTGGCGAAAGGGGAGAAGCTCGGCTGCTTCGCCCTGACCGAGCCGAACGCGGGGTCCGACGCCGCGAACCAGCAGACCCGGGCGGTGCGGGAAGGGGATGCCTGGAAGATCTCCGGCCAGAAGGTCTTCATCACCTGCGGCTCCGATGCGGACATCTGCCTCCTGTTTGCGATGACGAGCCCGGAAAAGAAATCGCGGGGGATCTCTGCGTTTCTGGTCGACGCGTCCTCGCCCGGATTCGACCGCTCGCGGCACCAGGTGAAGCTCGGCGTCAACGCGTCGGGGACGGTGGAGATCTTCCTGACCGACGTCGTCGTTCCGGCCGCGAACATGCTCGGGAAAGAGGGCGACGGCTTCAAGATCGCGATGTCGACGCTCGACGGCGGACGCATCGGGATTGCGGCACAGGCAGTCGGGATCGCGACGGAGGCGATGGAGGCTGCGGTCCGGTACGCGAAGGCGCGGCGGGCGTTCGGAAAGCCGATCGCAGAATTCCAGGTGATCCGCTTCTACCTGGCCGACATGGCGACGGACGTGGATGCGGCGCGCCTGCTGACCCGGCGGGCGGCCGCCGCGAAGGACACGACGAAGAAAAACGGCGGACGCTACGGGCTCGAGGCCGCCGAAGCGAAACTGTTCGCCGCGGAGATGGCCCAGCGCGTCACGACGAAAGCGCTCCAGATCCACGGGGGATATGGGTACACGAAGGAGTATCCCGTCGAACGCAACTTTCGCGACGCCCGCATCACGGAGATTTACGAAGGCACGAGCGAGATCCATCGGTTGATCATCGCGCGCGAGATCTTCAAAGACGCCGGCCTCGCGATCGGATAAGGCATGCCCCAGACACGCATGTTTCGAGACCGCGTGGTCTCGATGGAACAGACCCTCGAAGGCGGGGAGAAGAACCTCGACTTCCTGAAGGGGCTCTGCCGCGAGGCGTTCCCGGACTTCGAGTACCGGGAGCACGGACTCGACCACGAGCGCGACCTCTTCGTGATGACGCTCGAGGCCTCAGACGGCCGGAAGAAGACCGTGGGCTGGACGCGCATGGTGCTGTTCGACGCGGAGCGCCTTCCCTCTCTCGTCGAGAACCCGATCTCACCGCTGCGATCGCGCGTGCTGGCGTTCCTCCAGGCCCGCGCGGCGCGCACCGACATCCTGGTGACGTTCCGCCACCTCGAAGACGGTTGGGTGGATACGCCGGAGCCTCGCAAGGAGAAGCGCCGCGGCCGGCGCGGGGGACGGGACGGGCGAGGCGGCAACCG
>JBDTRB010000022.1:0-36363 GCA_039931865.1 Acidobacteriota bacterium | reverse complement strand
GACGGCTCGAGGACCTCGACGGCATACCCGTCGATCGCGATGTCCTGCGACGCCGACCAGAAAGCGATGAAGATCGCGATCGCGGCGACCCACCCGACCCTCGGAGCGGCCGACTGCGTCGCCAGGAACGCGATTCCGGCGAGCAGGAAGAGCTGGGACACAATCATCCACGACCGCTTTCGCCCCAGAAAGCGCGGGCTGTAGCGGTCCATCAGCGGCGCCCAGAGAAACTTGAAGGTCCACGGCGCCTGCGACAGCGAGAAGAGGCCGACGGTCTTGATGTCGACGCCCCGGTAGGTCAACCACGCCGGCAGCGCGATCCAGACGAGACCGAGCGGCAGTCCGGATGAAAACGACTGGATCGCCACAGCGCCGAGGCGCCTCGACGTGATCGCCGCCCGGAGGCTCTGCAGGGTCCCGACGCGGCGGGGCTTGTCCTCGGAGCCGCTCGACATCGACGGCTAGCATCGCACAGAGATTCCAAACACCGGGCATTCCTCGGGCGCGGCATTTATGACGCGGCTTTCTTGACACCGGGGCGCGCCTCTGGTCTCGTAGCGGTCACTCTTTCTTTTCATCAGGAGAAACCATGCGCGTCCGCTTCTTCGCCTCGGCGATGCTCGTCTCCGCCGCGCTCGCCGCCTCCCCTGCCGACAATCCGGCGCTCGCGCCGCTCGACGCGCTCACGCCCGATCTCGAAACCCTGTACATGGACCTCCATCGGAACCCCGAGCTCTCGATGCACGAGGAGAAGACAGCGGCGAAAATCGCGGACCGGCTTCGCAAGCTCGGCTACGACGTGACGACCGGTGTCGGCGGCACGGGCGTCGTCGCGATCCTGAAGAATGGTCCGGGCCCGACGGTGTTCATCCGGGAGGACATGGACGGGCTGCCGGTCGAGGAGCGGACGAGCCTTCCGTACGCGAGCAAGATGACCGCGAAGGACGACGCCGGAAACACGGTTCCCGTGATGCACGCGTGCGGGCACGACATCCACATGACCTCGTTGATCGGCGCCGCGACGCTCCTGGTCAAGGCGAAGGACCGGTGGCGCGGAACACTCTTCCTGATCGGTCAGCCCGGCGAAGAGAAGGGCTCGGGCGCTCTCCACATGCTGAAAGACGGGCTCTTCACCCGGTTCCCGAAGCCGGACTTCGCGATATCCCTTCACGACAAGGCAACAGTTCCTTCCGGAAAAATCGTCTACACGCCGGGGTTCGCGATGGCGAACGTCGATTCCGTGGACGTGACGATCTTCGGCCGCGGCGGTCACGGCGCGTACCCGCACACGACGGTCGACCCCGTCGTCATCGCCGCCCGGACGGTGCTCGCGCTCCAGACGCTCGTCGCCCGCGAGAACAATCCGTTCGATCCGGCGGTCGTCACCGTCGGCTCCATCCACGGAGGGCTGAAGCACAACATCATCCCCGACGAGGTGAAGCTCCAGATCACCGTCCGGTCCTTCAAGGAAGAGGTCCGGCAGCGCCTTTTGAAAGGGATTGACCGGATCGCAAAGGCGGAAGCGGCCGCGGCCGGCGCGCCGAAAGAGCCGTCGGTCACCGTCACGGAGACGACGCCCGCGACGTACAACGACCCGGCGCTGACGTCGAGGATCGCAGCGGCTCTCGGACGCGCGTTCGGCGAAGGGAACGTCTCGCAGGGAACTCCGGTCATGGGAGGCGAGGATTTCTCGGAGTACGGCCGCGCGGGCGTCCCGGCGCTTCAGTTCGAGATCGGCGCGGTCGAGCCGGGCCGCTACGCCGAGTCTCAGAAAAACGGCACACCGCTCCCGTCGCTGCACTCGTCCCAGTTCGCGCCCGACCGCGTCGCGACCATCCGGATGGGGGCGTCGTCGCTGACCGTGGCCGCGCTGGAGCTGCTCGGAAAGCCCTAGAAAGACATCAGTGGTTAGGGGTGAGGGGTCAGGCGGACCGGAGCCTTTGACTTTCGAGTCCGCTTCCCGATCCCCAATATCCGATTCCCGATTCCCGATTCCCGAGGGACGGTCGAGTTGACCGCGGAGTACCGCGGCCGTCTCGCTCCCGTGGGTCGATCGGCTCCCGTTTCCGATCCTCGCCTCTCTCTAACGCCCTGACCCTGGCCCCTCACCTCCCCCGGCACCGAACCTGCACCGCGCGTCTCCATGGGCGACTTCCTGAGCTCCCGGCTCTTCAAGATCGGCGAAAACAGCGTCACGGTCTCGAGCATCGTGGTCTTCCTCGCGATCCTGGCCGCTACCTGGGTCGCGGCGCGGATCGCGCGCAAGTTGATTGCCGAACGTCTTCTCTCCCGTACGCATCTGGAGATCGGGGCCCGGTACTCTGTCGGCCGCGTCCTCGCTTATCTCATCTGGTTCGCGGGCGTCATGCTGGCGGTGAACGCGCTCGGCATAAATGCGAGCAGCCTGGCGGCGTTCGGGGCGGCGATCGGCGTCGGTCTGGGGTTCGGACTCCAGGACATCGTCAAGAACTTCTTCGCCGGAATCATCGTGCTTCTGGAACGGCCGATCATGGTCGGGGACCGGATCGAGATCGACAAGGTGAACGGAGACGTCGTCGAGATCCGAACGCGTTCGACCGTCATCCGGACAAACGACGACGTATTCCTGATCGTTCCGAATTCGAAGTTCATGACGGACACGGTCACAAACTGGAGCTTCCGCAGCAATCGCATCCGGTTTGGTGTCCCCATCGGCGTCTCCTTCGACAGCCATCCCCGCGAGGTCGAGAAGGCGCTGATCGCCGCCGCCTCGCGGTGCGAGGGCGTCCTGCCCGATCCTCCTCCGTCGGTCTACTTCAGGGGATTTGGGGAATCCACGCTCGACTTCCAGCTGCTCTGCTGGACGTCCCAGATGCTGCACAAGCGTCCGGCATTCGTGAGCGCGCTCAATTTCGCCATCTGGGAAGAGCTTGCCGCCAGCCAGATCGCGATCCCGAATCCTCAGCGAGACCTCCACATAAAGACCGCCGAAGGACTGTCTTTTTTGAAGGACGATCGTCCCCCGGAGCCGCCCGGCGAGAAAGGGACCGGCACAAAACCTGCACCTTTCGGACACGGAGGGAGCACAGATGAACCGTGACGAGATGGACGGCAAGAAAGACAACCTGGCAGGAAGAATCAAGGAAGCGGCCGGAACGGTGACGGGCAACGCGGAGCTCGAGAGAGAAGGTGCGGACCAGCGCGCGGGCGGCGCCCTCAAAGAGGGATTTGGCCGGGCCAAGCGCAAGGTCGGCGAGGCTCTCGAGGATCTCGGCGAAGACGTCAAGCGCTGAAGAGGGCTGAAGCGCTGAAGGGCTGAAGCACCGACGGCATGTTCGAGCTCCGAAGCCCGCGGCCACGCGGGCTTTTTTTCGAGCAGGAGGACGTCCCGAAGACGACCTCGGGGATTCACGCCGGCGGCAAGAAGGATCTCGACGAGGGCATCTGAGGAAGTTCGGAGGCCCGGAATCGGTAATCGGTAATCGAGCGGAGGTCGCCGCGCTTCCTTTCCCGGTTGCCGATTCCCGATCTGCCGTCCCGGCGTTCCGGTTGCGCTAGCATGCCCCCGTGGCCAGCGCGCGACCCATCCGCCGGAACCTCCGGGAAACGTCCTCCCGGGCGCGTCCCCAGGCGCGGTTCGAAGACGCCGCCGCGGTATACGGCATTCCCAACTGGGGGAAGGGGTTCTTCCACATCTCCGAGGATGGTGAGCTTTTCGTGCGGCCCACACGGGAGGCTCACCGCGGCGTCGCGTTGAAACAGATCGTCGATGAAGTGGCGCTGCGCGGCATCACGACGCCGATGGTGATCCGCTTCCCGCAGATCCTCTCCGAATCGGTGCGCAGCTTGAACGACGCGTTCGCGCGCGCGATCGACGAGTTCGATTACAAAAACGTGTTCCGCGGAGTCTTTCCGATCAAGGTCAATCAGAAGAGGGTCGTCGTCCAGCAGATCATCGAAGCGGGCCGGCCTTACAACTACGGCCTCGAGGCGGGATCGAAGCCCGAGCTCCTCGCCGCGATTGCCGCCGACCTCGGACCCGAGTGCCTGATCACCTGCAACGGCTACAAGGACGATCCGTTCATCGGCATGGCGCTGAACGCCGTGCGGATGAAGAAGAAGGTCGTTCTGATTTTAGAAAAGGTGTCCGAGCTCGACCGGATCCTGAGCGTGGCCAGGGCCCGCGGTGTGCGGCCCCTCCTCGGAATGCGCGCCAAGCTCTACGCGCGAGGTTCGGGTAAATGGGCGAAGTCGGGAGGCGAGGCGGCGAAGTTCGGGCTCACCACCCCCGAGATGCTCGAGGCGGTCAAGATCCTGAAGTCGCGGCGGATGCTGGACGCGTTGGTGATGCTGCATTTCCATATCGGCTCCCAGATCACGGACATCCGCAAAATCAAGAATGCGATCCGCGAGGCCGGCCGTGTCTACGCGAAGCTCCGGGCCATGGGCGTGCCGATCCAGTACCTGAACCTGGGCGGCGGGCTCGGAGTGGACTACGACGGCTCGAAGACGGCGTTCGAATCATCCATGAATTACTCCACCCAGGAATACGCGAACGACGTCGTCTACACGATCAAGCAGATCTGCGAAGAAGAAAGCGTACCCGTTCCCACTCTGGTGACCGAATCCGGGCGCGCGGTGACCGCGTTTCACTCGGTCCTGATCGCCAACGTCCTCGACGTCGCCGACCGGATCGAGCAGGGCCGCAAGGTCCGTGTCACCGGCAACGACGCTCCCGTGATCCAGGAGCTGGCGGGCATCCTCGCAACGACGAACGCGAAGAATCTCCGCGAGAGCTACCACGACGCTCAGCAGTACAAGGAAGAGCTCTTCACCCTTTTCAACCTCGGGCATCTCTCGCTCGAGGACCGCTCGAAGGGCGAGATCCTCTACTGGCAGATCTGCGAGCGGATCCATCGTGACTTGAAGACCCTGAAGGAGATCCCGGAAGAGTTCGAAGACATGGAGAAGATGCTGGCGGACACCTACGTCATGAACTTCTCCGTCTTCCAGTCGCTGCCCGACTCCTGGGCCATCGACCAGCTCTTCCCGATCCTTCCGATCCACCGGTTGAACGAAAAGCCGGTGGAGGTCGGAACGCTCGCGGACATCACCTGTGACTCGGACGGGAAGATCGACAAGTTCATCGACCTCCGCGACATCAAGGACACGCTGCCGCTCCACACCTTCCACAAGGACGAGCCGTACTACGTCGCGTTCTGTCTCATGGGCGCGTACCAGGACGTGCTCGGAGATCTGCACAATCTGTTCGGTGAGGCCCACGAGGTTCTGGTCACGGTGGACGAGGATGGGCGCGGGAAGGTGGAGGACGTTCTCCCCGGCGAATCCTGTGAGCGCGTTCTCGAGTACATGAACTACGACCGGACGGAGATCCTCGACTCGATCAACAAGCAGCTCCGGCGCGTCACGAACCGTCCCGTGAAGAAGGACGAAGTTCAGCGCATCTACAAGGAATTCGAGGCGATGTTCCCCCGCTACACGTACCTCGAGAGGTAAAAAGGGTTCTCACCATGGCTCCCCTGTTCCTTTCGGTGCCCGGCGGCAGGCCCTCCGCTTCGACGCGCGGCAAGGCAGAGCCTCGCGGGCAGAAACCCCGCACGAAACCTCCGTCCCGGACGGGAAAGCAGGGGAAGAAACCCGACTCGGAATCCGGAGGACCCTCGGCGGGTACCCGGTTGTCCGCCGACGAAATCTACGAAAACATTTCCGATGCCGCGGAAGAGGAGCTCGAGCGCCCCGCGACCGACCTGATCTGGTCCGCGATCGCGGCGGGTCTCGCCATCGGGTTCAGCTTTCTCGCCGCGGCTTTTTTGGCGTCTCTCGTTCCCGAGGCGTGGAAGACCGCCGCGCACGCCGTCGGGTACCCGCTCGGATTCATCTTCGTGGTGCTGGCGCGGCAGCAGCTCTTCACCGAAAATACCCTCGAGCCGGTGATTCCCCTGCTCCGGAAGCCCGAATGGTCCACGTTCCGGAAAGTCGCCGCTCTCTGGGCGGTCGTCTTCGCCGGAAACATGCTCGGAGCGGTTGTCTTCGCGTGGGCCGCCGCCCGCACCGAAATGCTCGACCGCAAATTGACGGAGCCTCTCCTGCGGCTCGCCCGCGAGTCGACGGAGGGCGGGTTCGGAATTGTGACCTACAAGGCTGTCTTCGCCGGATGGCTGATCGCCTTGATGGCCTGGCTCGTCGCCTCAACCCTTTCCACATTCGCGCAGATCAGCTTGATCTGGCTTTCGACGGCGCCCATCGCCGCACTCGGATTCCGGCACTCGATCGCAGGGAGCGTCGAGGCGTTCTATCGGACGTTTTCCGGGGACGCGCCGTGGGGGCGGATGCTCGGAGGGTTCGTCGTGCCGTGCGTTCTCGGCAACATCATCGGCGGCGTGCTGCTCGTCGCGCTCCTGAACCACAAACAGGTCTCGGAGATTACGCGGGGCGCAACGTAGGATCAGCCCCGTGAGCCGCCGCAACGTTTCGTCCGGTACCCCGTGGGAGCCGCGCGTCGGCTACTCTCGCGCCGTTCGGGTCGGCAGCGTCGTCCACGTCTCGGGCACGACGGCGACCGCTCTCGACGGGACCATCGTCGGGATCGGCGACCCGTACGCCCAGGCCGTGCAGACCCTCCGGAACATCCAGTCCGCGCTCGAAAGCTGCGGCGCGCGCCTCGCGGACGTCGTCCGCACCCGGATGTTCGTCACCGACATCTCCGCCTGGGAAGAGATAGGACGCGCACACGGGGAATTCTTCGGTGAAATCCGGCCCGCCACCTCGATGCTGGAAGTGTCACGTCTCATATCGCCCGAGATGCTGGTGGAAATCGAAGCGGAGGCGATTGTCGAAGGAGACGTGGCGGGGTGACTTCACGAAGCAGGGGTCAGAGGACGAGCGAAGGACGAGTGAGGATGTCAGTAGAGTAGATGCGGGGCCCGGCGCCGGGCGAACGCGGCGAGATCGCTACCCCACGACGCCACGATCCGCTCAGGCGAGTCGCCCGCTTCGATGCGGGCCAGCGTGGCCCCGTTCGCCAGGAGCGCGGGAAGGTTCAAGCGGTCCCAGTCGCCGGGAAAGAGCGCGCGCAGCGCCGAGATGAGCTCGATCCCGAGGGCGACCGGCCGCAGCGCGTCCCGGTCCACGACGTCGATCCGGATCCCGGCGCACCGCTTCCCCTGGTGAACCGACGCCGCCGGGGTGAAGCGCACGGGTGTGAACCGCACCCCCGGGATTTTCCGCGCCGCCAGGTACGCCGCGAGCCGGCGGCCATCGATCCAGGGAGCGCCGACCATTTCGAACGGGGCGTCCGTCCCGCGTCCGACGGAGACGTTCGTCGGTTCGAGGAGACCGACACCGGGATAAAGAGCGGCTTCCGTCAGCGAGCGCATGTTCGGCGATGGATTGATCCATTCGAGGCCGGTCTCGTCATACCAGAGCCCGCGGTTCCAGCCTCGCATCCGGACGACCTCGAGCCGCGCGCCGATCCGGTTCTCGGAATTGAAGAGTCCGAGGAGCTCTCCGGGCGTCATCCCGTAGCGGATCGGGATCGGAGCGTACGCGGTGAACGACAGCCTGTCCGGGTCGGCCATCGGACCCTCGACGACGGTCCCGCCGATCGGGTCCGGTCGATCGAGGACGATCAACGGGATTTTCGCTTTCGCAGCCTCCTCCAGCAAATAGCCGCCGGTGGTCGTGTAGGTATAGAAACGGGCCCCGACGTCCTGAATGTCGAGGACGAGCGCGTCCAGGTCGGCAAGCTCCTCCGGCCGAGGGCGGCGGCGCTCGCCATAGAGGGACACGACCGGCAGCCCGGTCGCCGGGTCCTTCCCGTCCGCGACCGGTGCGTCGGCATCGGTCCGGAGCCCGTGCTCCGGCGAGAAGAGCCTCACGAGCGTCACCCCCGCGTCGCGCGCCCGCTTCGACGCGAGCACGTCGACCGTGGACCGGCCGTCCCGAGCGATGCCCGTCGCGTTCGTCACGAGCCCCACGCGCTTGCCGGCGATCGCCCGGAAGCCCTCGTCCTCGAGGACGTCGATGCCGGCCATGACACTCCGGGCGGGGGCCGTAACGCTCGCGGCGAGCCGGCGTGCTGCGGGCAGGACGTCGTCCGGGATCACGGCCGCCACGACGTTCGCGACGATCGCGCGGATCCGAACGACGTTGCCCTTGCCGTCCGGATGCACGCGGTTGGACAGGAAGACGACGAAAGTCCGGGACGCGGGGTCAATCCACAGCCCCGTCCCGGTGAACCCGGTATGCCCGAAGGAACCGCGGGGAAAGAGATCTCCGCGGTTGCTCGAGAAACCGGTCTCGACGTCGAAGCCCAGGGCGCGGATGTCGCCGTCGCCGTAGAACCGCGGCCGCGTGAGCGCGTCGACACCGAGCGGCGACAGGATCCGGGCGCCGCCGAGAGCGCCGCCGCCCAGAATCATCCGGCAGAACCTCGCGAGGTCGTCCGCCGTCGAGAAAACCCCCGCGTGACCCGCGACGCCTCCGACGGCGTAAGCCCGCGGGTCGTGGACTTCACCGCGCATCGCGCGCCCTTCCCTCTGTTCCGTCGGCGCTATCCGCGAGGACGGAACCCTGCCCCCGCCTCGCGGCCGGAACTCCGTCTCTTTCATTCCGAGCGGCCGAAAAATGCGCTCGGCCGCGAAGACGTCCAGGGACTGTCCCGACACTCTCCGGACGATTTCGCCCAGGACCTCGTAGCCGACGTCCGAATAGACGAACTCGGAGCCGGGGCGCGAACGCAGCGGCTCCCGGTACTTGCGAGCGAAGATCTCTTGTGGCGCTCCGGAGTAGAGCTCGATCGGGTCGTCCGGCGCGAACCCGGCGCGGTGCGTCAGGAGCTGCTCGACGGTCACCTTCGAGCGCTCTCCGCCGCCGGCGGAAAACTCCGGGATGTAGCGGGTGACCGGATCGCCGAGCCGGATCTTTCCCTCCTCGACGAGGATCAGAATCGAGGGCGCCGTCGCCACGCACTTGGTCAGCGACGCGATATCGAAGACGGTGTCGGCCGTCATGGGCTCGCGGACAGGCTCCACCGCGCGGTCGCCGAGCGCCTTGCGGTACACGACCCGCTCGCCGCGGCCCACCAGCACGACGGCGCCCGGAAGCTCGTGCGCTGCGATCGCCTCCGAGACCGCTCCGTCTATGCGAGCGAGCCGCGCCGGCTGCGGAACGATCGCTGAGGCCGCCGAGGCCCACAGGAGGAAGGCGGCGATCAAGCTTTTTCCCGCGCCATGCCGACGACGAGGAGCGTCCCCGAGACGACGAGGAGTGCTCCGAAGATCGCCGCCTGCCGCGGCAGGTGGAAGATCACCCCCCCGGTCGCGAACATGATCGAGTACACCGCCGTGATGCCCAGCATCCAGAACCCGAAGCTCCGGCCGATCTCACCGGGGGGCGGCGTGATCCCGGTCGCCCGGGCGATCGGCTCCCACCCGTTGCCCGAGGGACGCACCTTCCGATAGAACGCCTCCAGGGTCTCGCGGCACTCCGGCTTCGTGGCAAAGGTGACCGCGAGCCAGACGGCGGTGGTCACGATCGTGGTCAGGATCAGGTTCAGCGCGAATCCCTCCGGTCGTGCGGGATCGAGCGCGGGAATTCGCGCGCCCGCGAGCCGAAGTCCCATCGAGGTCACGAGCGCGGCGCCCATCGCCGACACCTCCGACCAGGCGTTCACCCGCCACCAGTACCAGCGCAGGATGTAAACGAGGCCGGTGCCGGCGCCGAGGGTCAAGAGCAGCTCCCAGACCTTGCTGATCTGGTCCATGAAGATTGTAACCACGACCGACAGGACGAGCGTGAACAGCGTCGCGATGCGCGAGGCCAGTACGTAGTGCCGCTCGGTCGCGTCCTTGCGGATGAAGCGGCGGTAGAGGTCGTTCATCAGGTAGCTCGAGCCCCAGTTCATCTGCGTCGCCTGCGTGGACGTGTAAGCGGCGGCAAACGACGCGAGCATCAGGCCCCGCAGGCCGACCGGGAGAAAGTCCACCATCATGTGGACGTAGTTCAGGCCCGGGTCCTCCGCGCCGGCGGCGTTCCGGACCGAGCCGCCATAGATGGCGAGCGAGCAGAGAGCCGTGACGACCCACGGCCAGCTGCGCAGCGCGTAATGGGCGATGTTGAAGAAAAGCGCCGCCGACCGGCTGTTCCACTCGTCCTTGCACGCGAGCATGTTCTGGGCGACGTATCCCCCGCCGCCGGGCTCCGCGCCCGGGTACCACGACGCCCACCAGTTGAGCGCGAGAAGACCGGCGAGCGAGATGACCGGGAGCGCCCACGACGGGTGGCCGCCCGCCGGCCAGATCGACAGGATCGCGTCCGCGGAGCCGAACGTCGTGCCCGCGGGCGAGCCCGACGGGTGCGCGGCGCCCACGCGTGACTTCAACGCCTCGATTCCTCCGACCGCGCCCACCGAGACGACCGCGAGCACGATGGCGCCGCCCATCTCGAACAGATATTGCACGCCGTGGTTCGCGGCGACGCCCCAGTACCCGGACACGACCGTGTACGCGAACGTCAGCAGCAGGCACAGCGAGAGCGCAGGCCAGCGGGAGATGCCGAGAGTGCCCGCGATGACCTTCGACATGCCGAGGTTCACCCAACCCATCACGAGCATGTTGACGAGAAGGCCCATGTAGGCGGCCCGGAACCCGCGCAGAAAAGCGGCTGGCTTGCCCGAGTACCGGAGCTCCGTGAGCTCGACGTCGGTTATCACCGCCGCGCGGCGCCAGAGCCGCGCGAAGAAGAAGACCGTGAGCATCCCGGACGGGAGCATCGACCACCAGAGCCAGTTCCCGGCGACCCCGTTCTTCGCGACCATCTCCGTCACCGCGAGAGGTGTGTCCGCGGAAAACGTGGTGGCGACCATCGCCGTTCCCGCGAGCCACCAGGGCATCGAGCGGTTTGAAAGGAAGTAGTCGAGCATCGAGCGCTTCGCCTTGCGCGCGAAGAAGAGCCCCAGGCCGAGGATGAGCGCGAAGTACCCGATCAGGATCGCGAAATCAATCGGCGCCAGTTTCATTTCGCTGTCTCCGCTTTCTGGATTCCGGCGCCGCGGGACGCGATGCCCGGGATCGTGACGGGCAGGCGGCCGCGGATGGCGGCTTCCCCGAAGAGCGCGCGCGCCGCCGCTGCCTGCTCGTCGGACTGGCTTCCCCACGCCACGAGCGCCGTCCGCGCGGACGGCATCTCTCTCAGCACGTACGGGCTGCCGAAGACGGCGACGACCACAGGCGGCGCTCCGGCGAGAATTCTCGAGACCACCCCCGCGCCGAGGGGAGGCATACCGATCGATCCCTTCCCCGACTGGAAGCGCACGAAGACCGACAGCAGGACCTCTTCGGCCGCCGCGGCTCCCGCCACCGCCGCTTCGACGTCGCGATCCGTCGAAAGGGGATCGATCAGAAACGCGGTGGGTGGCTCCGCCAGGCGCGACCGCAGCTGCCCCGTCAGCTCGTCGGCAGGACGAGGCACGTCGCTGACGATGACGTGAGCGAGCCGGGCCCCCCGCCTCAGGGGCAGTGCCCCGGAGTCTTCGCGCACGAGCGTGATCGAACGCCGCGAGATCTCCTCCGCGAGCGCGCGATGCTCCGGCCGGTCGACGGTGCGGAAGATCGAGTCCGGGGTCGCTCCGCCGGCCTTGAGGCGGTTTTTGGCCGCGAGAACGTGAGTCACCGCGTCCTCGAGCCTCGCCTGCGGGATCCGGCCGCTTGCCACGGCGCGCCGGACGCCCTCGATCGCCGCGTCAAGGTCCGGCGACTTCAGCACCTGGTCCGCCCCGGCGAGGATCGCGCGGACCGCGGCCTCGCCCGGATCGAAGTGGTCGGTGACGCCGCCCATGTCCACCGCGTCGGTCACGACGAGGCCCGAGAACCCGAGCTTCCCGCGAAGGAGCCCCGTCGTGACCGGCCCGGACAGGCTCGCCGGAACCGTCGCGTGGCGCGAGGCCTCTGCCGGATCCTTCGTGTACGGATTGGCGGCGGGAGCGTCGGGCCTCACCAGGGCGACCGTCGGATCGAGGCTCGGGACGGACAGGTGCCCGGTCATCACGGCGCCGACACCCGCGGAGATCGCCGCCCGGAACGGCACGAGCTCGACGGCGTCCAGCCGTTCGGGCGACGCGTCGAGCGTCGGGAGAGAACGGTGCGAGTCCGACCGCGTGTCGCCATGCCCCGGGAAATGCTTGGCGGTCGCGAGGACGCCTTCCGACTGGAGGCCGCGCACGAAGGCGGCGACGAAGCGGCCCACGTCCTCCGGATCCTCCCCGAAGCTGCGGACGTTGATCACCGGGTTGTCGGGGTTGACGTTGACGTCCGCGACCGGGGCGTAGATCTGGTTGAGGCCGATTTCCCTCGCCTCTCTTCCGATCGCGCGGCCCTCGCGCTCGGCGAGCACCGGGTCGCCCGTCGCGCCGAGCGCCATCGGCCACGGCCAGTACGTCGTGTCGTGAAAGCGCATCCCGAGTCCCGCCTCGAGGTCCGCCGCGAGCAGAAGCGGAATCCGGGCGAGCGACTGGAGACGCGCGTTCAGGAAGGCCGCTTCGAGCACGTCCGAGTAGAGGAACCACATCACCCCTCCGACGTGGTTGTCAGAGACCTGGTGAACGAGCGCCCGGTACTCCGGCGACGCCTCGTTCATGAAGCGGGCGGTGGACGCGTACACGAAGAGCTGCCCGATCTTCTCGTCGGCGGTCATGGGTTCAAAGTGCCGGACCGTCCCGCTTGAGGCGCAGGCGGCGGCGACTGAAAGAAGAGCGGCGAGAACGCCCCGCGAAGAGAGACGGACCCGGGCGCGGCTCCTCGGTCTATGTCGCGGCACGAGCCGAGAGTCTAACGTCGGGAGGGCGGATTGAGGGTCGATGGTTGAGAGCTCGAGAGTTGAGAGTGAGTGTTGAGTGTTGAGTGTTCAGGAGGAAGAGGTTGGGCGTACGACTTCACAGGACACCCGCGAGGAGGCCAGGGGTCTAGCGGGGCATGGGCTCCGGCTCCGGAGTTACGGCGGCCTGGTCCTCTTCGCCCGTCCGGATGCGATAGACCTTTTCGACGGGCAGCACGAAGATCTTCCCGTCTCCGACCTCTCCCGTCCGTGCGGCGCGGAGGATCGCGTCGATCGTGGGCTGCACGAAATGGTCGGAGACGCCGATTTCCAGGCGGACTTTTTCAGAGAGCTCCATCTTCACCGTGGTCCCGCGATACGTCTCGACGCGCTCGAGCTCTCCACCGTGGCCGTGGACGCGCTGGATCGTCAGCCCGCGCACCTCCGCGCGGAAGAGCGACTCGAGGACATCGTTCAACCTCTCGGGGCGGACGACCGCGACGACGAGCTTCAGGAAGCGTCTCTCAGGACCATCGACGGCGAGGGAGCGGCAGCCTCTGACGATTCATGCAGGACCAGGATCGCGCCTTCGCCGTGGCCATACGCCTCTTCGCCGTGCTGCGCGACGTCCTGGCCGAGCCCCTGCTCGCGGTCGCTCGCCGAGAGCGGCATCCAGAGAGAGACCACTTTCAGGATCGACCAGGTCATCGCGGCTGAAAACGCAATCGTGACGGCAACGGCCGCGGCCTGGATGACGAGCTGACGCGGGTTGCCGAACAGGAGGCCGTCCACCGTGCCGTTCCACGCCCTGCGGGCGAGCACCCCGGTCAGGAGCGCGCCGACCGTCCCGCCGACGCCGTGCGCGGCCAGGACGTCCAGCGAATCGTCGAGCCTCGTCGAGGCGCGCCACAGGAGGGCGTAGTAACTCGGGATGGCCGCGATGCCGCCGAGGACGATCGCCGCGAGCGGCCCCACGAAGCCTGCCGCCGGCGTGATCGCGACGAGTCCCACGACGATCGCGGTTGCGGCGCCGACCGCCGTGGCCTTCCCGGTCCGCCGCAGGTCGAGCAGCGTCCACACAGTCAGCGTCGCGATCGGCGCAAACAGGGTGTTCGTGAACGCGAGCGCGGCGGAGGGGCTCGCGGCGAGCGCGCTCCCCGCGTTGAAGCCGAACCAACCGAACCAGAGCAGCCCGGCGCCGAGAAGCGTGAAAGGCACGTTGTGCGGCAGGATCGCCTGGCGGGCGTAGTCCTTTCTCGGGCCGAGCATCCAGGCGGCGACGACCGCCGCGGCCGCGGCGTTCACGTGCACGACCGTTCCTCCGGCGAAGTCGAGCGCGCCGAGCCGCGCGAGCCATCCTCCGCCCCAGACCCAGTGCGCGAGCGGCGCGTACACGATGAGGCTCCACAGCGTGATGAAGACGAGGTACGGAGCAAAGCGCATCCGCTCGACGATCGCTCCCGAGATCAGGGCCGCCGTGATGATCGCGAAGGTCCCCTGGTAAGAGAAAAAGAGAACGTGGGGGATCGTCCCGTGCGGCGCCAGGTCGACACCGCGCAGGAGCGCGCGGCCGAGCCCTCCGACGAATGCCGCCTCGCCGTCGAACGCGAGCGAGTAGCCGAGCAGGGCCCACGCGACGCCCACAAACCCGAGCGAGGCGAAGCTCATCATCATCGTGTTCAGCGCGTTCTTGCTGCGGACGAGGCCGCCGTAAAAGAACGCGAGCGCCGGCGTCATCAGCAGAACGAGACCCGTCGCGACGAGCATCCAGGCCGTATCGGCGCTGTTCATGAGATAACGGCAGCGTAGCAGCGCTACGCATGGCTGTCAGCCGAAATCTGCACGTAGTGCACTTTCATGCCTTCAGGCCTTTCGGGCCACAGAGTGTCGGATCGATTTGTTATGGAATTCTGACCCAATCTGCACGCTTTGCGGAACAGCGAGCACCCCTCCTCATTCTTCTCCCTCTGAGGTAAGAGGGCGCAGGCCTCGCTCGTTCATCAGCTCGCGGCAGGAGATGTCTCCTGACCGAAGGGAAGCGAGGCGCCTCCCGTCGCGGGAGGCGCCGAACGGCGCCGACGTTTTAGCTACCGGTCTTCGCTCCGCCGATCGCGGCGGTCCCCATCAGGCCGCCGAGACCCATCGTCTCGACGGCCGAGGAGGGCACGATCACCATTGAGCCCTTTTCCTTGATTGCCTCGTAGAGCATGTTCATCGCTCGGAGATGCAGTCCAACCGGATTGTCGGCGTAGGCCGCGCCGGCCTTGACAAAGCGATCCGCGATCTCGGTCTCCGCGGTTCCCAGGATGATCCGCGCCTGCTTCTCGCGCTCGGCCTGCGCCTGCCGGCTCATCGCGTCCTCGAGGGCGGCCGGGATGCGCACGTCGCGGATCTCGACGGAATGCATCGTGATGCCCCAGGGATTCGTCTTCTCGTCGAGGATCTTCTGGAGCTCCTTGCCGAGCTGCTCGCGTTCGGTGATCATCTCGGCGAGCTGGTGCCGCCCGATTGCCTCACGAAGCGCGGTCTGTGCGGACATCATCACGGCGTCCATGTAGTCGGAGACCTCGAGCACGGACTTCTGCGCGTCCCAGACCGTCCAGAAGACGATCGCGTCGACGTTGACCGGAACCGTGTCGCGCGTCAGAGCGGATTCCGCCGAAACGTCCGTGACCCGGACGCGCTGATCGATCAGATGCGAAACCACATCGACGATCGGAACGACGAGGAAGAGTCCCGGTCCCTTCAGTCCGACGAACCGGCCGAAGCGAAGCACGATGGCGCGCTCCCACTGGCGGGCGATCTTGATCGAGAACAGCGCATAGAGGCCCAGGAGCACGGCGATTCCCGCGACGAGCGCCGCGACTGCCGGGTCCCTCACGGCGGCGGCCGCGGCCGCACCCGCCACGTCGATGACGATCATCGCCGCAACGCTGATCCCGTTGACGAAACGCCGCACGTCCGCGGCGGCGTCGCGCGCTTTCTGGCGCTTCTCCGAGGCTCCCGCCCGGGTCTCCGGTACCGCCGACTCTCGCCTTCTCCGCGCCACGATCATGGGAATCATTCAGGCCTCCTTTCCTTTTCCGCTTTTTCCACGCGCTCCGTCAGGCTCTCGGCGAGCTCGTCGAGCGAGAATCCGCTCGACGAGGCGAGAGAAACGAAGCGGTCCACGAGTCCTTCGAGCGCTTTGCGCCGTTCGCCGGTGCGCCGCTCCGCGCGCCGCATCGCGACGAACGTGCCGGTCCCCTGCTGCGTGTCCACGATTCCCCGGATCTCCATTTCCCGGTACGCCTTCGCGACCGTGTTCAGGTTGATTGAGAGGTCGACCGCGAGCTGCCGCACGGTCGGCAGCTGCGCGCCGGTCGTCAGGCGCCCGTCGGCGACGGCCAGCAGGACCTGGTCGATGATCTGCCGGTAGAACGGCACCCCCGACGACGGGTCGAGCTGGAAGAGGGCGCGCCCACCTATTGTCATAGTTGACTAATACAATAGGCCGACCGCACTCCCTGTGTCAAGAGCCGCCGGAGCAATGCACCGATCCCTGTGCAACGCGGCCAGGTCGGAATGCTGATGCGCCGTAAGTCGTTTTAAAGCAAAGACATCCGTACCCCGGTCTTCCGCTCGCGCAACTTCATGCTGACTTCATATAAATTTCGCTCCACCATCCGACCGCAACTGACAATCTCCGCGCCTGTCCGTAAACAAGGAGGGAACTGCATGACGGGAACCGCGTCCGCTCTCAGGCGGGCATTTTTCGGAATCGCACTCGGGGTCGCGGTGGCGCTCGCGCCGGCCGCCATCGCGCAGACCGACGTGACGACCGGCCGGATCTCCGGCACGGTCAAGGACACCGACGGCGGGGCCCTCCCCGGCGTCACGGTCGAGGCGAGGAATCAGGGGACGGGGCTCGTTCAGACCGCGACGACGCGCTCGGACGGCGCCTTCCAGCTGATCAACCTGCCGACCGGGATGTACACGATGACCGCAAATCTGTCCGGGTTCAAGACGGCGAGCCGCAACGACGTGCGCCTCGACCTCGGCTCGGTACCGACGGTCGACTTCCGGCTGCAGCTGTCGTCGGTGCAGGAGTCGGTGACGGTCACGTCCTCCACTCCCGCGGTCGAGGTGACCAATACGTCCGCGTCGACGACCATCCAGACGGAGCAGCTGAAGTCGCTCCCGACGAACGGGCGGAACTTTCAGGACCTCGTCCTTCTCACCCCGGAGACCCGCCGCGATCCCGAAGGCCGCGGCACGGTGCTCGTTTCCGGACAGCGTGGGATCAATACCAACACGACGGTCGACGGCATGGACTACGACAATGGCTTCTTCGGCGGGACATTTGGTTCCGCGGAAGGCCGCGCGCCGCTCTCGATCTCGCAGGAGTCGGTCAAGGAGTTCACGGTCATCCGGAACGGCGGCTCCGTCGAGTTTGGCCCGTCCGGCGGCGGTGTGATCAACGTCATCACCAAGAACGGGACGAACGACCTCCACGGATCGGGCTTCTTCTACGAGCAGCCCCACAGCACACAGGCGAGGCTGGCGGCTCCGAGAGTGGCCGCGGGGCAGCCCGCCGTCGCTGGCAGGGAGGCCCCCGACCAGAAGAAGAAACAGTACGGAGGATCGGTCGGCGGGCCGATTCTGCGCGACCATCTCTTCTTCTTCGCCTCGTATGACCAGCAGAAGCAGAACGTCGGCATCCCGATCGTCTCGACCCTTCTGGACCCCGACATCGCCGCCCGGTATCCAACGCTCGCTTCCGACCCGACCTACGTCCAGACCCAGGATGGGCGAGTGATGTTCGGACGGCTCGACTATCAGCTCTCCGGATCCCAGCGCTTGATGGGCCGCGTCAATTACGCCCAGTACGAGGGAGATCACGGCACCTCGGGTTCGCAGAGCCAGACCAGCAATCACAACGGGATCGAGGGACTCCAGTCGCACGCGTATGTCGGCGCGTGGAACAGCCAGTTCGGATCGAGTCTCTTAAACGACTTCAACGGGCAGTACGTGGTCGAGCAGACCCCGCGCCTGCCGGTGGGACTCGACCAGCCGGAGATCCGATATGGCGGCCTGAGCCTCGGCAGCACGAGCTTCCTGCCGATCGTTTCGACCGCCGATCGCGTCTCCTTCGGCGACATTGCGACCTATCTCGTCAAGAACCACGTGGTCAAAGGCGGCGCGGAATACAACAAGACCTCGATCAGCCAGATCTTCAAGGGAAACTGGCGCGGCGTCTACGTCTTCGACGCGAACAACAAGGCAAATCTCCTCGCCGGCAAGTGGTCGCAGTTTTTCCAGTTCGGCGGCTTGAATGGCCGGACGGCCGACGAGGCCGGGACCGCGGCGTTCGCGCAGAAAGAGCTCGCGTTTTTCGTTCAGGACCAGTGGTTCGTCACTCCGAAGTTCACGGTGACCGCCGGAGTCCGCTACGAGCGCCTGAATAACCCCGACAACCCGATCTTGAATTCTCAGAATGTCCTCTCGACGGGCGCGTATGCCCTGGACGGCCAGATCCCGGACCAGAACAACAAGTGGTCCCCGCGCGCGGGCTTCACTTTCGCTCCGGATCCGAAGACGGCGATCCGGCTGTCTCTCGGCCGGTTCTGGGCACGGACCCCCGGCATCCTGTTCGCCCAGCTTCTGACTTCGAACGGTCAGACGGGCACGCAGTACACGATCAACGCCGGCGGAAATGCCGCGAATCGGACCGCTCCGACCGACCCCCTCGCGCCGGGATGGGGCCCGAACTTCAACCCGAACCAGCTCGCGCCGATCAACTTCCAGGCGATCCCGACCCCGACCGGGCTCGGCGTCTTCACGACAGCCACCGACTACAAGGATCCCGTCACCGATCGGATTACCCTCGGGGTCGATCGCGAAGTATTCGCCAACACCGTGGTCGGCATCGAGGGAACCTACGCGAAGGCGAAAAACCTCGAGCGCCTGGACGACCCGAATCTCGTGCTCGACGGAACCGTCTCACCGATCAACGGGCAGCCCCGTTACTCACGGACCCGGCCCGACCGGTTCTACGGGCGCATCTCCACCTACACGACCGACGCGCGTTCGAAGTACGAGGCTGTCTCGTTGAACATCCAGCATCGGTTCACGAGGGACCTCCAGTTCTTCGCGGCGGCGACGTGGTCCGAGGACAAAGACAACGACTCGAACGAGCGGAACTTCGCGGGCGCGCAGGCCGAAGATCTCCACAACATCGACGGAAGCTACAGCTGGTCCAACCGCGACCAGCGGTGGAAGCTGGCGACGAACGCCAACTGGAACACCCCCTGGTGGGGAATCGGGCTTTCAGCCACCTATCGGTACACGACGGGATCGCCCTACACGGCGACGACGGGAGCCGACGAGAACCAGGACGGTTTCTTCAACGACCGCCCGACGATCGGAGGCGTCCACTTCACGCGAAATCAATTCCGGCAGCCGAAGACCTCCCAGCTCGATTTCCGGCTCGCCAAGACGTTCACCATCGGACCGGTCGGGCTGACAGCAATCGCCGAATGCTTCAACTGCGGCAATAGTCCGAACCGGTTCGTGGGATCGGGCAACACGTCGTACGGGATCAACCAGACACCATCGGCGAACTTCGGCGTCGCGAACACGGTCACGACGGTCCCTCGCACGCTGCAGTTTGCCGGGCGCGTCGACTTCTAGACGAAAGCTTCGAGGGATTCGAGGGCGGGGGGCGACCCCCGCCTTTTCTCTGCCCGGTTCCGGAAGGACCCGTCGCGTTGACCGCGGAGTACCGCGGCCGTCTCGCTCCCGTGGGTCGCTCGGCCCGCGAGACCGGAAATCGGCGGGCGTCGCAGGGTCGTCCCGGTGGGGCTCCGCGGAGTGGTCTTAACCGCTCCTATTTCTGCTCGCCCTAACCAGCGACGGTGGCGGCCTCCACGATCGAGACGGTCTTTGCCCCCGCGTCCATCTCGGCCATCACGCCGATCGGGAGGGTGAGCTTCTCTTTCGTGTGTCCGAACACGAGCCCGGCGAGCACGGGCTTTCCGAGGCCTCCCAGGATTTCATCGACGAGGTCGGAGATCGACAGGTTCACCTCGAAGCTGGAGTTCGAGACAGTGCATTCGGTGCACGTGCCCCAGACGATTCCGGCGAGCTCCTCGAGCTTGCCCGCGAGCTTCAGCTGCACGAGCATGCGGTCCACCCGGTAAGGCGCCTCTCCGACGTCCTCGACGAAGAGGATTTTCCCGCGCGTGTCGATCTCGTAAGGGGTTCCCATGGTCGTCGAGATCAGCGTCAAGTTTCCGCCGATGATCCGCCCCCGCGCCTTTCCCGGCGCCACGGTGTGACGCGGGAACTCGGGCGACAGCGGGTCCTTTTCCGGAGGATTTCCGAGCTCGCCGATCGGCTCCGGAACAAAGATCGCCTTCTTCAGAGACTCCAGAGTGAACGCCGGCAGCGACGACATCGCCACGGGCCCGTGAAAGGTCACGACGCCCGCCTTCCGGTTGATCGCGAGGTGGAGGCCGGTGATGTCGGAGTATCCGAGCAGGATCTTCGGGTTCTTCCGGATCAGCGCGTAGTCGATCGAGTCGAGAAGCCGCTCCGTCCCGTAACCGCCCCCGAGGCAGAAGACGGCGGCCACGGACGGATCCGAAAACATCGCATGCAGGTCGTCGACCCGTTCCTGCACGGTTCCCGCCATGTAGCCGTGCCGCGCCTTCGCGTGACGGCTGATCTTCGACTTCAGCCCCAGCGCTTCGAGCCGCGCGACCGCGTTGTCGATCTTCCAGAGGTCGAAGATGTACGACGACGGGGACACCAGCCCGACGGTGTCGCCCGGTTTCAACGCGCGAGGCTTGACCATCGAAGGCGCGGCGGAAGTCTCGGCAGGCCGGGGGGCCGCAGGCTTCGGCGCTGCGCCCGAAACGAGTGCGGCGCCGACAGAGAGGCCGGCGCCGCGGAGAAACGAACGTCGTGTTTTCATGCGGCGAGAGTAAACCACCCTCGCCGGGTATTTCGCACGGCGCGACGACGCCCGCCCCCTGGAACAAGAATTCGATATTCACCGGCACGACCGTGAAACGGGCGCCGCTGTTGTTCACGCTGTCCGAAAACCGACTGCCGTTCGTCGACACGCTCGTGTACCGCGCCTCTATGAAGAAGCGACTGCCGGAATTCGAGATGCCCATGGGAAACGCGATGCCGCCGCCCGGTTTCCCTCCGAAACGGGTGGAGTTGTCGGAGAACGCGTCGTTCGAGTTGATCTCCTGACCGCGGAACCGAAGGTCGTAGGCGCCGACCCCGCCCAGAAAGTCGGGCTCGACGGCGCCACCCCGTGGCCCGATCTCCAGGTCGAAGGTCGCGTCGATGACGCGCGTCCGTCCGGACCCCACGAAAAACGCATCGAGCTCGCTCTTCGTCTTGAACTCGTGGTACGAGCCGTCGATCCGCAGACCGATCAGGCATTCCCGGAGTTCATCGCGAGAAGCGCGGTGCCGTTCCAGCCGGTCTTGTAGATGTCGGACTGGCCCGATCGCGGGAAAAGGCGTCGGTTGCAACCCCCGCGCCACGCGGGGAGCCAGGGAGGGGGATCCGCTCGCCCCGACTCTCTCCCCGCGCCAGGGAGGGGACACCGTCGAGGATCTATTTCCGCGCGAGCGCCTTCTTCCGCGCTCCCTCGAACTCGTCGCCCGCGTTCCACGTGGGCATCGCATCCGCGTTGGCGACCCGCAGCCCCAGGTAAAAATCCAGCTGCAGATCCTCCATCGCTCCCGAGAGATCCCAGCTGTCCCGGTACTCGTCGGAAGGCTGGTGATAGTCCTTCTTCTCGTAGTGGTCGATCTGCTGCTCGCCCCACCCGGCGGGCTTTCCGATGAAATCCGTTCCCGGATCGAAGTACGACGCGGGCACGCCGACCTTCGCGAAGTTGAACTGGTCGGACCGGTAGAAATGCCCCTTGTCCGGAAACGGGTCCGCCTTGACCTTCCTCCCCTGCATCGCAAGGATCTCCCGGATCGGGCCGTCGAGGCTCGACTTTCCGAGCCCGATCATCGAGACGTCGCGCGTGCGGCCCCAGATGTTGAGCTCGTCGATGTTGATGTTCGCGGCGATGTCGCCGGCCGGCACCGGGGGGTGCTTCGCGAGGTACTCGGAGCCGAGGAGACCCTGCTCCTCCCCGGTGACCGACGCGAAAACGATCGTCCGACGCGGAGGCTTCGGCAGGCGGGTATAGGCCCGCGCGATCGCAAGCACGGCCGCGACGCCCGAGGCATTGTCGCGCGCGCCGTGGAAGATCAACTCTTCGCCGGGCTTGACGCCCTCCTTTTTCCCGAAGTGGTCGTGGTGCGCCGTGTAGATGACGATCTGTTTCGAAAGCGTGGGGTCGCTACCGCGTATCTGCCCGAGCGCGTTGCCGCTCTCGACGCTGCGGATCGCGCTCTGCACCGCGAAGGAGAGACGGACGCCGAGGGGGACCGGCCGGAAATCCTTCCGTTGCGCCGCGCCGCGCAGGCGGTCGAGATCCTGGCCGCCGAGGGCCGCGATCTTCTTCGAGGCCGCGTCGGTCGCCCAGCCCTTCAAAGCCGTACGGGGACTCCCCTCGCCCTCGTCCGGCAGCTCGTACCTCTCGCCGCTCCAGCCGGTCTGGATCACGTTCCAGTCGTAGCCCGCGGAAGGCGTGGTGTGGATGATGATCGCCCCCGCCGCGCCTTTCCGGCCCGCAATCTCGTACTTGTAGTCCCACCGGCCGTACCAGAGGCGCGTCTTCCCCGCGAAGAGCTTCGGATCGTCCTCCGGGTCGTTGTTCATCATCAGGAGCACCTTGCCGCGCACGTCCACGTCCTTGTAGTCGTCCCATCCGTACTCGGGCGCGACGATCCCGTAGCCCACGAAGACGACCTCGGCGTTGTCGATCGAGGCGGTCGGCTTCTGCACGCCCGGGAACGCCATGAAGTCCTCGCGGTAGCGCAGCGACTCCTGCTTGCCGCCCGGACCCGCGAACGTCATCGTGTCCGGAACCCTCGGCGTGATCGCGACGAGCGGGACCTTCTGGATCCAACCGCCACCCGGCGCGCCGGGCACCAGGCCCATCGCTTCCATCTGAGCGGAGACGTACTCGAGAGAGAGGCGGTCTCCACGGGTCGAAGGCGCGCGGCCCTCGAGCAAGTCCGACGCGAGAAACCGCGTGTGCGCGCGGACGACCTCCTGCGTGATCGTAGCGGCGGCCGCTTTCTCGGCGGGCGTGAACGCTCCCGAGGAGGGAGAGGCCGGAGAAGAGCTCTTCACGGCTGTTCCGGTTGCGGCCGGAAGCGCCAGGACGAGAAGTGCGGCGAGAAGCGACATGGGACGTTGCCCTCCGGGTAAAAGACTATCTGAGGCTGGGGGGAAAGGGATTTCAATCCTCTGCCGGACGAACGGCCGCCCGGACGACTGACGCGTTCCCTCATCCCTCCGTCATCGTCGCCGCAAATCCCGTGGCGCTCACGGGAAAAAAGCGCTGGTGTCGACACCCCCGCACAACTGTCCCGGCGCGCCGACCCCGTTCGTGTAGGTTCGCGTCCGGCCGCTGATCGTGTCGACGACCGTGAGCTGATACGTCGTGTCCGTGAGCGGCGAATGGAAGACCCAGAAGGTGCCGCCCAGCGAGGGCGACGCGGTCGCGTCGACCATCTTGAGCATGATTTCCGGGAAGAGCGGATCGCCCGTGAGCCCCGGCAGCGTGAAATAGCCTGCCGCGTTCTCGATTGCGACCGGAAGGCCGTGGGTGATCTGACCCGTCCGTGGATTTGTGGCGACGAGGGAGGCGCGGAAACGGTTTCCGAGCAGCGAGAGCGTCCCGTCGTCCGCGGCGAGGCTGACGAAAGGGCCGAACTGCGGAGCGCCGCTCGCGGAAACCGTTCCCGTGACGTCGCCCGGCACCGCGTAGTACGTGGCGGGCGCCGGGATCCCGCGCGGCGGCAGCACGGCGGACAACGGCGCTCCGCACGAGGTCAGGTTGGAGATCGCGACGATGTCCCCCACCTGCAGTTCCACGGGCGGCTCGAGGCGCACCGTCTGAGTGGCCGGGCGAGGACGGATGGCGGAGCTCGCGAGCTCCGCGACGTCGAATGGCCCCCGCTGATCGAGGAACACGTATTGACCTCCCGGCGTGGCGCTCGAAGGCCGGAAGAACTTGATCTTGACCGCGGCGGGACAGGGCGCTGCCGACCAGAGGAAGGTCGCCTCGGTGACGCGTCCGTCGCGATTCGCAGGAAAGCCTGGCTGGAGGACCGTCGACGGCGCGGAGACCGCGATCGGATCTCCCGGTATCCCGAGCTGGCCGACGACGAGCGTCTGGGCCGAGAGCGGCGGGGCGGACGCCACGAGGAACGAGAAAACAGCGAGACGAAGAACGCGGACGAGCCGGTCAGACATCAAAACCTCCTTGCACCAGGCCTGAGACTAACGGTCGGAGCGCCGCCAGCTCATCCGCGAGGACGAGGCGGCGCTCCAGCCGGACCAACGCGGTCCGGGGCGCGACGGGCGACGGGCGACGGGCGACGGGCGAGGCATGACGGATGTCCTCCGGAGGCAGTCCCGCGAATCCGTGAGCCGCCGTCACAACTCCGCTTCGCATCCGCCGCGCGCCGCCGGCCCCGGCGGGTCAGCGAACGGCCTCCCCGGGACCGGGTGTGGGAGATGCCGGCGCTGGCGCAGGTGGAGCCGCGGCCGGCGCGCCGGGTGTCCTCTCCGGCCGTGCCAGCGGCCCCTTCTGCGCAGGAGCCGGGGAGGCGTCCTCCCGCGGCGGCCGGTCCTTCGGGAGCGGCTTTCTCGGAAGCAGCCCGTCGCGCGTCGCGGCCGCATAGACGAAGGACGCCATGACGACGGAGGCCTGCATCAGGTCCTCCCTCTGCAGGCGCTCGTAGGTGTCCATATTCGTGTGGTGGGTGCGCGTCTCGTATTCCACCTCGTCCTGGATGAACTGGAACCCCGGCAGTCCGACTTCATCGAACGAGAGGTGGTCCGTCCCCGAGGTGTTGCGATTCGTGATCATGGTCACGCCGAGATCCTTGAGTGGCCGGATCCACGCCTCGAAGATCGGTACGACGGCCACGTTCTCCTGCGTGTACACCCCGCGGATCTTCCCGGTGCCGTTGTCGAGATTGAAATAGGCGGAGAGTTTCGCGTGCTCCGGCTTCAGCGTCAGTGGGCCGGGGGACGGCCTCTGGGACGGGGGAAGCTCGAGGTCCGCCGCGGCGGCCTCGGGCCGGGACCCGAAATGCGCCCGTACGTAGGCCTTGGAACCGAGAAGCCCCTCTTCCTCGCCGCTCCAGAGCGCGATGCGGATCGTCCGCCTCGGCCGCACGTTGAGCGCCTTTAAGATCCGCACGGCTTCCATCGCGACCACGACTCCCGCGCCGTTGTCGGTCGCGCCGGTGCCCGCGTGCCAGGAGTCCATGTGACCGCCGAGCATGACGACTTCACCGCGCTTGTCGGTGCCCGCGATTTCAGCGACCGTGTTGTAGGACATCTTGTCGTCGGTGTGGAAGCGGGACTTGACGTTCAATTCGACCTGCACCTCCTCCTTGCGTTCGAGAAGCCGCGCCAGGCGGCCGAAGTGCTCGATCGCCAGCATCACCTGAGGCACGGTCGCGGGGGCGTCGGCTTTGTAGCCGTTGCTGACCCCCTGCACGCGAAACGTCCCGCCGTCGAGAGCGCCGGGCTCCAAGACCGCCGCGACCTTTTCTTCCGCGAGGAATCGGTCGACCGCCCGCCGAAAGCGGCGCCGCTTCGCGAACTCCTCCAGGTTGAAGGGCGGCTGCCCGGGCCTCGGCCTCGGCGTCAATCCCGGGATCTCGTACGCCCCCATCCCGGTGAGCCCCTTCTCGTCATACCGCTCGGACAGGGACGCCTCCGACGGGCGGACGTCGCGCATTTCTCCGAGCAGGAGGACCTTGCCGGCAAGCTGTCCCTTCTGCGCCTTGAGATCGTCCTCGGTCGCGAGCTTCACGCGGACGAGGCTCGCGCGCAAGGGCCCGTTCGTGCCCGGCGACCACGCGACCGGAAGAGCGATCAGCTCGGCGGAATCCGGCGTGATCATGCGCAGCGTGCACTCCTCGTAGCTCCAGCCGCGCCCGAACGGGCCCCAGCTCTCCAGGTGCGCGTTTGAGAGGCCCCACTCTTCGAGCTGCCTGCGGGTCCACTCGTTCGCCTTCTTCATGTTCGGAGAGCCCGTCAGACGGGCGCCGATCGAGTCCATCAGGTGACTCGCGGTGGCCATGACATTCGAGTCGTGAAACCCCTCCTGCCGGATCCGGTTCTCCATGTCGAGGTCGACGGCCTCCTCTCCCCCGACCGGCAGGGAGGAAAGGAGCAGACAGACGGCGAGCGCGGCGGTGACGGACTTCATTTTTGCCTCCAGATCCCCGGCCCCGGCAGAAACGGCGGGCGCCGCGGGAAACACGAATCCATTTCAAGAGAACTTTCCCGAGGCGGGAAAGATTACACGGATCCTGCGATGCGGCCCGTACGAGGGTCGGTCAGTCGGCCGAGAAGAGCGTGAGCGCGAAGCGGGCGCGAGAGTCGACCCACTGCTCGACCGTGCGAAAGCCGGCCAGGCGGCCGCGCTCCACGACGTCCTCGGGCAGGTATTTGTAGGAGCTTTCCGTCCAGATCGCCTCTTCTGCGGAGAAGCGGATCGAGATCCCCGAGCGCTCGATCTCGACCTCCTGCTCCGCCCGCGACACGAGGTGCATCTCGACGCGCTGTTCCACCGCATTCCAAACGGCGCGATGATCGAACAGGCGCAGATCGAAGTTCGCGAGGAGCTCCGAGTTCATCCGGACCAGCAGGTTCTTGTTGAAGGCCGCGGTGACGCCGAGCGGGTCGTCGTAGGCCAGCATCAGGTCCTTCTCCGGCTTGACGAGGTCCGCGCCCAGCAGGAGCGCGTCTCCCGGTCGAAGAGACTCCCGGATGCGGCTCAGGAAATCGTGCGCCGCCGGCGGGTCGAAGTTGCCGAGATTCGAGCCGAGAAAGAGCACGAGCATCGCGGCGCCGTCGACCCGCTGCGCCGCCGCGTGGCGCAGTCCCTCCTCGTACGTCGCCCGGTGGCCCATGACGGAGACGTGCTGCAGCCGCCCCAGGGTCCGCTCCGACAGCTCCAGCGCGAGGGGGGAAATGTCGATGAGGTGCACCGCGACGCGGCGGCGTTGCGCGCGAAGCGCCTCGGCCAGCATCGCCAGCTTCTCGCCGCTGCCGCAGCCGAGCTCGACTAACGTGAGCGGCTCCGAGAAAGCGGAAACGATCTGCCGCGCGAAGGTGGAGAGGAGGCGCGCCTCCGCCCGCGTGATCCGGTACCAGGGAAGTCGGCAGATCGCCTCGAACAGCGTCGACCCGAGACCGTCGTAGAGATACTTGGACTGGATCTGCTTCGGAGTGAGCGCGAGGTCGCGCCGCACGTCGGCCGCGAAGTCCCTTACGGATTCCGCGGGAGGCGCGGCGAGGCTGGTCGGGAGGCTCATTCTGCGCGCGTCTCGCGCGGCCATTCTGACATCACAATCACTGCACCGCGCCCACGCACCGAAACGATGCGTAGACGTGGGGATAGTTCGGGCGGAACCAGTTCCGCAGTGACCGCCGGACGAGCTCGCGGCCCGTCACCGGCGACGCCCCTTTCATGACGTAGTGCTTGCCGTCGAAAAAGTCGGCGGAGTACCGGGGATAGGACGCCATCGGCCGGAAGCCCGCGAATCCGGAGAACACCGTCGAGGTCCACTCCCATCCGTTCCCGACCAGGTCGTGGACGCCCCAGGCGGACGCGCCCGAGGGAAATGATCCGACGGGCCTGGGCTCGAAGCTCTGAAAATCGAAGTTCCCCCGCGTCTTGTCGGCCGGCTCGCTCCCCCACGGAAACAGGCGTTCCGCGCCCCCGGGCGTCCCGAACGCCGCGCGGTGGTACTCCGCCTCGCTCGGAAGGCGCCCGCCCTTCCAGCGCGCGTACGCGGAAGCCTCCGCGTGCGTGACCCAGACCGGCCAGTCGGGAGGAAGCGGCAGCCGTTCGAACATTCCGATCCATTCCCATCCTGCCGCAGCCCGATCCCAGAAGGGGGGATGCGCGACGGTCCCTGAGCGGACCCACTCCCATCCGGGGGCATCCCAGAGCTCCTCGCGCGAGTACCCTCCGGACTGAACGAAATCCAGAAATTCGGCGTTCGTCACGTTGTGCGCGTCGATCGAGAACGCATCGACCTCGACACGATGGGAGGGAAACTCGTTGTCCCATCCGAACGCGATCTCCTCCGGTTCCGCGCCGAGGGTCGCGATCCCCGCGGGCACCCGGACCGCTTTCGGCCTCTCCTTCGCGCCCCCGTCCACGATCACGGCGGGCGCGTCCGCTGGCTTGATCTTCCTGTCGAAGGAAAGTCGCCGCCACATGTAGTGGAGGGTTTCCTGGTGCATGACCTCGTGCTCCAGTACGGTGTAGGCCGCCTGCGCCCGGTGAAGCAGCGGATTGCTCTCGACCTCGAGCGGCCGCCCGGTGAGCGCGCCCTCGAGCGCCGTGTCAACCGACCGCGCGTAACCGGCGATTTCCGCGCGTGAGGGCCACTGAACGGCGGGCGCGTCGGGCGCGGCTTCCGGATCGATCCCTCGCTCGAACAGAACCTCGTAGTCCGGGTTCAACGGGGGCTCCCCGAGCGCGCGCTTCCAGAGAGTGTTCACGCCGAATGCCGGAATGTGCCCCTCGTAGAAACAGATGGGATTCCGGAGCGCGATCGGCCGCTCTACGTAGGCGGAGTCCGGGATCATCGAGAAAAGCGCCTCGGACCGCCGGCGGTTGCGCCGATACCAGCCGAGCATCCGGTCCCTGTCAATCCCCACGGCAGGCGTCATGCTAAATCTACGCCGTGCAAAGAATGCTAGATTCCGCCCGATGCGAAGGAGATCGGGCCCGGCCCTGCCGTTCTGGGCAGTTCTGTCACTTTCCGCCGCCCTTTCCGGTTGCGGGAGCGCGGTGAAGCCCCCGGGCGGCGGCCCGCCCCCGGCACCGCCCGGTCCGGCGGCTCCGGCGGCCCCGGCCGCGGCCGACTCTCTCGCGATCGCGCCAGACGTACCTGCCCGGGTGCGGCAGTTTCCGGCCACGCGGATCCAGTACGATCGGGCTCTCCTCGACGACCGGGAGACGCGGACGCTCGAGCTCCTGATCGACGCGTCCCGGGAGCTCGACGCAATTTTCGCCCGGCAGGTGTCGGAAGAGGTTCCGTCGATGCGCCAGGCGCTCGAGCGGGTCCGCGGGGAAAAACGCGGCCTGACCGTGGCCGCGATCGAGTATTTCGACATCCAGGCGGGCCCATGGGACCGTTTGAAGGGCGACGAGCCCTTCGTCGGACGGCGGTCGAAGCCAAAGGGCGCCGGTTTTTACCCTCTCGACATGACGCACGAGGAGTTCGAGATGTGGGTCGCGGCACACCCCCAGGACAAGGAGAGCTTCCAAAGCCTCTTCACCGTCATCCGCCGCGACGGGGATCGGCTCGTCGCCATCCCGTATTCGAAGTTCTATCAGCCGGCTCTCTCCCGCGCGGCGGAAAAACTCCGGGCGGCGGCCGCTTCGACCGGGAACGCGTCGCTGCGAAAGTTCCTCTCGCTGCGCGCGGATGCATTCCTTTCCGACGACTACTTCGCTTCGGACGTCGCGTGGATGGACCTCGACTCCGACATCGAGATCGCGATCGGCCCTTACGAGGTCTACGAGGATTCGCTGTTCAACTTCAAGGCCGCCTTCGAATCTTTCGTGACCGTGCGGGACAAGGCGGAGAGCGCGCATCTCGCCGTGTATGCGCAGCACTTGCCCGACATGGAGAGGAACCTCCCGATCCCTGAGGCGCACAAGAACTTCAACCGGAAGTTTGAATCGCCGATCCGCGTCGTGCAGGAGGCCTTCACGTCGGGCGATGCGCGCCGCGGCGTCCAGACGTCCGCGTTCAACCTCCCGAACGACGAGAGGGTACGCGAAGCCAAGGGATCGAAGAAGGTCCTGCTCAAGAACGTCATGGAAGCGAAGTTTCAGCAGAGCGGCCGGCCCGTCGCCGAACGAGTCGTCGACCCGTCGCTCACGGGGCTCATCGCGTTCGACCCGTATTTCAACCACACCCTCTTCCACGAGCTCTCGCACGGCCTCGGCCCCGGCGTGATCACGGGACCCGACGGAAAGCGCATCGAGGCGCGACTCCTGTTGAAGAACATCTACTCCACCATCGAGGAGTGCAAGGCCGACACGGTCGGACTCTGGAACATCCTCTACGCACTCGACCAGAAATGGCTGACGTCCTTCGACGAGGAATCGCTCGCAGCAACCTACATGGGGCTGATGTTCCGCTCGATGCGCTTTGGTCTCGAGGAAGCGCACGGAGGCGGCACCGCGGTTCAGTGGAACTGGTTCCGGGAAAAGGGAGCGATCGTCCCCGCCGCGAACGGCCGCTTCCTGACGAAGAAAGCGAAGTTTCGCGAGGCGGTTCGCTCACTCGCCAACGAGCTTCTGATGATCGAAGCGACGGGCGACTTCGAGCGGGGCAAGCGCCTGCTCGACCGGTACGGCAGGTCGAACCCCGAAATAGCGGCCGTCACCGCGCGCCTCGCCGACATTCCCGTAGACATCAAGCCGGTGTTCACCGCGGCCGGAGAGTGAGAGACGCTCCCGGATTTCCGCTGCCGACACGCTTTTTTCGAGGAGGCCATGATGGAAGACGACAACCGGCAAGAACGCTCCACACCCGCTCCGAAGCCGCGCCGCAGGGCCCCGGCGGCGAAGAAATCGGCACCGGCGGCTTCCGCGCCTTCCCCGGCCGCTGTGGCCGCTGTGGCGGCTGTCCGACGCAAGACGCCGTCTCAGCGCAAGTCCGTCGCGCCGAAGAAGAAGCAAGCGGCGGCCGTCGCCGGAGGCCTGTCCCTCGAGACCATGCTTCGCGGTTTCGCGGACAGGGCGACGGAGGCGGGCGCGAGCCTGGCGGCTCTTTCGGGAGAGGGAGTCCAGTCCGCGCGGCGGGCAATCGGCCAGGCCGGTGCCGTCTCGAAGAGCACGATCGACCGAATCACCCGGGAATGGCAGCGGATGGACGGGAAGAAGCGCGCACAGTTCATCGCGGCGCTCTTAGCCGCCCTGGCCGCGGCTTCTGCGCCGATCGTCCGATCGAAGCTGAAGAAACGCTGAGCACACTTCCGGCCTAGTGATCGTCCGCGCCGCGCCGGGCTCCCGGCGTGGCGGACCCTGCTCCGCCTCCCGTCATAAACTCGCGCGCGTGAAAAAATCTCGTCTCTCCCTGCCCGCCCTGGTCGCCGCCGCGTCTCTCGCCCTCGTCGCGTCCGCGCTCCCGGCCGCCGAGCCTCCCGGGACCGCCCTCCCCCCTGCGTCGGCGGGCGGCATCGACGCCATCGACCCGCTCCTGCGCAAGCTCGAGACGAACCGGCGCCTCCTCATCATCGCCGCACACCCCGACGACGAGGACACGGCGCTCCTGACGCTCATCTCGCGCGGTATGGGAGGAGAGGCGGCCTACCTGTCGCTGTCCCGCGGGGACGGCGGCCAGAACCTGATCGGCGACGATCTCGGGGTGGGGCTCGGTTTGATTCGGACGGGAGAGCTGAACGCGGCCCGCCATCTCGACGGCGCGCGGCAGTTTTTCACGCGCGCGTACGATTTCGGGTATTCGCGAAACATCGCGGAGTCGCTTCGCCTCTGGCCGAAGGACGCCGTGATGGAGGACGCCGTCCGCGTCATCCGGCGCTTCCGTCCCCAGGTCGTCGTCGCGATCTTTTCGGGGACCCCGCGCGACGGCCACGGCCAGCACCAGGAGTCCGGCATCATCGCCCGCGAGGCGTTCAAAGCAGCCGGTGATCCCGCGGCTTTCCCCGGCCTCGCCGCGGAGGGCCTCCGCGCGTGGCAGCCCGCAGCTCTCTACCAGACCACCCGCTTCCTTGACCGCGACAAGACCACCCTCGTGCTGCCGACCGGGGGGCTCGAGCCGCTGACCGGTCGCTCGTTCCAGCAGATCGCGGTCGCGAGCCGCAGCCTCCACCGTTCGCAGGGAACGGGGGCGCTCCAGCCGATCGGACCAAACGAGGCGCGCGTCGGATGGCTAGAGGGCGGCTCGGGCCGCGACGCGGGTGATCTCTTCGCGGGCACCGACTCCGATCTCGCGTCGCTCTCCGCGGGCATCGCCGATCCCGCCGGCCGCCGCGACCTCTCCGCTCGTCTGTCGCGCATCGCCGCTCTCGCGCGGCAAGCTCGCGCCCGGCTCTCTCCCGCCTCGCTCTCCGATTCTGTCCCCGCTGTCGCCGCCATCCTGACCGACCTTCGCGCCGCGCGCGCGGCCCTCGCCGCCGACGCCGGGGCAGCGGCGGTCCTCGACGAGAAGATTTCGTCCGCCGAAAGCGCCCTCGCCGCCGCCGCGGGGATCGCGCTCGACGCTCTCGCGGACCGGGAGACCGCGACTCCCGGAGAGACCCTCTCCGTGACCGTTCAGATCTCCAACGCCGGAGGCGGCGAGATCGCCGCGGACTCCGTGACTCTCGTTTCTCCGGACGGCTGGACTGTACCCGCCGCCGCCGCCGCCGCCGCCGGAAAGTCGGTGGCGTCGGGAGCTCTCGCGGAGTGGAAGCTCTCCGCCACGCTGCCTTCCGACGCTCTCCCGACCGTGCCTTACTTCCTTCGGTCGCCGCTCCGGGGCGCGATGTACGACTGGAGCTCCGCGCCGCCGGCGGTCCGCGGCGAACCGTTCGGGCCTCCTCCGCTCTCCGTCTCCGTCACTCTGAAGGTCGGGGGGGTCCCCGTGACCGTCACGCGTGAGGCGACCTTCCGCTACCGGGACGAGGAATACGGGGAGATCCGGCGCGCCGTTCGCGCCGTCCCCCGCATAGAAGTTTTCGCCGATCCGCCATTCCTCGTTCTGCCGATTGCCCGCGCCGGGACGCCGTCCCGATTCTCCGTCACGGTCGCCTCGAACGCTCCGGGTCCGGTCTCCGGGCGCGTCGAGGCGCAGACGCCCGCCGGCTGGACGGCCGCGCCGGCGAGCTTCTCGCTCGCGAAAAAGGGGGACCGCGCGTTCGTGGAGCTCGAGCTCAAGCCTCCCGCGAGCGGCGCGCGGCCGGGACGCGTCGCCATCAGCCTGGCCGCGGTGCTCGCGTCCGGCGAGCGGTTCCGCCTCGGGGTGCGAACGATTGACTACGAGCACATCCGTCCGACGCCATTCCCGCGGGAAGCCTCCGTGTCCGTCACGGCCCTCGATCTGAAGCTGCCGAAGCTCTCCGCGATCGGCTACGTGCGCGGGGCGTCCGACCGCGTGCCGGAGGCGCTCCTGGCCGTCGGGGTCCCGCTCCGCCTCCTCTCCGGAAACGATCTCGAGCACGGGAGCCTCTCCAGCTTCGACGCGATCGTGCTCGGGGTGCGGGCCTACGAGACGGAGCCGGCCCTCGCCAACGCGAATGGGCGGCTCCTCGACTGGGTCCGCGCCGGCGGGCTCCTGATCGTGCAGTACCAGCAGCTCGGCTTCACCGAGGGCGCCTTCGCGCCCGAAAAGCTCGAGATCACGCGCCCGATCGACCGTGTCACGGACGAGACGGCCCCCGTGACGATCCTCGATCCGTCGCACCCGATCTTCCGATCTCCGAACTCGATCGGCCCGGCGGACTGGGAGGGCTGGGTCCAGGAGCGGGGGATCTACTTTGCGCACACGTGGACCGCCGCCTACACGCCCCTTCTCTCGATGCAGGACCCCGGCGAGCCGGAGCAGCGCGGATCTCTTCTCGCCGCCCGGGTCGGAAAGGGCCGCTACATCTACACCGGGCTCGCGTTTTTCCGCGAGCTCCCCGCCGGGGTCCCGGGCGCATACCGGCTCTTCGCAAACCTGCTCGCCTGGCGGGGACCGGATGCGCGCTGACGGGCGTCCCGTACCCGTGCCCGTCCGCCGCGCGCACGCCGTGCCGCCCCTGCTTCTCGTCCTTGCGCTCTTTGCCGGCTGCAGCCGCGACAAGCGGACTCCGCTCGTTCTTTACTCGCCGCACGGCCGCGACCTCCTTGGACTGCTCGAGCGGACCTATGAGAAGGCTCACCCGGAGATCGACGTGCGCTGGCTCGACATGGGCTCGCAGGAGGTGTACGACCGGGTGAGGTCGGAGAAGGCGAACCCACAGGCGGACCTGTGGTTCGGAGGGCCCGACACGATCTTTTACCGCGGGGCGCGCGAGGCGCTGCTGCAGCCTTATCGGCCGACCTGGGCCGCCGCGATCCCTCCCGAGGCTCGCGACTCGCGCGACCTGTACTTCGGCGTGTACCGCACACCTGCCGTGATCGTCTACAACTCCTCCGCGGTCTCCGCCGCCGACGCGCCGAAGGACTGGGACGATCTGCTCAATCCCAGGTGGAAGGGCAAGATCATCATCCGGTACCCGCTCGCCTCCGGCACGATGCGCGCGATCTTCGGGCTGATTCTCGCCCGCTCGATCGAAAAGAACGGCTCGCCGGCGCAGGGATTCGAGTGGCTGAAGCGGCTCGACGCCCAGACGAAGTCGTACGAGATGAACGCGTCGATCCTGGTCCAGCGCATCGCGCGCCGGGAGGGACTGGTGACCGTCTGGGACCTCCCGGACGTTCTCCTCGAGATGACGCACAGCCGGGACCTCGCGTACGTCTTTCCGACCAGCGGGACTGCCGTGATCGACGACGCAATCGGGATCGTGGCGGGGGCCAGACATCCCGCGCAGGCGAAGGCGTTTCTCGAATGGGTCGGAAGCCCGGAGGCCCAGCGCCTCGCGGCCGACAAGGCGTACCGGCTGCCGGCGCGCACGGACATTCCCTCCGCGGAGCTTCCCGCGTGGGCCCGGGACGTCCAGCAGAAACTCGTGCCCGCGCGGCTCGACTGGGCTCTCCTGGAGCGCGAGGGCGCGGCGTGGATGTCGGCATGGGACCGGGAGGTCCGCGGCCGCGGAAACCGGTAGATCGAGGTGCGTCGCGCCGACGCGCGCTTCCCGGAGCCGTCTGCACGGCGTGGCCTCGGATCCTGCGGCACACCGGTGGCGCCTCTCGTGTCCGGGGTGACCGCCCGTTCCAGTCTCTCTCGAAGTCAGGGGTGTTTGGATAAGATTCGCCTGAATACCGGAGCGCGATGCACCCACAACCCATGTTCGCCTTTTCCGTCCTGGCGCTGACCGTCGGTCTGTCGCTCGGGCAGCCGCGCATCGGGCGGTTCCGGATCCACCACGCGCAGGCGGGCCTGATCGGCGCCGCTCTCACGATCCTTCTCGGGATCGCGCCGCCTGAAATTCTCCTGACCGCGGCCCGGCTCCTCCTCATCCCGGTGGTCACGATCGTGAGCCTGATGGTGATCACACTGGTCGCCGACCGTGCCGGCCTGTTCGGCGAGCTCGCGGACTTTCTCGCTCGGCGCGCCCGCGGCCGCGGCCGGGTGCTCTTTTCGCTGCTCTTCCTGACCGGCACGCTGCTCGGGACCGTCTTCACCAACGACGCCGCGGTGCTGATCTTCACGCCGCTCGTCTTTCATCTCGTGGAGCGGATCTCCGACGGCCGCTGGACTCCCGAGAACAAGCTTCCCTTCTATTTCGCGGTCCTCTACATCGCGAATCTGGTCGGCGGCCTGGTGATCGCGAATCCCATCAACATCGTCGTCGCGAGCATCTTCCACATCGGGTTCGTGGAATATGCCCGCTGGATGATCGCGCCGGCGCTCGTCTCGATCGCGGTCAGCTTCGGGGGACTCTGGCTCTTCTTCGGTGCGTCCATTCCGAAGACCTTCCATCCTATGGCTCCGCGCGGGAGAGCGGCCCCCTCTCGCATGCAGGTTCTCTGCGCGGTCGTGCTCGCGATCACGCTCCTCGGGTTCTTTGCCGGCTCCGTCATCGGCGCCCCCACCTGGTCGATCGCCGCGGCAGGCGCCGTCCTTCTCATCCTGGTGCAGGCGGGCGGCTCGCGGGAGGGGTTGAAACCGATCGTCACGGGGATCGGGTGGGACGTGCTGATCTTCCTGTGCGGGATGTTCATCGTCGGGCTGGGCCTCCGGCAGGCGGGCGTGACGCGGGACCTGGGCGACCTCATCCAGCAGCTCTCGGGCGGCGATCTGGCGCGCATGCGCCTGTCCGCGGGGCTCGTGGCGGGAACCGCATCGGCGATCATCAACAACCATCCGACGGCCGACATGATGGCCTGGGTCATTCAGGGATTTTCGCTCGGAGGGGGCGAGAAGCGGCTTCTGGCTTTTGCGGCGCTGATCGGGGGCGATCTCGGTCCCAAGATGCTTCCGATCGGGTCGCTTGCGGCGCTGATGTGGTTCCGGATCCTGCGCGACAAGGGCGTCCGGATTCCTTACTCGCTTTACATCCGCGTCGGGGTGCCCGTGACGCTCGCCGCGATGCTTCTGTCGCTCCTCGCCCTGAACCTCGAAGCGCTCCTGGCCGGCATTCCCTCCGGCCTTTAGCGCGGAGGGCGCCGCCTCCGACGGCCGCCGCGGCCTTCTCCTAGCAGCCCGTGGAAAAAGGGTGTGGGCTGGCGTTGCGAGCGCCGCGGGGCCGGCTGGGAGGCGACGCGACGAAGGCGATGCT